>JAQXIJ010000059.1 GCA_029007725.1 Bacillota bacterium | reverse complement strand
TTCTCTTAATGCCATTTTTTCACCCCATTGAATTTGGATTTTTATCTATAATAATAGTTATATCAAAGTAGTTTTTGTTTTTGGCACACATATGCTGCGCATCGAGCAGAATGCCGCTTATAAAATCGGTGTTTTCGCATTTTATTATAATCCGGTATCTGTATTTGTTTTTAACTTTTGAAATTGCCGCCGGAATCGGTCCGATAACTTGCGTTTTTTGCGGAAGTTCTCGCAGCTTGTCAAGATTTCGAGCATAGAATCGCGAACACTGCTCGACAAGGTTTTCGCTCGTACCCGAAAATATGACCGAAACCATCTCGGAAAATGGTGGATACCACATTGCTTTTCTTGCTGCAAGTTCCTCATTATAAAACGTAATGTAATCATGACGTTTTACAAGCTGAATTGCTTTATTGTCCGGCGAATATGTTTGAATTATACTTCTTCCGGGCTTGTCCGAACGTCCAGCACGTCCGGTAACCTGTTCCAATATCGAAAATGTACGCTCTGAGGATCGGTAGTCATCAATATTTAAAAGTGTGTCTGCAGAAATCGCTCCAACAAGAGTAACATTTGGAAAATCAAGACCTTTTGTTACCATTTGAGTCCCTATAAGGATATTAATATTTTCCTCTGAAAAACGGCGCAAAATCTCTTCATGAGCATGCTTTTTTGCAGTTGTGTCAATGTCCATTCGAAGCGTTGTCGCTGTAGGAAACAGCCGGTGAATTTCTTCTTCAACTTTTTGCGTTCCGCCGCCGAAATAACGAATATACTTACTGCCGCATTTTGGGCAGGTGTTGTAGTTAGGCGTTGAATGTCCGCAATAGTGGCATCTTAACGTATTGTCAAACTTATGATATGTCATCGATATGCTGCAATTCGGACATGTAGGCACAAAACCGCAGCTGCGGCAGGATACAAATGTCGAAAATCCGCGCCTGTTTAAAAACAGTATGGTTTGCTGACCATTTTCTATATTTTTTGCAATTTCTTCCCTAAGTCGCCAACTGATTATAGATTTGTTTCCACTTGCAAGCTCATAGCGCAAATCGACAATTTCAACCTCTGGTATTATAGTTTTATTATATCTGTTTTTCATTTCAAGCAACTGAATCTGCCTGTTTTTTGCTTTATAGTAGCTTGTTATAAGCGGCGTTGCAGAAGCAAAAATCAATACAGATCCATACTGTCTTGCTCGAAATTCCGCAACCTCGTGAGTATCATATCGTGGAGTCATTTCGGATTTATAGGTTTGTTCGTGCTCTTCGTCTATAATTATTGCTCCTATGTTATCAAGTGGCGCAAACACCGCGGAGCGTGCTCCGATAACAATGTTGGCTTCCCCATTTTTTATTCTTTTCCACTGGTCATATTTTTCGCCCAGTGAAAGTCCACTGTGAAGCACCGCGATTTTGTTTCCGAAGCGCGAAAGAAAACGCGATATCATCTGCGGTGTAAGCGAAATTTCCGGTACAAGCACTATTGCCTGTCTGCCGGCAGATATTGCCCCGGAAATAATTTGCATAAAAACCTCGGTTTTTCCACTGCCGGTAACCCCGTGCAGCAAAAACGGCGAATATGACTTTTTGGAAAGTGACGGTGCTATTTGCGCAATCACACTCTCCTGCTCATCTGTAAGCTTGGGTGCACAAGTCTTTTTTTTCGGAAGATTTAAAAATGGATTTCGCGTTACTGTAACGTCAAAGGTAGTTATATAGCCTTTTTTCTTAAGCGACTGTACCGCACTGTACGAGCCGTTTGCAAAATGCACAAGGTCGGACAGCGACAAAAAATCACATTCCGACAAAATATCTATCATTTTTGCCTGAACCGCGGCATTGCTTTTTTCAAGAAGCTTCATAATATGCGGTGTATCTTCGGTTTCGAAATTAAGCTTAGCAACGCGCACTGTCTTGTCCTTTATATTCTGCGTATCGCGGTATTCGATTTCGAGTACACCGTTCTTTACAAGTCTTGCTATTGCCGGACGTATATTTGAGTCAAAAAACTCCATAAGACGGTTTACTTCCATAGCCGCACCGTTATCCTGTAAAACTCTTACGATTTTAGCAGCAACTTCGCCACGTATACCGGAATCTTTTTTCAAAAGAATCCACTCTTCGGAATTAACCCCTGTTCCGGGTGGTGTGACTGCATGAATTGCATCAAGGTATGTCACGAGATATTTATCGCGCATCCATTTAATAAGCTCAAGCTGTTTTTCATTAAACAGGCAAATGTCTTTTGAAAATTTCAGTATTTTCTTTAATTTTTTTGCATTTGAGCTGTCCTTAATTGCTGTGACATACGCTTCCAAAACTCTGTTTCCATTTCCAAACGGAACAGTTACGCAGGAGCCTATTTGTATTGTATTCTCCATATCCTCCGGCACAGTATAATCAAAAACGCTGTCGACGCTTTTAGATTTATAATTAACCACAACCTCTGCAATCAAGGATTCTACCTCCGAAATTATTTATTCATCTCGATAGGTTTGTATCCCACTTTGCCGGATGCTATTTCAGTAACTGCCATCGAAACAGGATTATGTGAATCGCACGGGACAAGACATTCCGCTTCGTCACCCTCTGCGCCGAGCATTCTCGCGCGTTTTGCAGCCATAGTGACAAGGATGTATCTGCATCCATCCTCTACACATTTCTCCAAAGTACTGATTCCAGGCTTAATCATCATAATAGCATATCTCCTTTATATTTCTTTAAGCAGACTTTCAATAAGCTGCTGCTTTTTATTTGTTGATTTAATAATTTCCAGTGTTTCGCCAACGCATCTTGCAAGATCATCGTTTATAATTACAAAATTGTATTTCGGCGACTGTGAAATCTCCCATTTTGCCGCGGCTATGCGCTTTTCTATTTCTTCACTATTCTCACGTCCGCGCTGTGTTAGTCGATTTCTAAGCTCCGAAATTGACGGTGGCAAAACAAAAATCATAACCGCCTCAGGCATAAGCTTTTTCACCTTGAGGGCGCCCTGCGGCTCTATTTCCAGTATTACGTTTTTGCCATGCTCAAGCATATCTTCAACAGCTTTCTTCGGTGTTCCGTAATAATTTCCGTTATAGATGGCATATTCAAGCATCTGACCGTTTTGAATCATATTCTTAAAGCTGTCAACGTCGGTGTAAAAATATGTAACACCATCTGTTTCACCAAGGCGCTTGTTCCGCGTTGTTGCCGAAACTGACAAAAAAATGTTTTCATTCTCAATAAGCTTTTCGCAGACGGTGCCCTTGCCTGTACCAGACGGTCCCGAAATTATGAAAAGCGAACCCTTACTCATCCTCCGATTCCTCCTCTTCCTGATTCAATCTGTTTGAAACCGTTTCAGGCTGTAGAGCCGAAAGTATTATATGATCTGAATCTGTAATTATGACAGCTCTTGTCTTTCTGCCGTAGGTTGCGTTTATGAGCTTTCCACGTTCGTCAGCTTCACGTATAATACGTTTTATCGGTGCTGATTCCGGACTTATGATTGCTATAACCCTGTTTGCAAGAACAATATTGCCAAATCCTATATTAATCAGTCGCATAAGTTTGCCCCCTTATTCAATGTTCTGAATCTGTTCTCTCAGTTTTTCCGTTTCAGCCTTCAAATCAACTACAAGCTTTGCAATTTCAATATCATTTGCCTTAGAACCTGTGGTGTTGATTTCGCGATTAATTTCCTGAATGAGAAAATCGAGCTTTCTTCCAGCAGGCTCATTTATGCCGATAATCCGGTAAAACTCTTCAAAATGGCTTGCCAGTCTTACAGTTTCTTCATTCACTGCAACCTTGTCCGCAAAAATAGCCACTTCGGTAAGAACCCTGGCATCATCAATTTCTTTATCACGGAGCAGGTCTTTAATTTTGGCATAAAGCCTGTCTTGGTATTCGCAGACCGTTTGGGGAGAGCGCTGTTCGATTTTGGAAACCAAAGTCTTCATATATTCAATTCTGTTTTCAATATCTTTCTGAATCCTTTCGCCCTCACGTTCGCGCATTGCGACAAATGCCGCCGCGGCAGGAGCAAGCACGTCTTTGACCGCAGACCAGACTTCTTCTTCATCCTCATCCTTTCTTTCCTGGACAATCACATCGGGAAAACGGGCAATATCGATTGACTTAATTTCGTCTGTCAGTCCGAATGTGCAGCGAATACTTTTTAAGGCTTCAACATAGCTTTTTGCAAGCTCTGTATTCAGAACAATTTCCTTATCAGAGTCCGCAAAGCTTTCGACAGCAACATACACATCTACTTTTCCACGCGATATGTATTCAGAAATAAACGCTCTGACTTTATCCTCCAAAAAACCATAATATCTCGGAACTTTGATTGTATAGTCAGAATAGCGGTGATTTACCGATTTTATTTCACACAAAATCTTTTTGCCCCCTGACATGGCTTCATTTCTGCCATAGCCCGTCATACTTTTTAACACAAAAATTCACCCACTTTACCATTATTCTAAGTATTATATCACATATTCTGCAAAAATAACATACTTTTTTGAAAAATTTCTCTTCTTTTTTTGATTTTATTGCTTTTATATGGTATAATATATAAAAAGCTGTGCAAACGGAGGAAAATTTATGGCTTTTGATACAATATGCGTTAAAAAAATTGTAGGCGAGCTGGATACAAAGCTTACCGGAGGAAGAATAGATAAAATTTATCAGCCGGAAAAGGACGAGCTGCTTATAGCCATCAGAACGCTTTCCGGAAATTACAAACTGGTGATAAGCGCAAGCGCCAACAATGCGCGGATACACTTTACCGATGCTTCAAAGGAAAATCCTAAGACTCCGCCGATGTTTTGCATGCTTTTGCGAAAACACATATCCAGTGGAAAAATCACAGCGGTTTTACAGCCGGATTTTGAAAGGATTATACGCTTTGACGTGGAATCTTACAACGAGTTCGGCGACCTTACTACAAAACACCTTATTGCGGAGCTTACAGGCAGAAATTCAAACATAATTCTTTGCGACGAAAACTATAAAATTATCGATTCGGCAAAGCACGTTGATTTTACGCAAAGCTCTTTTCGTCAGATTCTTCCGGGACTTTTGTATGTGAGTCCGCCGAAGCAGGACAAAATTCCGGTTTTGTCGGAGGATATAAAAAATGCTAACATAGATTTTTCAAAAGACGGAATACGTGCTGATAAAGCCGTCATGGCTGCAGTTTCGGGCATAAGCCCGGTTACAGCGCGCGAAATTGTCTATTCTGTGTGCGGCGACAGCAGCGTTGTATGCGGCGAGCTTTCAGAGGAAAAGAAAAGCGGCATTGCGCGCGCACTTGCGGAGTTTGCGGAAAACATACTCTTTGCCCCATGCATTATTTATGATGACAAGAATAATCCGGTGGATTTTTCTGCAACTGACATCAATCAGTATGGCACAAGCTTCCGTGTTGAGCATTACGGCAATATGAGTGAGGCTGTGTCAAGATTTTATAGAGATCGAGACTCGCGTGAGCGTATGCAACAAAAATCGTCGGACATAACAAAGCTTTTGCACAACAATATTGAACGCTGTGCAAAAAAGCTCGAAATTCAGCGCAAAACGCTCAGGGAAGCCGAAAACAAAGAAAAGTACAAAATGTTTGGTGATCTTATTACATCGAATCTTTACAAAATAGAAAGCGGCAGAAAATCAGTAACAGTTGAAAATTATTATGAAGAGAGCTGTCCAGAAATCACAATAGAGCTATCCCCTATGCTGTCACCGTCAAAAAATGCTCAAAGATATTACAAGCTTTACAATAAGCTGAAAAATGCTGAGGTTGAGGTGAAAAAGCAAATTGAAAATACCATTGCCGATCTTGAATACCTCGAAAGCACGCTCGCGATTGTAAAAAATTCGACAAGCGAAGCCGATCTTAATGCTATACGCTCAGAGCTTTCGGAGCAGGGATATATAAAAAAGCAGAAAAAAGCTAAGAGAAAAACAGTTTCACAACCAAAACCTATGCACTTTGTGTCAAGCGACGGATTCGATATTTATGTCGGAAAAAACAATACACAAAATGATTTTCTTACGCTTAAATTTGCAAATTCTCAGGATATATGGTTTCATACAAAGAACATTCACGGTTCACACACGATAATAAAGCTCGGTGTCAATAAAGATGTTCCACGCAGAACAATGCTTGAGGCGGCACAGCTTGCGGCATATTATTCGCAGGCACGTGAATCATCGCAGGTCCCTGTTGACTATACGGTAATAAAAAATGTGAAAAAACCAAACGGTGCAAAACCAGGCATGGTAATTTATGACGGATACAACACAGTTTATGTAACGCCTCATACCATAAAAGGCAAGGAGATTTAACCCTTGCCTTTTCTATTTATGAATCACTGCCGTTTTTGTTTTATCATTCCATTTTACTGTTGCATCAAGCGCCTCCGAAATCGCACGGACAGGAACAAGAGTTCTGTTTTTTTCGATTATCGGAGGAGTATCTAGAAAAATATCCTCGCTGTTTAAAGTGAACGAAATTTTGCCTATTTGCATTTTTATTGTACCTCTATCCGAAACAGCGGTAATACTTTTTGTATCTCCGTCCCATTTCACCTCTGCACCGAGCGCTTCAAAAATAGTACGCATAGGAAGCATTATGCGTTCATTTATAATCAGTGGTTCTGTATCTAAATCAAGATATTTTCCGTTTAGCATGACAAGAATTGAATCCGGTTTGAAGTATGACAGCTTTTGCCCGTAATACAGCGCCGCTCTTTCTACAGGAATACGAATTTCACCGTATTGTGAATCCTCCGTAACCGATTCGTCAAGTCCGAAGGCCGCCTTTAAATCCTCAAAGTCATTTCCTCCGCTGTAGTTCTTAATTGGAATTTCCGCCTCAACATCGCCCCAACACATATCCGCAGTCACGGAATCATCAAGCGACAGCTGCTTTTTAAGGTCGTCAAATGAAAGATCATAAAGCGAAGCCAGTGAACCCATAGTCAGATAATAGTACGCAGCCGTTTCGTTGGTATCAGATGCCATATCGGATGGAAGCCCGTACACCTCTAAAAATTCCACGACTGTCATCCCCAAGTCATCCGCAACTTCCGCCAGGGTTCTGTTTGAAACATTTACGTAGTCCGCATTATTATATTCGTTATATTCCGCATTTGCCGGAATGACCGAAAATATAGCTAAAACTGCAAGCGCGGCAGCTGTTTTTAATTTAATCATGTGCTTTTACCCTTTCTGACTTATCTTTTGTCAAGCGGTACATATTCCACATTTTCTGCAACGGACTTGTATGCCGGTCGTATTATCTTTCCCGCGTTTATGAGTTCTTCAATGCGGTGCGCGCTCCAACCGGCAATACGTGCGGTAGCAAACATCGGTGTATACAGTTCCTCCGGCAGTTCAAGCATTGAATACGCAAAGCCGCTGTAGAAGTCAATATTGGGACTTACCCCCTTATATATTTTGCGTTTTTCCGAAATAACCTTTGTTGCAAGCCCAGCTACCTTTGTATACAAAAGATATTCGTCATATCTACCCTTTTCCTCTGAAAGCTTACCGACAAATTGTTTGAATACCTCTGCTCTCGGATCGGAAATAGAATATACCGCATGTCCCATTCCGTAAATCAATCCGCTTTTGTCAAAGGCTTCTTTGGCAAGTATCTTCTGAAGATATGCGGTAATTTCGTCATCATCGTTCCAGTCCTTTATGTTAGCTTTTATGTCATCAAACATGTGCTTAACCTTTATGTTAGCTCCACCGTGCTTAGGGCCTTTAAGCGAGCAAAGCGATGCCGCTATTGATGAATAGGTATCAGTACCCGAGGAGGTTACGACATGGGTGGTAAAGGTGGAATTGTTTCCGCCGCCGTGCTCTGCGTGAAGTACAAGAGAAAGGTCTAAAAGGTGAGCCTCAAGCGGAGTGTATTTTTTATCCGGGCGCAAAAGACGCAGAATATTTTCGGCGGTCGACATCTTTGCATCCGGTCTGTGAATATAGAGTCCTTTATATTTTACATAGTGGTTGTACGCATGATATGCATATACTGACAAGAGCGGAAAATTTGCAATAAGCTGAATACACTGCCGCAAAACGTTCGGTATGCTGAGGTCATTCGCATTCTTGTCATAGGAATACAGAGTCAGGACGCTTCTCGCAAGCGAATTCATTATGTCGCGGTTAGGTGCTTTCATTATGACATCTCGCACGAAATTAGTCGGCAGCGAGCGGTATTTCGCAAGAAGCTTATAAAACTCGGTCAGCTCTGCTCTGTCCGGCAAAATACCGAACAACAAAAGATAAACCGTTTCTTCAAAACCAAAGCGGTTATCCTTTAAAAATCCGCCGACGAGATCGTTTATATTATATCCCCTGTAATAAAGCTCACCCGCGCACGGTACACTGTTTCCGTCAACCGTTTTTGATGAATTAACCGTTGAAATTTCTGTTAATCCGGTCAAAACTCCCTTTCCGTCAAGATCCCTCAGACCACGCTTAACTTTATGAACAGTATAAAGCTGCGGATCTATTCTTGTGTTTTTTACGCAGATATCCGCCAATGAGTATATCTTCTGTGTTATTGCAGAATAACCTGAAGCGTTCATGCAATTTCCTCCTTCTTATCAGTGTAATATGTTTATTATACTATATATGTGAAAAATATGCAATAATTATCGTCTGATTATTGCATATTTTCATATCTTTTAATCTTTTTTGTAGTTGTTTTGACAAATTCATCATTCCTTATTTTAAAACGGGTAATTACTTTATAATGAGGAATTGGGAGTTAATTTTTTTGATTTCGATGCCGATAATGCCGCGCAGTTCTTCATCGGTAAACTCACCGTAAATGATCCTGATGTCTGCAAAATCAGGATAAATCTGTGCGCAAATGCAGTTGTCTTCTTTAAAGTGTCCTTGAAAATTTTTCCCATATTATAATTATGTTATCCCAAATAATAGTTTAAAATAAAGAAATAGTGCAGAATACTTCCGGCGAGCACAAAAATGTGCCATACAAAATGCATATATTTAATTTTTCTGTTCCGGTAAAAAATTATTCCTATTGTATAAGCAAGTCCGCCAGCAAGAAGAAATAGAAATTCGCTAAGCGTAACAGATTTGAAGAGCGGATATATGCTCATAACAACCGACCAGCCCATTATTATATAAAGTGCCTGAGAAATTTTGTCCCAGCGTTCAAGGTTTATTGAATTAAACACTATTCCGACCAGTGTGCAGAAAGCATTTATTCCGAAAAGGACCCAGCCCATGGCGCCGCCTATAATGACCAGCGAAATCGGTATATAAGTACCGAGAATAAGCAGAAAAATCGAGCAATGGTCAAACACTCTAAAAACCTTTTTTGCGGTTTTGTTTGTAAGCGAATGATATAGCGAAGAACACGAATACAGTATTATAAGGCTTGCACCGTACAATGACGCACTTACTACAGACATTGCTCCGAGCTTATTCACACATGCGGTCACAATAAGTACAACCATGCCCGCAATAGAAAGTCCGAAACCGAGACCGTGTGAAATACTATTTGCGATTTCCTCACCCACTGTCTGCTTGGTTTTGCTTTGTATTGTCATAAAAAAACACCTCTTGTCACAATGATTACATTATCTTGTATCCAATACTATATTATCAAATGTTTAATACCTTGTCAATGGTTTATTTTAACAAATGATCATGATTTTCAGATGCTTTTTCTTGATTATTTTATCATTTGGTGTTATAATCGGTTATGTAAGATGAGAGGAGCTGTAAATCTTGGATTATAACAAAGACGAACTGCAGAAATGTTTTATAAATTACCGGGATTTTCTTTCTACGAGCCGCATTCCTCTTTGGGACGAGCTGCCGAAAATAGATCTGTATATGGATCAGGTTATTGAAATTATAAACGATTATATCAGTGTTTTCAAAAATTTCAATGATTCTGCAACCATAACCCCAACGATGATAAATAATTACGTCAAACACAAAATTATGCCGGCCCCGGCAAAAAAGAAATATTCCAAAATTCATCTGGCATATATAATAATGATATGTGTTTTAAAGCAAACACTGAATATTTCTACAATACAAAAGCTTCTTCCGTGTGATGTAACTGAGGAAGAAGCCAAAAAAACATACGATTCCTTTGTAAAAAATCAATACAAGGCATTTGCATACGTTTTGCAAGAGGTAGAAAAAGCCGCAAAACCTGTTTTTGAATCAAACTCTGAAGATTCCGAAAAAATCAACAGTATTGTAATGCAGGTTGCGGCTTCTGCAAATATTTTAAAATGCATTACCGAGAATGTCATAGGTCTGATGCCCAAAAATTAGAACAGACCTGTGATAACACCGTTTTCATCAACATCTATTTTTTCTGCCGCAGGCACTTTTGGCAGACCGGGCATAGTTAGTATGTTTCCTGCCAATGCAACTACAAAGCCTGCTCCTGCTGCAACTTTTATATTGCGAACTGTCACATAAAATCCTGACGGCGCGCCGAGTTTTGATGCGTCATCCGAAAAGCTGTATTGTGTTTTTGCAATGCATATTGGTAGATTCCCAAATCCGAGACGTTCAAGCCGTTCAATCTCTTTTTGTGCATTCGGCGTAAATAGTACTCCTTTGCCACCGTACACCTTTTTTACAACTGCATCAATTTTGTCCTCAATGCTGTCTTTTACATCATAGCAAAAAGAAAAATCATTTTCCTGTTCACAAAGGCGCACAACCTCTTGAGCAAGAGCTGTTCCGCCTTCACCGCCTTTTTCCCAAACCTCCGACAAAACCACATTAACGCCGATTTCACGACATTTCGAAATAATAAATTCAATTTCCTTGTCTGTATCAGTTGGGAATTTGTTCAGCGCGACAACGCACGGTAGCTTATATACATTGGTGATATTTGACAAATGCTTTAAAAGATTTGGCACTCCCTTTTCAAGCGCATCAATATTTTCCGCTGCAAGATTGGTCTTTGATACTCCTCCGTGCATTTTAAGGGCACGCACGGTTGCTACAAGAACGACAGCTGACGGCTTTAATCCGGCATAGCGACATTTTATATCAAAAAACTTTTCCGCGCCGAGATCAGCACCGAAACCCGCTTCTGTTATTGCATAGTCTCCGAGTTTCATGGCAAGCTTTGTTGCAAGCACAGAGTTGCAGCCGTGCGCGATATTGGCAAACGGTCCTCCGTGTACCAGCGCAGGATTACCCTCAAGAGTCTGTACAAGGTTAGGCTTCAATGCATCCTTTAACAGCGCTGTCATTGCGCCGACGGCTTTAAGTTGCCCTGCAGTTATCGGTTCGTCATTATAATTATAGGCAACAACAATTTTTGAAAGTCTTTCCTTTAAGTCGGAAATCGAGCTTGCAAGACATAAAACCGCCATAATCTCTGATGCTACTATTATATCATATCCATCTTCACGCGGAACTCCGTTTAATCTGCCGCCCAAGCCGTCGACAATGTTTCTCAGTTGCCTGTCATTCATATCAACACAGCGCTTCCATGTTATATTTCTTGTGTCAATTCCTAGTAAATTCCCTTGATGAATATGATTGTCAAGCATTGCGGCAAGCAGATTGTTAGCTGCGCCGATTGCATGAAAATCTCCGGTAAAATGCAGATTGATGTCTTCCATAGGAATAACCTGTGCATATCCTCCGCCGGCGGCGCCGCCCTTTATGCCGAAAACCGGCCCTAGGGACGGTTCGCGAAGTGCAACAACGGCATTTTTGCCAATTTTTTTCATTCCGTCGGCAAGCCCTATTGTTGTTGTGGTTTTGCCCTCACCGGCAGGTGTAGGCGTTATTGCGGTCACAAGCACAAGCTTTCCGTCTGTATTTTTGTTTTCCTTAAAAATAGAAAGGTCTATCTTTGCCTTATAATTTCCGTATTGCTCGATGTATTTTTTTTCAATACCTGCTCTTTCGGCAATTATATTTATATTTTCGGCTTTGATGCTTTGCGCAATCTCTATATCAGTTTTCATTTGCTCCTCCATAGATTCTTTTATATAATTATATTGTTTACAGTATACCATATTTATTATAGATTGGCAACAAAAAAATATTTAATTTGCCGCTGTCACCCATGCTGTCTCTGTCTCATATTATGGTATCAAGACGGTTCTTTTTTTACATACGAGGAGGTGAATTTTATGTATTGTCCAATCGAAGATCATGAAACCTGTGAATGCCGCAGTAACAGATGCTGCCGTGCATATAACAGAGCAATAGCTCTTCTTCTCGGGATTTTTCTGTTTGCAATAGGACTAATAGTTGGTACTGTTGCTGCCCATATACTATGGCAGCTGCTTGCAATTCTAATTACCGCAGCAATAATTTTATTAATTATAATTGTCGTGGTGTGTATTATCCGTGTTTGCTGCAGAGATGATAATTCCTAAAATAAGTAAAATAGCCGTACCGCCGAAAATTCGGCAGTGCGGCTTTTTTGTTTATCCGATTGAAGTCCCACTTATACTATTCAAGCTCAAATGCGCCTGTATAAAGCTGATAATACTTTCCTTTTTCTTCGATAAGCTTTTCGTGCGTTCCGCGTTCTATTATTCTGCCGTTTTCAAGAACCATTATAACATCGGAGTTCTGAACGGTAGATAGTCTGTGTGCAATAACAAAAACCGTTCTTCCTTTCATAAGCTGATCCATTCCTTTTTGAACGATTGATTCGGTTCGGGTATCTATGCTTGACGTTGCTTCATCAAGAATCATAACAGGTGGATCCGCAACTGCGGCTCTCGCAATAGAAATAAGCTGGCGCTGCCCCTGTGACAAGCCCGCACCATCGCCGCTCAACATCGTGTCATAGCCGTTCGGCAGCATTTGTATAAAGCCGTCTGCATTAACGAGCCGCGCAGCAGCGTAAACTTCTTCGTCAGTAGCATCAAGCTTTCCGTAGCGTATATTATCCATAACCGTTCCGGTAAACAAATTTACATCCTGCAAAACAATACCCAAAGAACGGCGCAAATCTTCCTTGCGGATTTTATTGATGTTTATATCATCATATCTGATTTTTCCATCGGCAATATCATAAAATCTGTTTATAAGATTTGTTATTGTCGTTTTTCCGGCGCCTGTTGCACCGACAAATGCAACCTTTTGCCCCGGCTCAGCATAAAGCGAAATATTATGAAGGACTATTTTGTTTGGAGTATATCCGAAATCAACATCAAGCAGCTTAACATCGCCTTTAAGCTCGGTATAGGTTGTCGATCCGTCTCCGTGCGGGTGTTTCCACGCCCATGTACCTGTTCTGTCCTTGCATTCGGTAATAACACCGTTTTCGTATTTTGCGTTCACAAGGGTAACGTATCCGTTATCTTGTTCAATATCTTCGTCCATCAGCTCGAAAATACGTTCCGCGCCGGCAAGAGCCATGACAATAGCGTTTACCTGCTGCGAAACCTGTGAAATCGGACCTGTAAAGTTGCGGCTCAGCTGCAAAAAAGAAGTGATTGTTCCTATTGTCAGTCCTCCTATTCCGTTCGTCATAAGAACACCGCCAAATACAGCAATCAAAACATATTGAAGATTCCCAAGGTTTGCCATAATAGGCATAAGAGTATTTGCATAGGTGTTAGCCTTTGTGGCATCCGTGCACAATTCCTCATTCAGCGCATCAAAATCCTTTTTTGCTTCTTCCTCATGGCAGAAAACCTTTATCACCTTTTGACCGTTAATCATCTCTTCAATAAAGCCGTTAAGCTCACCGAGAGATTTTTGCTGAAGCTGAAAATATTTTCCACTGCTTCCGCCGATTTTTTTAACAGCTAACATCATAACACATAGCGACAGTATCACAAAAAGCGTTAAATTGATGCTGCTGGACAGCATGGCAATAAAAACACTGACAATAGTAATTACTGACGAAAAACACTGCGGAATACTCTGTGACATCATTTGACGCAGTGAATCGGTATCGTTTGTATAACGGCTCATGATATCTCCGTGCGTGTGCGTATCAAAATAACGTATAGGCAGCTTCTGCATATGTGCAAACATTTCGTCACGAATCTGCTTTAATATTCCCTGGGAAATTATAACCATCATTCGGCAATAGAACCATGTTGACACAATTCCGGCAAGGTATATAAAGGACATTACAACTATTGCATGAAATAGTTCGGTAAATACCGGATTCAGGCTGCCAATAAGCGGCTCTATATAATCGTCTATAAGCTTTTTTAAAAACAGCGACCCTGCAACCTGGGCTATTGTTCCTATAATTATGCATATAATTACCAGCACAAGCAAAATCTTATACTTTCCCGAAAGATATGACAGCAGCCTTTTTAATGTTTTCGCTTGATTTTTTGGCTTGGGTCCGCCTGATGCAAAACGTTTGTTATTCATTGGTACAGGCATCACTGTCACCTCCTTTTATCTGCGAATAATATACTTCGCGGTAAATGCTGTTTGATTTAAGCAACTCATCGTGAGTGCCGATTCCGCTTATTTTTCCGTTATCAAGAACGATTATTTTATCTGCGTCCTGAACAGAAGAAATTCTCTGAGCAATGATTATTTTTGTAGTTTCAGGGATTTTCTTGGCAAATGATTGACGTATAAGCGCATCGGTTTTTGTATCCACTGCGCTTGTAGAATCGTCAAGAATTAGTATTTTCGGATTTTTCAAAATAGCTCGTGCAATGCACAATCTTTGCTTTTGTCCGCCCGAAATGTTTGTTCCGCCCTGTTCAATATGAGTATTGTATTTATCCGGAAATGCTTCTACAAAGCTGTCCGCCTGTGCAAGCTTAGACGCTGCAACAATTTCATCGTCCGTAGCGTTTTTGTCGCCCCAGCGAAGATTGTCGCTGATTGTTCCGGAAAACAATTCATTTTTTTGCAGAACCATCGCAACAGTGCTTCGCAATGCTTCGATATCATAATCTCTGACGTCTTTACCTCCTACTTTAACGCTTCCGGAAGTAACATCATAAAGTCTTGGAATAAGCTGCACGAGAGTACTTTTTGCACTTCCAGTTCCTCCTATAATCCCCACCGTTTCTCCGGAATCAATATGCAGATTAATATTTTGAAGACAAGGTCTATTCATATCCTTTGTATAGCTGAAGCATACATCATCAAAATCAATCGAACCGTCCCTGACATCCTCAGATGCATTTTCGCAGTTTTTTATGTCACTTTCTTCGGTGATTACTTCTGCAATTCTTTCTGCCGAAGCCTTGGACATTGTTATCATAACAAAAACCATCGACAGCATCATTAGACTCATAAGAATCTGCGATGTATAAGTAAACATACTTGTCAACTTACCGGTTGTCATTGTTCCGCCGACAATAAATTTTGCACCGAACCAAGAAATAAGTATAATTGAGGTATATACCGAAAATTGCATAAGCGGATTATTAATTGCAAGGATTTTTTCGGCTTTTGAGAATAGTTGGTATATTCTGTCAGAAATCGTGTTGAACTTGTTCTCTTCAAAATCCTCACGAACAAATGATTTAACAACGCGTATCCCACGCAGATTTTCCTGTACAACTGCATTCAACTTGTCATAGGTTCTGAAAACTTTTTCAAATATAGGATGCGCATTGCGTATTATAAGCGTAAGACCGACAATCAGTATTGGTGCCATTACCAAAAACACAAGCGACAGACGACGATTAAGCTTAAATGCCATTACCAGTGAGAAAATCAGCATAGCAGGACACCTTACCGCTATACGTATTATCATCTGATATGCGTTCTGAACATTTGTTACATCGGTTGTCAGCCTTGTTACAAGGCTCGCTGTTGAAAAGCGGTCAATGTTGTAAAATGAATAGTTCTGTATTCTGTAGAACATCTTTTTTCTCATATTTTTTGCAAAGCCGCTTGATGCCCTTGCTGCAAAGATCCCGGACAAGGTTCCAAATGTAAGTGACATAAGTGCAGCTATAACAAGCAAAATTCCCACCTTTAAAACAACATGCATATTGCTTTGATTGATTCCTTTGTCAATCATTTCTGCCATAAGCAGCGGTATTATAACCTCCATGATTACTTCAAGCGTGACAAACAGCGGAGAAAGCACTGATACCAGCTTGTATCCTGCTATGCATTTTTTCAGCTCTTTTACATTATTCATATACATAACCTCCACATACAATACAGAAAAAAAAACACATATATTATACAGCTGCAACTGTCTATATATGCACAAATAACTATTAAATACCAACCAACCTATTTAAGTATTATATACCATTTTATTGAAAATGTCAATCATAATTTTCTTGACAATCGAAGTTTTGAGTGATATAATTCGTTTTTGTATAAATGGTACCACTAAGGAGAAAAACATGAACTATATTTTACTTTGTCTTACTATTATTGCAACACCGTCATATTATATAATCAGAAACTATTTAAGCAAAAAATGTGTTCGCAATAAATCGGATTTTTATTATTTAAATACTATATTCAGTATTGTGTCTACTATTGCACTTGTAATAGTAGCAGCTGTTACAAAGGCGTCACTACCGTCTGCATATACCGTTGTTATGGGATTGCTTTTTGGTGTACTTACCGCACTGGTCACGATTTTCAATATGTATGCTCTCGAATGCGGACCAATGTCATACACTTCGCTGATAATGACCGCGGCAATGATTTTTCCTGCACTTTCGGGATATTTCTTTTTTAGCGAAAGTCTCGGAACATTCAAAATCACCGGTATGATAATAATGCTTTTCTCGTTGTTTTTGTCTGTATATAATAAAAATGGCAATGAGAAAAAGGCAAACAAAAAATGGTTTGTCTTCAGTATACTTACAATGATTTGCAACGGCTCAATCGGCATTATGCAAAAAATACATCAAAGTTCTGTTCACAGAGGAGAGCTTTTATATTTTCTTATTATTGCATTCGTTTTTTCAGCCGTATATTCTTTTATATGTCTTTTATTTTTTGAAAAAAACAAAAAGTTCACCGCTAAACCTCATAAGATTTTTTCACCGGTTTTCTGGCTTACTGTTTTAAGCGGTTTTTTAATTGCTGTTTCAAATCTTATAAACCTATACCTATCCGGCGTTATGAACAGCATCATCTTCTTCCCCATTCTGAATGGAGCAAACCTGTTTATTTTAATTTTTGCTTCTTCTGTTTTATTTAAAGAAAAGCTGTCTCTTACAAAATGGATTGGTATTATCATAGGCTGCGCTGCTATTGCATTATTGTGCTTATAAAAAACAAACGGATTTCTCAATGAAATCCGTTTGTTTTTTATTTCTTGTAAAGAAATTCGTCTGAAAAATTAAGATTGAAGTCTTGCGCAATCTTTTTGAAATTATCCGGAGTAATGGTATGGTTCTTTTTGCCTCCTGTTATCTGAAGGACATTTACCAACATTTCTGCCGCCTTTTCAATAGTATGCATAACACCGAACGCCATATCAAGCGTTTCGCCCGAACACACTATCCCATGATGCGGCCATATAACCGCGTCGTAACATTCCATCATTTTTCCTGTTGCAATACCTATTTCAGCGCAGCACGGAACCATCCAGTCCAAGACACCGACACCGTTCGGAAATACTATAAAGCACTCGGTCATCATTTCCCAAAGTTCTCGTGTGAATACCTCTGATTTCAGTGGCAGAATATATGTCAGTATGTTGGTGTATTTTGGGTGAGAATGATACACCACTCTATATTTTCCGCCTGTTGCACGCGACTTTACACTGTGTGTAAGAAGATGTGTTGTGAGCTCGCTTGTCGGTCTGTCACCTTTTGTAAGTCCCCATACTATACGGTATTTTTCGCCGGTTTTGTCAATTTTGATAATACAGAAGGATTCCGACGGGTAATCTTTTATATTCTGGAAGTACTTTCCGCTGCCTGTCACAATAAAATAGTATCCCGCAAAATCCGGAACGGATACGCTTGTTCCGATATCCTCCCATTCGCCGTCATGCGAAAAATTCTCCTCAATTTCTTTTACCTCTTCTGAGGTCATTCTGTATGACATATTTCCGCCGTTAATTTCGTGCCAACCCATCTGCCAGCCCATGTCGGCTACTTTTATAAACGATCTGACTGCTTTTGATTCTAAAACTTTCATTTGTTCATCCTTTCCGATTTTATTATCCTAATTTCAAACGTATTTGCGACAAGCTGTTTAAATTCTGACAAATTTTTTACGTCACCGCATGCTATCATCTGTGCTGCGATATTTCCGAGCGCAGTTGCCTCTGCCGGCCCTGCATAAACTGTTTTGCCGCTTGCCTCTGCCGTAAGCCGGTTTAAATATCCGGCGTTTGAGCCTCCGCCGATTATATGTATCGCGCCGTAGTTTTTGCCTGTGAGTGACTCTATCTGCTTTGCACATTCCGCATAGCATTTCGCAAGGCTCCGGTAAATTATTCTTGCATAATCACCGACGGTATCCGGCTTTTGCAGGCTGCGTGCTTCGCAGTATTTATCTATTGCACTGCGCATGGATTTTGGTGATAAAAATGCATTGTCATTGCAGTCCACAATGCTGTCAATCTGTGATTTTTCCGCCAAATCACAAAGTTCTGCGAAGGAATATCGGTCATCATATTCATGCCGAACCTGCTGAATCATCCAAAGCCCCATGATATTTTTAAGGCAGTTTATTCTATTATATCCGCCCTCATTGCTAAGCCCCGAATGCATACATTTTTCGGAAAGCGCGGCTTTTTCCGCTTCAATTCCCATAAGCGACCATGTTCCGGAACTAATGTATATATCATTTTCGGTGTCGCTCGGTATTGCCATAATTGCCGAGGCGGTATCGTGCGAAGCAGTCATGACAACTTTGCATTCAAAACCGACTTCTTCCGAAACGGACTTTTTAAGCATGCCCACGATTCTTGCAGGACGGTGAATTTCACCGAAAATGCCGTGCGGCAGACCGAGCTTTGAAATAATTTCTACATCCCATGTATGCGTAGCAGCATTAACAAGCCCGCTTGTGGTCGCTTCGGTATACTCAGACATCTTCACACCCGTCAGCAGATAGTTGAAGTAATCCGGTAGCATAAGTAGATCCTTTGCTTCTTCGAGCTGCTTAGCGTTGTCGCTTTCGAGGTATGATGCAAGCTGATAAATAGTATTATATGCTGCTTTCTGTATTCCGGTACGCATATAAAGCTCGCTGCCCGAAATAATTTTTTCAACATACGGCATTGATTTTTCGGTACGTTTGTCGCGGTAGCTGACTGCATCGCCGATTTGCCTTCCATTTTTGTCAACCAGAACAAAATCTACCCCCCAAGTATCAATTCCCACGCTGACCGGAATTTTTTTCGCATCGGCACAGCGCTTCATGCCCGTTTTAATTTCACCAAACAGTCTATCAATATCCCAGCAAAGCGTACCATGGATGTTCGCTGCCGCGCCGTTTTCAAAACGGTAAATTTCTTCGGTAACAAGCCGTTCGTTTTCTGCGTGACAAAGTATATGCCGTCCGCTCGATGCACCGAAATCCACTGCAAGATAATATTTCATTTTTTTCTCCTCTTAATCCGTCACAACGCCTTTTTTCAAAAGTATGTTAGCGTAGAGCGCAGTTTCACCGGTTGCGATAACCGCATATGCTTTTTTGGCACGTTCATAGAATTCATAGCGCTCGATATGTTCAAATTCGGCATCTGAATGTTTTTTTGCAATAGTCTTGTACTCATCCCATATTGGAGTTTCAACATTATCGCCCCTTACACTTTCCATCAGGTAGAGAGCTTTTTCATAAGTGTCGAGCGGGAAAATCTTCAGTATGGCGTCAAAGAGCTCCGCAGCGCCGTTTCCGCTGAGATAGACTACCCTTTGTTCCATGCTTGCAGATGGGAAATTCCCGTCCGCAATTACTATTTCATCGCCGTGACCCATTTCACAAAGGATTTTTAACAGGTCGGGCGGTATGATTTTAGGTATATTTTTAAGCATGGTAACTCCTTATCCGAACAGTGGTCCGTATGCTTTGCAAGCTTTGTAATCGGTCGCGGTTGTATCCAATCCTGCGCCGAAACCTGACCAACTGTGCGGTCTGTAAATCTTTTTGTCATCAACATTATGCAGTGATACCGGTATTCTAAGCATTGATGCAAGTGTAATAACATCGGCGCCTATGTGACCGTGAACGGTTACGCCGTGGTTTGCACCCCAGTTAGCCATTACAGTATATACGTCGGTAAATGCGCCCTTACCGGTCAACTTTGGTGCAAACCATGTGGTTGGCCAAGTCGGGTCGGTTCTATTGTCCAAAGCATTGTGTATTTCGTCAGGAAGCGTCACGGTATATCCTTCCGCAATCTGGATTGTAGGTCCCACGCCGTCTATAATATTTACGCGAAGCATCGTTACGGGCATTTCCACTTCGGTTTTAAAATGGCTTGAAAAACCCCCGCCGCGGAAATATTCATAATCGGCTCTGCACCAGTCGGTTGCATCAAGGCAAGCCTTTATATCGCTGTCTGTCATCTTCCACCACTGCTTAACCGTTCCGTTGCCGTTTTCGTCCTTTGCCGCGCCTGTGCAGTCAAGAGCCGTAGCACCGGAATTTATAAGATGCATAATTCCGTCCTTGGCTCTGCCGCTTAGTTCTTTGTAGGTTACGCGCTTTACAGATTCGGGGCTCCAGTATGTACGCACGTCATGGAAACACGGCGCTTTGCCTGTAAGAAGCGTTGCAAAAAGCATTGCAATGCCGTTTAAAGTATCGTTTTCGGTTGCAAACGCAAACGGAGTTTTCTTTCCGTTCCAGTCAAAGCTCGACGCCATAATCGCTTCAGTGAAGTCACCGTTCGGCAGCCAGTCTGTCCACATTCTCTGACCCTGGAAACCACATACTATAGCGTTTCTGCCGAGAGATTCTTCGCTCCAACCCATTTCTTTAAGCTTTGGATTGCCAAACAAAATATCCTTTATTACTATAGTAAACTTTGTAATAAATTCCCAATCTTTGTCAGCCGGCACAAACTTTGATTTCTTGATGATTTCGGGGAAATTCTTGCCGGAATTTTTATCAAATCCTTCTCGACAGTTCGCCTTTATCCATTTTAAAGCCTTTTCGTACTCGTCATGATCATAAATTTCAAGATTAATTCTGCGCAGAAGCTCTGTAAGGTCTACCCATTCCGCACGCAGTCCCAAATATTTCTGCATAAAATCGGCGTCACAGTATGAACCTGCAATTCCCATTGCCACACCGCCGAGATTAACATATGCTTTGTTTTTCATTTGGCCTACAGCAACCGCACAGCGAGCAAAACGCAGTATTTTTTCCACAACATCATCTGGAATTGAACTGTCGCTTATATCCTGAACATCGTGACCGTAAATTGAAAAAGCCGGAAGTCCTCTTTGGGCATGAGCTGCCATAGCGGCAGCCAAATATACCGCACCCGGTCTTTCTGTACCGTTAAATCCCCAAACCGCCTTAATTGTTTTCGGATCAAGATCCATGGTTTCCGATCCGTAGCACCAGCACGGAGTAACTGACAGCGTTGCAACAACATTTTCCATCGAGAACTGCTCGGCGACCTTTGCTGCCTCCGCTCCGCCTCCGATTGTAGTGCAGCCGATTACACACTCTGCAGGCGTTCCGTCCTGATAAAAAACATTTTCGCTTATCAGTTTTGCGGCAGCCTCTGCCATGCTCATAGTCTGATTTTCGAGACTTTCTCTTACTCCGCCCCATCGTCCGTCTATGACCGGACGTATTCCTATTTTCGGTTTACTCATTTTTATTCCTCCTTAAATTATTTTCAAGTATATAATATAATTATATACTTGAAAACCGCCTTATACTTGTAGTATAATATTAAAAAGTATAAAAATAGTACTGTGAGGTTGTAGTATGAGTTTTCAGGAGCTTAAGGTTCACGGAACGCATGATTTTCCGTTGGAGCTTTATCATATAGAAGAATCACACCCCAAATATGAAATGGCATTTCATTGGCATCACAATATTGAATTGATCAGGGTTTTAAAAGGCAGCATGACGATTTTTCTTGATAATCGCAAATACACTGCAAAAACCGGTGATTTGATTTTTGTTAACAGTGAAATAATTCACGGCGCATATCCTGAAAACTGCATATATGAATGTGTTGTTTATGATGGCTTGTTTGTTCCTAATCTTTATGTCAGAGGGCGCAGTTTCTCAGAGGTTACAGCATCAGGACAGATACAAGTTAATGAATATTTCCCTGCGGAAAACGATGATCTCCATAGATTTTCGGACGGCATTTTTGATGAAATGAAAGCAAAAGACGACGGAAAATACTACAGAGTTATTTCAATGCTATGCGGTTTTTACGGCGTTATTCTTAAAGACAGCTTGTACATCGAAAGCTGCGGAGAAATATCCGAGGCTTCGCAAAAACTGAAAATAGTACTTAAATACATACGAGAGGCCTATGAGAATCCGATAACGCTTTATGATATGTCACAAATCGCCGGACTTTCTCCAAAATACTTTTGCACATATTTCAAACGCCTAACCGGAAAGACTCCTATTGATTATCTTGTCACGTATAGAATTGAGCGCGCTTCACGACGTCTTATCAATACCGATGACCCAGTAACAGACATTGCGCTTTCGACAGGCTTTAACGATTTAAGCTATTTCATTAAAACTTTTAAAAATATAAAAGGCGTAACACCAAATACATTTCGTAAGGCATACCGTATTCCTTTAATATAAAAAACCTATGCTATATTTAATATAGCATAGGTTTTTTTAAGAAAGAGATAAAAATTGAGTTTAAATACTTGCAAAACAAAAAAAATTGTGATATAATGAAATAGTTATTTTCGGAGAGGTGGCCGAGTGGTCGAAGGCGCAACATTGGAAATGTTGTGAGGGTAACACCTCCGTGAGTTCGAATCTCATCCTCTCCTCCATGTCGGAGTCAGCTATGCTTGCTCCGCTTTTTTTATATTAAATCAGCCTCTCACTTTGACATACACACTAAAGTGTCTAACTTTTAGTGTGTATGTCAATTTGTTCTATTTGTTTTTAATAAGCTTCAATCGACTGTGCTCTTCTCTATCCTTTTCCTCAAGGGCATTCTGAATATCCTTTGTAATACCTTCATACATCGGTATTGTTATATTTTGAAGTGCGTTTGCACGCTTCTGAGTCTTTTTGATGCTAAGCGCCAAACGATATACTGAATTTTCTATTTCAGTCAGCCTTACTGTGAGCTCTTTTACCTCATTAAATTTAACCAGCGCTTCATCAAGTGCGGAGTTAGTAGAATAAAAGCTGTACATCGGCTTGTCAACCAGCTTATCGATAGACACAATCGGAAGCTCAACGCCCATAACACTTCTGAGATTTACCGTAACGCTTTCATCAATAACACTGGTATGTGCAAGGTTTTGTACCTCATCCATGCCCGACATAATGTTGGCATATTCAAGCGCATTATACGCCGATTTAAATGTACTTTCTATCTTCACTTCAACGTCCTTTGCGTCCTCGATGAGCTGCATCATTTCGCGTATGAGGATATTTCTTTTTTTATCAAGCATTTCATAGCCCTGTTTTGATAATCTCAGTGTATTTTTCGCAGCCATAAGATTACCTTTTGTAGGCGCCATTGTTTTTGCCATAACTATCCCTCCGTAGGAGCGTAATATTTATCAAGAATATCATCCGTAACTCGGCCAAGCTCTGTTCTCGGCAGCATTCCAAGCAATTTCCAGCCAAGGTCCAGAGTTTCTTCAATACTGCGGTTTTCGTAGATTCCCTGATTCAAGAACTGTGCTTCAAAAGCCTTTCCAAAAGCAAGATATTTTTTATCTATATCCGAAAGTTCGTCCTCGCCTATAACAGAAGCAAGGCTTTTTGCATCCTCAACCCTTGAATATGCCGCAAACAACTGGTTTGCAAGCGCCGGATGATCCTCTCTTGTATAACCCTCGCCGATACCGTCCTTCATAAGTCGTGACAACGACGGCAGGATTGAAACAGGAGGATATACGCCGGTAAGTGACAAATCTCTTCCGAGAACTATCTGACCCTCGGTAATATATCCTGTCAAATCTGGTACAGGATGTGTAATATCATCATTCGGCATAGTCAGTATCGGAACTTGAGTTACCGATCCTTTTGCATCTTTTATGATACCTGCTCTTTCATACAGCGAAGCAAGGTCTGAATAAAGATACCCCGGAAATCCCTTTCGTGAAGGAATTTCGCCCTTTGCAGATGAAACCTCACGCAGAGCTTCAGCATAGCTTGTCATATCGGTCAGAATAACCAGAACATGCATATCGTGCTTAAATGCCAGGTATTCCGCCGCTGTAAGCGCACACCTCGGCGTGATAATTCTTTCAACAACTGGGTCATTTGAAAGATTTAAAAACATAACAACCTTATTCAAAACACCGCTCTCTTCAAACGAGCGTTTGAAGTAGTTCGCAACATCGTGTTTTACTCCCATCGCGGCAAAAACTATAGCAAATTTGCCATCTTTATCGTTTTCAGAATCCACGACCTTGGCCTGTCTTGCAATCTGAACCGCAAGATTGTCGTGTGGCATACCGTCCCCGGAAAATATAGGAAGCTTTTGGCCGCGGATAAGCGTTGCAAGGCAATCGATTGAAGAAATGCCGGTTTGAATAAAGTTGTTCGGATAAACACGTGAAACCGGATTTATCGGCATACCGTTTACATCCCTTATCTCATCGGCAAAGTACTCTCCAAGGCCGTCTATAGGTCTTCCGACTCCGTCGAAGGTTCTGCCAAGCATTTCCTTTGAAAGTGAAATACGCATCGGCTCACCTGAAAGTCTTGTACGCGTATTTTCAAGAGAAAGTCCTGATGTTCCTTCAAATACTTGTATTACGGCTTTGCTGCCGAGCATTTCTATTATTCTGCCTATGCGCTTTGTGCCGTCGTCAAGCGTTACCGTTACCATTTCCTCATATGATGCGCCGCTTATTCCGTCGATTACAGCCAAAGGGCCCTGGATATTATTTAGTCCAACATATTCTACTGCCATAATTATCCTCCTTTAACCGTTATATTTATCGATAATTTTATTGAATGCATCATCAATCTTTGTGCGCAAAATTACAAACTGTGACAAATCATCATTTGGAATTGTGTACTTCATTCTGATGATTTCATCAATAATCCCGCTTTCGTGCATGAGGGAAACAGGAATATTTCTGTCTACCAGTTCGCGCATTTTGTCATTCAGATGCAAAATAAGCGTCATCATATTATACTGTTTTTCAAGAGGAACATATGTATCCTCTTTGTGAAATGCATTCTGCTGCAAAAAACCCTGTCTGATTACCTTTGCAACTTCAAGAGTAGCTTTCTGGCTTTCTGGAAGAACATCACTTCCGATCAGCTTTACTATCTCCATCAGGTTGGCTTCTTCCTGCAAAATAGAAAGTATTTTTGATCTGCTTTTTGCAAAATCGGCAGAGACGTTTTCAGAATACCAGTCCTCAAGGTCTATAACGTATTCCGAATAGCTGTTAAGCCAGTTGATTGCGGGATAGTGTCGTGCATATGCGAGAGATTTATCAAGTGCCCAGAACGTTCTAATAAAGCGCTTTGTATTCTGCGTTACAGGCTCCGAAAAGTCACCTCCCTGTGGCGAAACTGCACCTATAAGCGTAACCGAGCCTTCTGTTCCATTAAGGTTTTGAACATAGCCTGCTCTTTCATAAAAAGCCGAAAGTCTTGAAGCAAGATATGCAGGAAAGCCTTCTTCGGCGGGCATTTCTTCAAGTCGTCCAGAAATTTCACGAAGCGCCTCGGCCCACCGTGATGTCGAGTCCGCCATCAGCGCTACATGATAACCCATATCGCGATAATACTCCGCGAGTGTAACGCCGGTGTATATGCTTGCTTCACGCGCCGCAACCGGCATATTTGAAGTATTTGCTATAAGTACTGTTCTTGCAAGCAGAGGTTTTTGCGACTTTGGGTCAATAAGTTCCGAAAACTCTTCAAGTACCTGTGTCATCTCGTTACCGCGCTCACCGCAGCCTATATATACAATTATATCCGCATCGCACCACTTTGCAATCTGGTGCTGGTTCATTGTTTTTCCGGTTCCGAATCCACCAGGAATTGCCGCAGCTCCGCCCTTTGCCAGTGGATACATTGTATCCATAATTCTCTGACCGGTAATCAGCGGTTTTGAAATAGGATACCGTTGTTTATACGGTCTTTCTTTTTTGATAGGCCATTTTTGCATCATAGAAATTTCTTTTTCACCGTCAGATGTTTTAATTTTCATTATCGTATCGCAAATTGTATATTTGCCGTCCGGAGCAACCCAGGTTACCTCGCCGCTTACATAGGGCGGAAGCATAACTTTATGCATAATAAGATCAGTTTCGGGGGTTTCGGCAATGATGTCTGCCGGCTTGAGCTTATCACCGAGTTTTACCTTCATCGTAACTTGCCACAGCTTATCGGTTTCAAGAGCATCAACATCCACTCCTCTTCCGATAAATGCGCCGAATTTGTCGCGAATATCACGAAGCGGACGCTGTATTCCGTCAAAAATATTTGACAAAATGCCCGGTGCAAGAGTAACACAAATCGGACTGCCAGTGCCGATAACCGGCTCGCCAAGCTTCAGTCCCGTTGTTTCCTCATATACCTGTATAACTGTCGCATCCTCCGTTACGCCGATAACCTCACCTATAAGCTGTTCATTTCCGACATACACCATTTCCTGCATTTCAAACGCATTGGAACCTTTTGACCGCACAACAGGACCGTTTATGCCGTAAATAACACCTTTTCTCTCTTCCATCTATCTCACCTCAAATTTCAATGGTAAGTCCGCTGTTTTTAAGAAAATCATTCTTTTGCTCTTCCAGCAGTTCT
Source organism: Bacillota bacterium (assembly GCA_029007725.1). GTDB lineage: Bacteria > Bacillota > Clostridia > UBA1381 > UBA1381 > UBA1738. The sequence continues at coordinate 39,433 of JAQXIJ010000059.1, read as the reverse complement.
TCAATCGAATAATTAATTATAATTCCGCGCGTTTCGTTTGAAACCTTAACGCCGCCGAACAGCTCAGCCGTTTTTATCTCGGCTCCGCATTTTTCAACCCTATCCTCATCGGCGCTTCTGAGATACACAATTTTGTCTCCGTCGCCGCTTTCATCAAGCGCTGATTTAATTTTCATGTTCAACCATTGTGCATATTCAGGAGTATTCATATATTCCAAAAGTTTTTCTTTTACATCATTGAAAATTTTTTCGACAAGCTGCTCACGGTAGAGTATAAGCTCTTTTTTTGCGCTGAGCTCGCTTTGCAAAATCTTTTCCTTATTTGCTTTTTGTATTTTTGAAATATTATCCTGAATGGTCTTGTATGCCTCTCCGAGAAATTCATTATGCTTCTGCTCAAGTTCTTCCTTTTTAGTCTGTTCTATATCAGAAAAAATTTCTTCTCTCTGTTTCTGTGCATCGTCAAGCACAAGGCTTTTGAATTTATTGAAGCTTTGTTCCATATTTGCATCCATAACTGCACCTCCGCTATAGCTTTAGCCCTATTGATTCATGAACTAAGTTGTTTATGCTGTCTGCAATATCACGGCTGCCGTGTCTGTCCGGAATCTCCACTATAAGCGGCTGATGAAGCGTGATTTTCAAGTTGCTCACAAACTCCTTACTGAGTCCGGCAGCTTTTTCGGTAAACATCAGTATTCCTACATCCTTATCCGCAACAATTTTGTTAACCGTGTCTTCCAACAGCTCCTTTTCGTGCACAACTACACCGTCAATACCGGCAAGACGCATGCCGATAAGTGTATCAATATTGTCACTTATTAAATACATTTTCATTATATCACCTTATTTTTACTGGCTAATAATCATGATAGAAATTACCAAACCATAAAGTGCTATACCTTCTGCCAGTGCAACGAAAATTAATGTCTTACCCATAATCTTTTCGTTTTCGCTCATTGCTCCGATAGCTGCAGCTGCTGATGATGACACCGCGATACCGCCGCCAATGCCTGAAAGACCTGTTGAAAGTGCCGCGCCTATAAACTTAAGACCTTCTCCGACAGAAAGTCCCGCACTGCCCGAAGCAGCCTCGGCAAATGCCGGAACTGCACAGCCTATGGAATACATAACGCCTACCGCCAAAATACTGAAGAATGAAATTACATTCATCAAAAGACATTCCTTGCCTTTTTTAGAACCGGTTGCCCTAAAAGCGGCAAACGGAATAACTACAGAAGCTACAGCCAAAATTAATAATACCTTTAACATCATTTTTAATACCTCCAAAAAAATTCATTTAATCTTGAGTGAACGGAATGGCTTGCCATTTCCGGTAAAGTAACGTGAAAACATTTCGTAATATTCAAGTCTCAGAACCTGTATTCCTACAACCAAACCTTCCATTACCATAACAAGAATATTACCGATAATTGAAACTATAATAACCTTTAAAGGTCCGCCCTGCGCAAGAAGTTCAACCGCCATCATCATGCCAACGTGCACTATTGCAAAAGCACCTATACGCAGGAATGATATTGTGTTTGAAAAATAGCTCAGAAGTACTTCAAACAGTTCAAAAAAACTCTGGACATAGAACATTCCGCCCTTTGGCATCCAATCTTTTTTGCCGTTTACAAGATTTGAAAGCGGTTCGCTCATAAATATCATCAGCAGTGATATTACCATAAGAACTATCATAGGCATTACCGAAAGCTTTATAAAACCGGTCAACTTGCTCAGTGCAAACAAAATTACGCTTACGTAGAAAATTATTCCGGCGATTCCGTTATGACCGAAAATCATTTCGCCGTAATCTTTTTTATCAAAGCAGTTACGCACATTCAAACACATTCCTATGATAATTATTACAATACCTATGGCGATTGTTCCTATAAGCATAGTTTGAATATTGTCCATAGGCGTCAGAACACCTTTAATTATATCCTCTCGTCCGAAAATACTTCCGTACAGAAATCCGAATATGATTCCCGAAAGTCCGCAGACACCTATTATGTTCGCAAGGTCAATCTTTTTAAATTTATATACTAAAAATCCGAGTATCGCCAGCACTGCGCTTTGACCCACATCACCAAACATCATTCCGAAAAATAGTATATATGTTATAGCAAGAAGCGGTGTCGGGTCAAATTCGGTATATCCGGGCATACCGTACATCTTGACGAAGAACTCAAACGGTCTAAAAATCGGATTGTTTTTAAGCTTTGTCGGCGGAGTTATGATATTTTTCATATTTTCCGCGCTTTCGGTGTAGAAAAGAACAATGCTATTATCCGCATCGACTTGTTTTTGCAACGCCTTTGCGTCCTTTTCGGACATCCAGCCTACTATATAGAAGAAATCCTTTGAATGAGCCGCACTGCTGCGCACATCAGCAAATTGCTGTCTTTTACGCGCAACCGAGTATATCTGTATAAGCTTTTCCTTCGAATCGGAAAGCAACTTTTTTGTCTGCTGTGCAAGCTCATCAATCTGTTTGGTTATTTCCTTGTTGTTCAGTATCAGTTCAGCCTGCATTTCCTGCGGATTTCCGTCTACATCGCCCGGAATGGTTATTCTTTCAAAGTAGAGCGAAGTGAAAATTTCATCAACCTTTTGTATTCGTGACGCCGGTGCAAAATAAAAGCCCCAGACATCGTTTTCATCTGAAAAGGTTTCGACGAATACACATTCAAGCTCATTTAAGTATGTGTTCAGCATCTTGTAGCCGCCGCGTGGAATGTGCCCGAATCTGGCTTTGATGTACTCCATTTTAAACACCTTTGAAACATCATCATCAATGCTTTTCATAAGGGCAAGCTTTCCTATAGCCTCATCATTAGAAACTCTGCGTTGCATCAGTTCATCGCGTTTTTCCTTTTCTGCCGCGACCTGAGAAGATATACTCTCAAGCTCCTCTTTCATCTGATGAATTGAGATGTTGTTATTGGAATTTTTGTCTATTTCAAGAGGAATATTTGCCAGTTTCAAAATATCCTCAGCTGTTTTAACCACGTCATCATACTGTGTGCTTTCGTCAAAAACCGAAAGTCTTTTATAATCACCTAAAACCGACATTGCATTTTCAAGGTGAATACTCCGGTTATAGACATATTTGTCAACAACATTTTCAAATTCTTCGACTTTTCCGGCAATTGTCACTGCCACCATTTTAGTTATTGCCACACATATCCCTCCTATCGTACATTGATATGGCGCCTTATGGTCTGCCTGTCAAGGCCATATCGAATGCTCTCGAGTATGGTCGTAATATTAAATATTTCGTAATCCTTTAAATCAAAGTATGCGTATACAGCAGCCATTGACTGCGGTTCAGTACGCAAGACCGATTTTGCTATCCGCGTGTCAATCCGCGACATATTTTCTTCCGGGAAAATATCGTTTTCAATATTTGAAAACAGCTCTTTATATGACGTACCTGACACAATATGCACAACGTCATCGGCATTTGGTGCAGAAACGAGCATTTTAACCGTTTCTGCCGACAGTCTGTACCTAATAGGCATAAGATATGTTACGGTAATTTCAGGTGACATATTAAAATATTTTTTGCTGCGGTATATCCATATTATATTGTGCATATCTATTTCCACACCTATAATTTTTTCAAAAGTTTTTCTATCGCTGCCCTTCAAATGTTTGTCTTTTGCTTTCCAGATATTTCTGTAGTAACAGCTGTCAAGCATCATTGAAATTGAAAAGAAATCAGCACTTATATTTTGTGAACGCTCAAGTACAGCCGCATACGGCGTTTTACTGCACGCTTCGATAAACTGATCGAGAGTTGACGCGGTTTTAATTATTTCGCAGTCAAGTTTGGTATGCTTGCTGAAAAACTCTTCAAAAAAGTCATCGTCATCTGTCTCGTGCAAAGCCTCATGGTTGTATAAGTACCTAAGTCCGCGTTTTAAATACTCAATCTCGCGCCGTGCGAACCAAAAATCAAAAATTTTTCTCTGTTCAAGATTCATAAAGCTGTAAATTCTGTTATATTCATTTATCATTTCAAGACGCAGCTTCTTTTCAATTTCTCCTCTGTGAATACTATCCTTATCCAGCTCAGACAAAACATTCTTATACCCCGTAGAGGAAATCAAATATGAATACACCTCAGGCACAGAATTTTTTGACAGAAGCTCATCATAATCCTCATCAGAAAGACAGCTGCTCTTGATAGCCTTAATTTTTGCCGCTATTGCGGAATATTCAACTTTCATTGTAAGCAAAACCTTTCATGAATTATTTTACGGTATTTTCAAATATCCGGCTAATCCATGCTTCCCTGTTGGCATTGTATTTTTCTTTAATCTCTTTTTTCTGACGTTTTAGATTTTCAGAAATCTCAAGAAGTTTTTTTTCCGACTCCTTATTTTCAAAATCGGTCAGATATTTTATTTTTGACTCTTCCTTGTTATGTATATCGGAATAAAGATTTTCTATCTCTTTATCCAAATCCTTTTGCAGATTTTCTTGATCGCGCTTGGCAGAAGCAACAATTTCCTGCGCCCTGTCCTCAACTTTAAGAATTTTAGCAATCATGTCCTCCATTAAAATCCCTCCTAATTTTTAAGTGCCTGAAGCGGAGCGGGTATTCTTCCTCCGCGTGCAATAAATTCCGCACTGGAATATTCCTTTACCTGCATAACCGGACAGCTGCCCAAAAGTCCGCCGAATTCGACCACATCTCCGACATTTTTGCCTGGAGCAGGTATAATCCTTACGGCAGTAGTCTTTGTATTTACCATTCCTATTGCAGACTCATCTGCAATAATCGCAGAAATGGTTTCGGCAGAAGCAGTACCTGGAACAGCAATCATATCAAGCCCAACAGAACATACACAGGTCATAGCTTCAAGTTTTTCGAGAGTAAGCGCACCGCATTTTGCCGAGGCAATCATGCCGGCATCCTCACTGACTGGTATAAATGCACCTGACAATCCACCGACATATGAGGAAGCCATGACTCCACCCTTTTTAACAGCGTCGTTAAGAAGAGCAAGTGCAGCGGTAGTTCCATGTGTTCCGCATTTTTCAAGTCCCATTTCTTCAAGAATATATGCAACGCTGTCACCTATTGCCGGAGTCGGCGCAAGAGACAAATCTACTATTCCGAACGGGACTCCCAGACGCTTCGAAGCTTCCTGTGCAACCAATTGTCCCATTCTTGTAATCTTAAACGCTGTCTTTTTAATGGTTTCAGCAACCACTCCGAACGGCTCGCCTTTTACCTTTTCAAGAGCGCACTTTACAACACCAGGTCCGCTTACACCTACATTAATGACCGCTTCGCCCTCGCCCTCGCCGTGGAATGCGCCCGCCATAAACGGATTATCTTCAACAGCATTGGTGAAAACAACAAGCTTTGCGCATGCGAAACCGCCGTTATCTTTAGTAAGTTCGGCAGCTTTTTTGATTATTTTGCCCATAAGTGCAACGGCATCCATGTTAATTCCGGCTTTTGTTGTTCCAACATTTACGCTTGAACACACAATATCAGTTTCCGCAAGTGCGCGCGGAATTGAATTAATCAGCGCTTTTTCACCCTCAGTAAAGCCCTTATGCACAAGTGCGCTGTAACCGCCGATAAAGTTGACACCTATCTTCTTTGCAGCTATGTCAAGAGTCTTTGCAAACTTGATACAGTTTTCTTCAGATTTATCATCGAGAGCATCGATAAGATTTGATATAGGAGTAACCGACACACGCTTGTTTATTATCGGAATACCGTACTGTTTTTCAATATTGCAACCGACAGTTACAAGATCTTTTGCATATTCAGTTATCTTTTTATAAACTTTTTCACAAGCCTTGTCTGCGTCCGGGTCTGCACAGTCCTTCAGCGAAATGCCCATGGTTATGGTTCGTATATCGAGATTTTCTTTATCAATCATATTGATTGTTTCAAGAATTTCAAAAGGATTCAACATATTTATTCATTCTCCTTATATTCTGTGCATTGATTGAAAAATATCTTGATTTTGAATATGAATTGAAAGGTTCATATCCTTTTCAATCTGCTTAATTCCGTCAGAAATATCTCCGACAGAACTGTTTTGCATATCAACCAGCATGATCATGGTAAACAAATCCTGCATGATTGTCTGCGAAATATCCAAAATATTTATATTATGCTTATATAAAAGAGAACTGATATTAGCAATTATGCCCACCGTATCCTTTCCGATTACCGTTATTACTGCTTTCATGTTTTTCCTCCCGTGTACCAAAAAAAACTGTATATGATTCGTATGAATCTTTTTTTGATATTGTTATAATAATACTAATAAAAATTAAAATCAATATTATTTTGTTTAAATTGTAATTTTTTAATATATTTTGATTAAATCAGACTAATTTTTTGTTAAAATTTTAACGTCTCTTTGACGAGACACTTCATACATAAGAACAGCTGCCGCAACTGAAGCATTAAGAGAGTTAATATCTCCGTACATAGGTATTTCAACAATAAAATCACATTTTTCACGCACTAGCCGAGATATACCCTCGCCCTCACTTCCTATTAAAAGCGCCACCGAACCGCTCAAATCGGTTTCGTACATATTTGTTCCGCCCGCTTCTGCGCCTGCAATCCACATTCCTTTTTTCTTTAACTCATCTATGGTTTTAGCGATATTTGTGACCTTTGCCACCGGTGTATATTCTATTGCGCCGGCAGATGTCTTTGCAACGACAGAGTTGAGGTTTACGCTGTTGCGCTTAGGTATGATAACCCCATCTGCACCTACACAGTTTGCCGTTCTTAAAATGGAACCCAAATTATGCGGATCGGTTATTTTGTCAAGAATTATTATAAATGGCTCATGCCCCTTTTTTTCTGCTGCAGACAAAATATCCGAAACGCTTGCATAACTGTGCACTGCGGTATAAGCAACAATCCCCTGATGATTTCCGCCTTCCGCAAGCTGATCGAGCTTTTGTCGGTCACATTCGATTACAGGTATGCCGGCAGACTTTGCCTTTTTAATAATAGGCAGAAGCGAACCCTCAATTTCGCCTTTTTTAATAAGCAGCTTATCTATTTCACGTCCTGCCTTAATCGCTTCTGCGACCGTATTTCTCCCTATAATTTTATCATTCATATCTCATACCCCCTTAATTTTCCATAAAAATGTATTAGGGTTTGAAAATTCAAACCCTAATACATCATTTATTATGCAAGCATGAACTTGTCATGAATGGCAACTACTGCCCTTTCGGCATCTTTCCTGGGTACGAGAACCGAAATTTTGATTTCCGAAGTGGCAATCATGTTAATATTTATATGAGCATTATAAAGTGCCTCAAACATTTTCGTTGCAACACCCGCATTGTTTACCATACCTGCTCCGACAATGGAAACCTTTGACACGTCTTTTGCAAACTTAATTTCCTGTGCATTAATAATTTCCTTGTTTTCTTCAAGAATTTCAATAACCCTGTCCAGGTCGCTTTCTTTTACAGTGAAGCTAATATCCTTTTTGCCGTTGTTGCCTATTGACTGCAAAATCAGGTCTACACCGATATTCTCCTTTGAAATAAGAGAAAATACCGTAAATGCCTTACCAGGTGTATCCTCAACGCCGCATAGCGAAATTCTTGCAACATCGTTATCTCTCGTAACGCCTCTGACCAACATCTTCTCCACTTTATTTACCTCCTTAACAAGCGTACCTTCAACTTTATTCAAGCTTGATTTAACTGCAAGCTTGACATGATACTTTTTTGCCATTTCAACAGAACGGTTATGCAGAACATTGGCGCCGAGTGACGCAAGCTCAAGCATTTCGTCGTATGAAATATCGTCTAATTTTTTTGCATTTTTAACTATTCTTGGATCGGCGGTATAAACTCCGTCAACATCTGTATATATTTCGCAAATATCCGCATTCAGTGCCGCCGCAAGTGCAACCGCGGATGTGTCGCTTCCGCCGCGACCGAGAGTTGTAATATCGCCGTATTTATTTATACCCTGAAATCCCGCAACAATAACAATTCTGCGTTTGTCAATCTCGTTTTGCAGCCTTTCCGTGTCAATTCGGTCGATTCTGGCATTTGAATATGCGGCGTCTGTTTTGAATCCTGCCTGCCAGCCGGTAAGAGAAATAACCGGACGTCCAATCTTTTCAATGGCCATTGCCAGAAGAGAAATTGAAATCTGCTCTCCTGTCGAAAGCAGCACATCCATTTCGCGTTTTGAGGCGTTCGAATTTATTTCCATTGCTTTTTCTATAAGATTGTCGGTGGTATCACCCTGAGCGGAAACCGCAACTACGACATTATTTCCGGCATCGTATGCCTCAACGATGCGGTTTGCGACATTCATTACACGCTCGGCATCTCTTACGGATGTTCCGCCGTATTTCTGAACTATCAATCCCATTTTATATAACCTCCTAAAATTCCTTTAAAATTGCACCTACGTTGTCTATTGTCAGCATACGGCATTTCCAGTCTGCCCCAAGTCCGTCAAGATATTGGCACATTTTTCTATAAAAGCTGCTGCCGTCACTGTCGGTCACGGAGACGATAGTCGGGCCGGAACCGCTCAAATAAGTGGCTTTTGCGCCGTATTCATAAGATTTTTCAAAAATTTCGTCAAAGTTATCGATGTTGTTTTTTCTGTATTTCTGATGCAGTCTGTCCTCGACGGCAAAACGCAAATCTTCATACTTTCCCGAAATCAGCAGCGATGTCAAAAGCGCGGCGCGCGAAATATTGTACGAAGCATCCTTTAACGTTACCATTTCTGGCAATATGCCGCGCGAATTTTTTGTTGAAACATAAAAATTAGGCACCATAATAACAAACCGAAGATTTGGTTCAATTTTGCTGCTCAAAAAAACAGTATGACCGTTTTCTGTTGCGGAAACGCAAAAACCGCCGAACAATGCCGGTGTAACATTATCTGGGTGTCCCTCGATAGAAACAGCGATATCAAGTATTTCTTTATAACTCAGCTGTCTTCCGGAAATGGCGTTTGCCGCCAAAAGTCCGCCGATAACACAGGCACTGCTGCTGCCGAGCCCGCGTGTTATCGGAATTTCACTGTTCTGCACTATTTTGATACCCTTTTTTTGGTATCCAACTTCATCAAAAAGCCGACACATAGACTTATAAACCAAATTATTTTCACCGGTTGGTATAAAGTCACTGCTGTTATTGTATACAGTGAGCCCTTTTTCTGTTTCCGAAATCTTCAAAGTGTTGTACAGTCCCAAGGCAATTCCGAGCGAATCGAAGCCAGCACCCATGTTCGCACTTGTTGCCGGTACTCTTACTTTTATCATTATGCCTCCAGTACTCTAATAAAGCCTGTAACATTAAGCGACTTGATTTTTTCTTTAAAGTCGCCTTCTGTCATTTGCGTAGTAATAAATCCGGTTTCATTTTCGACAACTCCGTCAGCAAACTCCGCATTATCAAACAGACTGTCTATCTGCTCTCGTGAATTTGTGCATTTTACAAAATACTTACATACACTTTCATTTATGTCAAGCATATATCCCGGCTCCGATGGCTTCCACTCGATATATGCCTTCTTTGCATTAATATGACGGACTGATTCAATTATGTCCGCAACAACAGCGCTTGCTGTCGGGAACTTTCCGGCCCCCCTGCCGTAGAACATTGATGTTCCAAGATAATTTCCCTTTACCACGATAGCGTTGAAAACACTTTCGACACCTGCAAGTGGATATTTTTTTGATACAAACATTGGGGAAACTCTCGCAAATATCTTTTGCTTTTTCTCCGCAAAGCCTATCAGCTTTATCACATAACCAAGTTTGTCAGCGTATTTTACGTCTTCAAGCGAAATTGCAGTTATTCCTTCTGTTACTATATCTCTATAGTCAACAAAATTTCCCCATGCAATAGAGGATAGAATGGCCAACTTCCGGCATGCGTCGTGCCCTTCAATATCAGCAGAAGGATTTCGTTCGGCATAGCCGTTTTCCTGCGCATTTTTAAGCGCTTCATCAAAATCCTTGTTTTTGTTTATCATTTCAGTAAGAATAAAATTTGTTGTTCCGTTTAAAATTCCGACAATTTTGTCAATCTTGTTTGACATAAGGCTTGAACACATTGGCTTAATAATAGGAATTCCACCGCCAACGCTTGCTTCAAACAGGTAGTTTACATTTTTATCCTTAGCGATTGCAAGAAGTTCCGGACCATAGGTTGCAACAAGCTCTTTGTTAGATGTAACGACATTTTTACCCTTTTCCAAAAGTGATTTTGTAAATTCATACGCGGGGTGTAACCCGCCCATGGTTTCGGCAACGCAATAAACCTCGTCATCGTTCAATATATCGTCAAAGTTTTTTGTGAAAATATCTTTTTCCGGATGCTCGGGGAAATCGCGTATATCAAGAATATGTGTAATTTTGATGGGATTTAAAGCCTGCTCGGTAAAATCATTGTCGTGAATAATTTCATAAACGCCGCTGCCAACAGTTCCGTATCCCAAAATTGCAACTTTAACCATCAAATTCCTCCTAAATGTAATATAATTAAAAAATATTTTACCATAAATTTTATATAAAGTCAAACACTTTTATACTTCGGCAAAAAGCGCCTTTGCAAAGTCGTCTGCATTAAATTCCTGCAAATCGTCAATGCCTTCGCCTACGCCGATAAATTTAACCGGTATGTTCTGTTCTCTTGAAATTGCGACAACAACCCCACCTTTTGCGGTTCCATCAAGCTTTGTGAGAATAATACCCGTGATATCTGTGGTTTCAGCAAACATTTTTGCCTGTGAAATTGCGTTCTGTCCTGTTGCGGCGTCAAGCACAATCAGTATTTCTTTATCGGCATTAGGAATTTCTCTTTCTATAACCCTGCCGATTTTATTAAGCTCTGCCATAAGATTTGCCTTGTTGTGTAGTCTTCCTGCAGTATCGCATATCAGAATATCGCTTCTTCGTGCCACAGCCGCCTTGCAGGCGTCAAATATGACAGCCGCCGGGTCAGAATTTTCCTGATGCTTTATTATATCGCAGCCGCTGCGCTTTGCCCACACATAAAGCTGATCAATCGCTGCCGCACGAAATGTGTCTGCTGCTGCCAAAAGAACATTTTTTCCCTGCTCCTTGTAGTGCGCCGCAAGTTTACCAATGCTTGTAGTTTTGCCCACACCGTTGACGCCTATCACAAGAATGACCGATGGTTTTGTATCAAGCTTCATGGAGCAGTCGTTTGCTGTAAGAATTGCGCTGATAACCTTTTTCAGCTCCTCTTTTAAGTCCTCCGCATCAGAAATTCTTTTGCGTTTTACCGTTTCGCGAAGCTGTTCTATAATATATGTTGATGTTTCAACACCCAAATCCGACATTATAAGCGCTTCTTCAAGCTCATCAAAAAATTCCTCGTCAACCTTTACGAATACCTTAAAAACACTGTTCACTTTATCCGAAAAGGATTCTCGCGTTTTTACTAGTCCACTTTTCAATTTATCAAAAAATCCCATTTTCTGCCCCTTTATTTAATCAAATTTTCATCAACTTCATCAATCGCAAGTCTGAGCATCTTGGTTACACCCTTTTCCTGCATGGTTACACCGTATAGTGTGCTTGCCGCCTCCATTGTTCCGCGTCTATGAGTAATTATGATAAACTGCGACTCCGAAAGATTGTTATTAATATAGGTAGCAAACCTCGATACGTTGACATCGTCAAGTGCTGCGTCTATCTCATCGAGGATACAAAACGGTGTTGGCTTAACCTGCAGTATTGCAAACAGCAGAGCTATTGCAATAAATGATTTTTCGCCGCCCGAATAAAGATTTATGTTCTGCAGGCTTTTTCCCGGTAGCTGAACCTCAATTTCAATTCCGCTCTCAAGAACATTGTCCGGTTCGGAAAGTGAAAGCTTGCCGCTACCTCCGCTGAACAATTCCTTAAACACTGAAGAAAAGCTCTTGTTGATTTCGGCAAACTGACTCTCAAATCGCTCCTCCATAAGCTCTTGCATTGATTTGATAACCTTGTTCAAATCATCGCGCGATTTTTCGAGATCATTTTTCTGCGTTGACAGGAACTCAAAGCGTTCTTTAACATTGTTGTACTCGTCAATCGCACCGACATTGACATTTCCGAGCGATTTAATTTTTGAACGAAGCTCGGAAACTCGTTTTACAACATCTTTTTCATCGGTGATGTCTGCCGCTGATTCCTCTGCGGTCTGAAGCGTAAGCTCATAGTCGTCCCAAAGGCGAGAAATAAGATTGTCATGCTCCATCGTATAGCGTGTTTCCTTGTTTTCCAGCCGTGAAAGCTCTTGCTGAAGTTTTATAAGACGGTCTGTTATTTCCTTATTGGAATTTTGTATTCCTTTAAGCTTTTCTATCGTCCGCGCCTTCTCCTTTTCTATTTCAGAAATGCGCTCCTTTATTTTTACCGAAACGAGTCGTCTTTCCTTGATTTCAACCGTTTTTTCGTTGATTTGCTTTTTCAACTCCTCAATTTCCGAATGCATTCGTTCTTTATCATCAAGCTTTTCCTTTACTGATACTATGTTTTCATCTATATTTCGCTTAATTTCCTCAATATTAGCTTTTTCTGCTTCAATATCCTTTTCGATTGAGCGCAGCTTTACGGTATAATCCATAAGCTCGTTTGACTTCTTTTCACGTTCTATCTGTGTTGATTCATATTTTTCATTAAGCTCCTGTGACTTCTTTTCGAGCTCTGCTACACTATTTTCGGTGGCTCTTACGCTGTTTATAAGTTCTGCAATGTCTACAGCCGATTTTTCAAGCTGTGCTTCTATCGAGGCAAGCTCGCCGGTATAAGATTTTTCGGTATTTCCGCTGCTTTCTATCGACTGCCGCATATGCTTTGCCGAATTTTCAAGCACAAGAATATCGTTTTCATACTCTCTGGCCAGAGGAAGATATGACGAAAGCTGCATTTTGACGTTTGCCGCGTCATTTTTTTTGCCAACCAGTTCCTCAGACAGCGCATCCGTCTGCTTTGTGAGCGCAGAAATTTCATTGGCAAGTGTTTTTATTTCATTCACACGCGACAAAAAGCCGGTCGCCTTATTTACGCTTCCACCGCTTATCGAACCGCCGGCATTCAAAACCTCTCCAGAAAGTGTTACAATTTTAAATCTGTATCCGAATTTACGTGCAAGTTGTATTCCATCATCAATATTTTCTACAATGACTACGCGGCCCAACAAGCTTTCAATAATTCCGGTATACTTTCTGTCAAATTTAACAATATCACTTGCAATGCCGACAAATCCACGGGCTTTTTTTATCTCGTTTTCGTTGTCAAGCCTTTTGCCCTTTACAGAAGATACAGGAAGAAACGTTGCTCTTCCAAGTCTGTTTTCTCTTAAATAAGAAATTGCGGTTTTAGCGTCATCTTCCGTTTCGACAACTATGTTTTGAAGAGTAGCACCTAATGCAATTTCTATGGCTGTTACGGTCTTTTGTTCTACCGAAATAAGACCGGACAGTGTTCCGTAGATTGAAAGCTTTTTAAGTTCCTGTGCCTTAAGAACCGACTTAACGCTTTTTGCATAGCCGTCATAATCATTTTCCATAGCCTCAAGCATTCGCTTTTTTGACAACTTTGAATTTATCTCCACTCGGTTTTCAGAGAGCTTTTTCTGCAAATCGGATATTTTGTTTTCAAGTTCTTCGCAATGCTTTCGTCGGTTGTTTATGCGATCATTCATTTTTCTCGATTTTACTTTAAGCTCTGCCGCCTTTTTTTCATTTTCCGCAATTTCTTTTTTTGTATTCTCAATTCCGGATTCATGAGCATTTTTTTCCGTTTCAACCGTTGCTTTTCTTTCAAGATAAGTTTGGCGCAGATTTTCAAGCCCCTCTATATTAGCCTTATTGGCAGAAATTTCCTGCTTTTTTTCGAGAATTTCCTGCTTAATTTTATCAATTTCTTCTTTATATTCATTTATGCTTTCATATATTAAAGCATTATCTTTGTGAATATCGTCAAACTGCGCAAGAAGCAGTTTACTTTCTTTCTCCTGCTGTAAAATCAGCGCTTTAATTTCTTCAATCTGTACTTCTGCCTTCTTGTTTTTTTCAAAAATCAGCGCAGTTTCCTTTTCAAAGCGCTCCGCGAGTGCTCTGTTGTTGGCAATATTATTGTTTGCAAGAGTTATTTCATTTTCATTTTTAGAAATAGTATTTTCATTTTCAATAAGTGCATTGTTGGTTTCGGCCTGCTCTGCGTCCTTTTTCTCATTTTCGGTATAAATGTCGGCAATTCGGATTTCAAAGTCGTCTGCCATGGATTTTAGTTCATGTATTTCCGAGTTTACATTTTCAAGGTTTTGGCGTACCTCTTTAATCTGTACAGCGCCGTTTTTTACCGTGCGCAAAATAAGACTTACATCGAGTCCCTTGTATTCCTCATATAAAACAAGATACTCGCGCGCCTTTTTTGATTGATTTTCAAGCGGCTTAAGCTGTGCTTCAAGTTCGGCGGCAATATCGTTAATCCGCACAAGATTCTCATTAACCGAAGCAATTTTTCGTTCTGCCTCTTCTTTTCTGTGCTTATATTTTAATACTCCGGCTGCTCCCTCAAAAAAGCTTCTTCTGTCGTCAGCCTTAGTCGACAGAATCTGCGCAACATTGCCCTGACCGATCATTGAATATCCGTCGCGTCCCAGTCCTGTATCCATAAATAGCTCCTGAATATCCTTTAATCGGCAATTTGCATTGTTTATTTGGTATACACTTTCTCCTGAACGAAAAACGCGCCGAGTTACCACCACTTCATCAAATTCTATTGGAAAAAGTCTATCCTGATTATCGAGTACCAAGCTTACCTCGGCAAAATTCAGAGGTTTGCGCGTCTGAGTACCGTTAAAAATTACGTCCTGCATATTGGATCCGCGCAGAGTTTTTGCGCTTATTTCGCCCATTACCCAGCGTATTGCGTCGGAAATATTGCTCTTCCCGCTTCCGTTAGGTCCTACAATTCCAGTTATTCCCTGCTCGAACGTTAGAACGGTTTTGTCCGCAAAGGATTTGAAACCCTGTATTTCTATTCTTTTAAGGTACAATAGAAGCTCATTCCTTTCTGAATTTTATTTTGCCCTTTTCTACCTTTTCATCCGGTGTTATTTTTAAATCTATACCATATTTTTCTTTTATTCGCTTTAAATTTATTTTTCGATTGCCTATTGCCTTGGAAATATCCTTTGGATTTACCGATACAGTTTTCCCGGTTTCTCCTCCGTCCAAAGCCGCGCATATATCATCGAAAAAAATCTCTCCCTCTACCAATTCGCGGAACGAGCTGTGAAACGGCCCTGCAACAACTGCACCGTTTGGAGAAATTTCATCGGTTGTTACAAGTGCCATACGTATTACCGAAATATTGTTTTTTTCAAACATTATCAGCAGTTTTTTGCATAATCTTACAGATTTTTCAAGTGTCTGAGGGACATACTCCCCATTTTTATACATAATTTCAAGTAAGGTATCCTTTACAACCAATGTTGGATAGATGCGCACGCAGTCCGGCTTTAAAGCTATGATTTTTCCTGCGGTAGCTATTGATTTTTCATCAGTATCACCAGGAAGTCCAGTCATCATTTGCAATCCGAGAGAAAACGGATATTTATGAATGAGCGACACGGCATCATACACATCCTGCTCGGTATGACCTCGCATGGATTTTTCAAGAACTTCGTTGTCAAGCGACTGTACACCGAGCTCAATCGTAGTCACTCCAAAGCGCAAAAGCTGCTTCAATATTTCCTCGGAAATATAGTCTGGTCTTGTAGAAAGACGAACTCCATCTATATCTCCGCTTTTAACATATTCATATGCAACACTCAAAAATTCACGCTGCTTTTCAATCGGAATACCGGTAAAACTTCCGCCGAAAAACGCGGCCTCAACATGACAAGCGGTTTTTGGCAGAGTTTTAAGATGATTTTCTATGATTTCTCTGATTTTATCTGTTGTAATTGAAGTATCTGCGCCGGTTATCTTTTTCTGATTGCAAAAGCTGCAGTTAAACGGACAGCCTTCGTGCGGCACAAAAATAGGAATATTATAATTTTTCATAAGCTGAAAGTGCATTCTTTGCTGCGTTTTGTTCCGCGTCTTTTTTACTTGAACCAACACCATTTGCAACCGCTTTTCCGTCAATAAGAACAGCACATTCAAAGCGCTTGTTATGGTCGGGGCCGTTTTCGGCAATCAGCGAATAAGTAACCCTGCCTCTGTTCCCTTTTTGGGTGTGCTCCTGAAGCATCGTTTTGTAGTCACCGAGATTTTTTTGATGCGATGCAGCAATAAGTTCGTCATGCATAAGCGACAAAAGCCACTTTTTGGCTGTCACAAAATCTGAATCGAGAAAAATCGCGGCAAGCAAAGCTTCAAATGCATCGGAAACTACCGATGGCCGCGTTCTCCCACCAGTGTGTTCCTCGCCTTTGCCCAGATGAATATACTTTGAAAGCTGTATTTTTTTTGACAATTCAAACAATCCGTGCTCACATACAAGCGATGCACGGATTTTGCTGAGGTCACCCTCACTGTCATCCCTCAATGCCTTGTAAAGATATTCACTCACGATTATGCTCAGCACCGAATCTCCCAAAAATTCAAGCCGCTCGTTATCGCGGCAACCTTTTTCGTTAGCATACGAGCTGTGAGTCAATGCATTTTCAAGGTATGCTGGGTTTTTAAATACATATCCTATCTTTTCTTCAAATTCAGTCATTTCAAGTCTCCGAAATTAGTTAATTGTCATAATGTTCCTTCACGTAATTTACAGCATCGCCTACGGTTGCAATACTTTCGACGTCTTCGTCAGGAATTTCAATATCAAATTCATTTTCAAATGCCATAATAAGTTCAACAACGTCCAAAGAGTCCGCACCGAGATCCTCCACAAAAGAAGCATCAGGCGTTATATCCTTTTCGTTGACACCGAGCTGTTCCATAATTACCTTTTTAATCTTCTCAAATTCCATAATAATCCTCCATAATTAACAATTTCTGCATAAATAACCATTATTAATTATATAACAGCAAAAAAGGTTTTGCAATACCTTTTTATCAAAATATTTCCTTAACGCAAAAATAGCACCATAATAACGCTAAAGTGCTATTTGCAAAATGTTATTTTTCTACATGAGGGCATGATTCACAATCAGATGTGCAGTTGTGATGTACATTCGTGTTTTCTTTGCCATGGTAATTGTCGATAGCGGCTCTGATTGCCTGTTCTGCAAGAACAGAACAATGTATTTTTTCTGGCGGAAGTCCGTCAAGAGCTTCCATAACTGCTTTGTTGCTTAGCTTAAGAGCCTCATCAACAGACTTTCCCTTTACCATTTCGGTTGCCATTGAGCTTGTTGCGATTGCGGCACCGCAGCCAAATGTCTTGAACTTAACATCTTTTATAACGTCGTCCTCGATATCCATATAAATTTTCATTATATCGCCGCACTTTGCGTTGCCAACCTCTCCGACAGCATTTGCATTTTTGATTTCTCCGACATTACGCGGATTTGCAAAATGATCCATTACTTTTTCTGAATACATAATTATTTTACTTCCTTTCTAAGTACTTCTTCATAAAGCGGTGACATCATTCTGAGTCTTTCTATTATAGGAGGCAGAACCTCTATTACATAATCAACCTCTTCTTCGGTGGTTTCGTCGCCGACACTAAGGCGAAGTGATCCATGCGCAATTTCGTGTGGTAGTCCGATTGCCAAAAGCACATGTGACGGATCAAGCGAACCTGATGCGCAGGCGCTTCCGCTTGATGCAGCAACACCCTTCATGTCAAGCAACATCAATATTGATTCTCCCTCAACATACTTAAAGGAAAAATTGACATTGTTGCAAAGTCTTGTGTCATCCGCAGGACCGTTCAGGCGGCTGTATGGGATTTTTTCGCTTATTCCCTTGATGAGCTTGTCACGCAGATATTTCATGTGAGCGATTTTTTTGTCAAGGTCGGTATTTGCAAGCTCAAGCGCTTTTGCAAGACCTGCCATGCCGGCGAGATTTTCCGTTGCGGCACGTTTTCCTCTTTCCTGACCTCCTCCATGAATAAGGTTGTCAATTTTTACGCCGCTTTTTATATAGAGCACACCAACACCCTTCGGTCCGTGGAATTTATGTGCAGACATTGAAAGCATATCTACACCCATCTCGTTTACGTCTATCTTCATATGTCCGATTGCCTGAACACTGTCGGTATGAAAAATTACTTTATGTGCCTTGCAGACTTTTGCAATCTCTGAAATAGGCTCAACTGTTCCGATTTCGTTATTTGCGGTCATAATTGAAACTAGAATTGTCTTGTCAGTTATCGCATTTTCAACCTCTTCAGGCGAAACGCGTCCAAATTCATCTACCGGCAAATAGGTAACCTCAAAGCCGTTTTTTTCAAGGAATTCGCATGCACCTAAAACTGCGTGATGCTCGATGGAAGTCGTTATTATGTGATTTCCCTTATTCTTGTTTGCAAATGCAACACCCTTGATTGCCCAGTTGTCCGCCTCGCAGCCTGAAGCAGTGAAATATATTTCGTTAGGTTTTGCGCCGATCTGATCCGCAACAGCCTTATGCAGATCGGCATTAGCCTTTTCGGCAACTCTGCCCACCTCATAAAATTTAGATGATGCGTTGCCGTAAACTTCTGTATAATAAGGCAGCATAGCCTCAAGAACTTCCTTCTTTAGAGAAGTGGTCGCATTGTTGTCCATGTATGCTTTCATTTTAACATCTCCGTTTTATTTTAATTATTCAAATATAAACAAATGAACATCTATTCATATTATAAGTCATTTAAATATTTTTGTCAACTCTATTTCTTCATATATTATATAACATTTTACATAAAATTACCCTATACAAATCGCAAATATTGAGATATAATATAAAAAAGAAGAATTTTAGTGCAAAAAAGCAAAGGCGGTGTTATTTTGAAAATCAGCGGCATTATATGTGAATATAATCCTTTTCATTATGGGCATAAATATCAGCTTGACGAGGTAAAAAAAGAATCGGACGCTGTTGTATGCATCATGAGCGGAAGCTTTGTTCAGCGCGGAGATGTCGCGGTTTTTGATAAATGGACACGCGCACGCGCGGCACTTAAAAACGGCGCCGATCTTGTTATTGAGCTTCCTGCTGCTTATTCCCTGTCATCTGCGCCGGGCTTTGCACAAGGTGCTGTTTTGCTTCTTGATTCAATGGGTATAATTGACGATATAAATTTTGGGAGCGAATGCGGTGACACAGCCACATTGGAAAAAGCTGCAGAGATTTTACTTAACGAGCCACGCAGAATTTCGGTTAAAATAAAGGAAAACACCGCGCTTGGCATGAGCTATCCCAAAGCGCGTCAAAAGGCATATTCTGGCATTATCGACGATAATATTCTCGCTCAGCCGAACAACATTCTTGCACTCGAATACATTCTTGCTCTGAAAAAGCTTAACAGCAAAATAGTACCAACCACCTTAAAGCGCAGCTTTGTGGGATTTCACTCCATGACCACAAATGGAAAATATGCTTCTGCAACTCTTTTGCGGGACAAACTGAAAAACAGCGCGGACATTTCAGATTACAGCCCGTTTGATTATTCCGGTTGTATCACATATGATATAGATAGACTGTCGGACATTTTCCGCTATAAGCTGCTGTCTTGCGGAAAAAGCGCTTTTTCCGGCATAGCTGACATAGAAAAAGGTCTGGACGATAGATTTTTAAAGGCAATTGACAGAAGAACGATTTCGGAAATAAATGCCTCTGTCAAAACAAAGCGATACACGATGACACGTATCAGGCGCATCACCGCGTCGGTACTGCTTAGTCTTGGACAATGCACCGAACGCCCCGATTATATACGTGTTCTAGGAATGAACGAAAACGGGAAAAAAATTCTTGCCGAAATGAAGAAAAAAGCGTCATTTCCAATAATAAACAAGGTAGCCGATTACCGAGGCAGCAATATAAAAACTGATATTCTGGCAACCGACCTTGCGGCGCTTTGTGCAGACTCACCTGTTCCTTTCGGCAGGGACTTCACAACATCGCCCGTGATTATTTGAATTTACTCATGCCCGAAGCAAGTTTACTTTTTATTTTCAGATACCCGATGCACAGCAAGATAGATCCAAAATAAGCTGCTGCGGCGCGGATAAGCATTGCTTTTCCCTGAGAAATCACTTCATTCTCTGCAATCTTGTCATTAGCAATAAAAATCAAAAGTGGGTGCAGCAGATAAATATAGTAGCTTGCACCGTTTATTTCTTTTAAAATCCGGCTGTTCATTAATTTTACGCCGAACTTTAAAGCAATGGCATAGCAGAAGATAATTGCCATACAGCAATAAAGCATATGCAACTCGTCAATGTATTTAAAACTTATTCTTTGCGTAAACTGGAGATAGGACACGACAGCCTCCGCTGCAGCTGCTAAAGCAAACAAGGCACAAATTTTCAAGTTATATTTTTTTATTCTTTCCGTAAAATAATTATAATTCATTCCGGCATAGCAGCCCATTGTCCAGTAAATAAGATAGGTTGAAAAAATTCTGTCGTTGTAAGCAAATTCTTTTCCTGAAATCACAAAAATAAGCTGTGGCAAAAATCTTACGCAAAGTACATTCACCGCAAGCGAAAGTAAAATTGCGTAAATAGGTCTTACGTTCCCCGTCATCTTTTCCCATAGCGGTTTTAACAGATAAAACTGAACAATTACGATGACAAAATAGAAATGTGCGGCGAGTGTTCCGTTTAATATATATTTTCCCAGCTCAGCAAGGCTGAAATCGAAATATCCTCCCTTGTGCAGAAAATATCCGTAAAACACGCAAACAAAGAACACATAAGGCTCTACAATTTTTTTAAAGCGTGCCGCACAATATTTCACATAGTCCGTCCTTTTTGTTCTGACTGACAAAAACATTTTAAGTCCACTCAAAAATATAAAGCCCTGCACCACAAATGCCGAAATTCTCCAGAAAAAAAACACCGCCGCATAGGAAAAGCTGTCCCGAGACAATTTTGAAACCGGTTCGGATGCGACATGAATAAAAATCACCAGCAGACAGAACAGTGTATTCAAAAAGGAAATTTCGGATTTCTTTGTCATTTTTTACTCCATAAAACCGTATTTTTTTATAATTATAGCACATCGGGTTATTTAAGTCAAACAAAAAACTCAGCATCATTTTTAGAATACTAAATATTAATACTTATATACACATAAATGAACAATCTACGATGCAGTAAATGCAAAATTGAAAAAAGCTATAACAGAATTGTTATATAAAATTAAATATTAAATTGATTCTGAATGAGTTAGCTATTGCAGTGTAATCACTGTATGAAAATCTCTCAAATTTTTTCTGCTTTTTAAGTATTTGAAAAAATAAAAAAACTCGCGGATGTTAATATTCACCTCCAAAAAAATATGGACATTTTTTAGAGGCGCATTGTTGTATGCTTTTTTCATTTCCTCTTATATTGGTTTCCGTTTATATAAACGTATTTTAGATTAAGTTCACTGTCTGTAAGTATAAAATCTGCATCTCTTCCTTCTGCAATAACGCCGGCAACATCCGCAATTCCTGCGGCTTTTGACGGATTATAGCTTGCCGCGCGAACTGCATCTTCTATCGGAAGTCCGATTTCAACGGCCTTTTTTACACAGTATAACAGTGTCGCCGTACTTCCGGCAATAGTTCCGTCAGGCAGTGTTGCTCGCCCATTTTTGAGAATAGTGCGCTGACCGCCTAGGTCATACTCGCCGTCCGGCATACCGGTCGCACGCAGCGAATCGGATATTAATACCAGCCTCTCACGTCCTACCGCCTTATATAACAGCCTTATCATAGCAGGATGAATATGTATTCCGTCACAAATGCATTCACAGGTTACATTGCTGTCAATAGCTGCGCAGATTGCGTTAGGACTACGGTGATGCAGTCCACGCATTGCGTTGTATGTATGCGTCATATGCGATGCTCCGAGCCGTATTGCGTTTACGGCTGTATCATAGTCCGAGTCGGTATGTCCGATTGCAACCTTAACCTTTCCCGAAACCGTCTGTAAAAATTCAGGCGCGCCGTTTCTTTCCGGTGCAATGCTTATTATCCTGATAATATTTCCGCAAGCCGCATCAATATCAAAAAATTCTTCGGCGTCGGGGTCGCGTATATATTCCTCATTCTGCGCGCCTTTATATTTAACCGAAAAATACGGTCCCTCCATGTAGATTCCGCCAATTTTTGCGCCTCTCACACCGCGTTTTTGGGCGTTTGCTATATTTTCTGCCGCAGCACGCATATTTTCGTGGCTTTGTGTTATTAGTGTCGGCAAATATGTCGTAACTCCGTTTTCGCCTATAAAGCGCGAAATCATATCTATAGCCTCAAACCCAAAATCCATATTATCGTAGCCTGCAGCACCGTGAGTATGAATATCAACCAATCCGGGCAACATAAGCATTCCGCTGCAATCCATTTCAACACCACTTTGAGAAATTTTGCAAAAACATCCGTTTTCAACCGCAACATTGTCTTTGCGAAACTTGAAATCCTCTCCCAAAACCGTTACATTTTTAAACAGCATATCAATCACCTGTTCTTTTCACCCAGAAGTGCTGCACCTATAATTCCGGCATCATTTTGCAAACGTGAAATCTTTATTGGCACGCTTGAATCAACCTTTTTAACCAATGGATCCAACAGAGCTTGTCCTGCTTCTGAAATCCCTCCTGCTATAACCACCGCTCCCGGTCTAAAAATGTTAATTATATTGCGTATTCCAACCGCAAGATATTCAATGTATTGTTCAAATACCGCATCAGCAACCGTACATCCCTTCTGCTTTGCTTCAAAAACGGTTTTTCCGTCAACGACGTGGTTTTTTGCAATCACATTTGCAAGAATGCTGTTGGGGTTTTTCAATACTGCTTCCTCCGTCTGCTCTATAAGTGCCGATACTGAAGCATATTTTTCCCAGCAGCCACGGTTCCCACAAGAGCATGGCTTTCCGTTCGTTTCAATACACA
Organism: Bacillota bacterium; assembly: GCA_029007725.1. Lineage (GTDB taxonomy): Bacteria > Bacillota > Clostridia > UBA1381 > UBA1381 > UBA1738. The sequence continues at coordinate 16,371 of JAQXIJ010000059.1, read as the reverse complement.
TATGTCCTATTTCACCGGCATCTCCCTTTGCGCCCATATAAATCTTTTTATCGATTATAATTCCACCGCCGATTCCTGTGCCAAGCGTAATCATAAGCATATCCTTTTCGCCGGCCCCCTCTCCCGCAACTGCTTCGCCTAAAGCCGCGCAGTTCGCGTCATTATTGATATATACCGGTAGATTTATGCTTTCCTTCAGCCAATCGAATATAGGGGTATTGTCAAACGGCAGGTTTGCAGCAGTTACTGTCTTTTTAGCAAAATCGATTATTCCGGGTGTGCCGACTCCAACCGCCGTAACCGGGAAACGCGAAGTTATATCTTTGCACGCCTTTGCTATATTATCGATAATTGCACGTGCCGGCTTATCCTTTTGCGTTGGCAGACTGTCCTTATAAACAATATTATTAAATCCATCAACAACACCGAACTTTATGCTTGTTCCGCCAATGTCAACGCCGAGATACATGCTTGCATAAGCTTCCTTATCACAGATCAGAACCACGTCAGGATGAACCTTAAGCATGGTTGCCGGAACAGACGTATTTATTCCCTCGTTCAAAAGCTCGCTGACAACCTTATACTTCGTCCTTCCGCTGGCAAGCAGAACAATTTTGCGTGATTTGAGAATACTTGCAATTCCCATTGTAAGTGCCCGAGTCGGAACATCCTCTTTTTTTTCAAAAAATCGGGAGTTTGCTTCAATTGTGCTTTGCGTAAGTCCCGTAAGATGCGTTACCGTATTCAAATTGTTATCCGGCTCATTGAAACCTATATGTCCGTTCTGACCTATGCCGAGTATTTGCAAATCTATTCCGCCGGCATCATTTATCATCTTTTCATAGTTCTCGCACTCTGTTTCAGGATCATCTGTCTGACCATTTGGCAGATGAGTACTATTTATGTCTATGTTCACCCTAGTGAACAGATGCTCATTCATAAAATAGTGGTAGCTTTGGTCATTATCCAGGTTTATAGGATAGTATTCGTCCAAATTAAATGTAGTGACATCCGAAAAATCTATTTCACCGAGTTTGTTCATTTCAGCAAGATTGTCATAAAGCCCTATAGGCGTAGAGCCTGTTGCAAGGCCCAGAACACAATTTGGCTTCAATGTAATCTGACTTGCCACAATTTTTGCCGCACGCTTTGACATTTCATCGTAATCATTGCATACTATTACTCTCATGTTCATACCTCTTTTGCGATTAAAGATATTTGTTCACTATATCTGCCATAATGCCTAGTTTTGTTTCTATATCGGCAACCAATTTGAACTGCGTTCTTGCGCGGTCGAGGTTTTGTCCATGGCGGTGAATTTTAAAATATGTGTCTCCGTTTAAATAGTCACCAAGAAATCGTATTCCGCATTCATATGTCATAATCTTTGCCGAAAAAGGCAGAAGACGTACTTCCTCTTCGTTAAGCGCGCCACCGACCTCCGATAAAAAACCTTGTGTAAATACTTCAAAAAGGTCAAGGTCAAACCAAATTTTATTAAGATCACGCTCATCCTCGGCTCCGCTTGAAGCACCGAAACGCAGTGCATCACCGTAATCATATAAAAGTGATCCGGGCATTACGGTATCGAGGTCAATCACACAAACACCCTCACCGGTTTGTTTATCGAGCATAACGTTGTTCAGCTTTGTGTCGTTGTGCGTCACACGTATCGGCACACGTCCGTCTGCAATAGCGTCTACAATAATCCCGGTATCTTCCTTTCGTGCAAATGCAAAATCAACCTCTTTTTTTACTCCTGCAAGTCTGTGCATCCTATCCTCCGTAACCGCGGTTTCAAAATTCTCAAAGCGCTTGCGCGTATCATGAAAATCCGGAATTGTTTCATACAGCTTTTCTACTGGATAATCAGAAAGCATATTCTGAAAACGTCCGAATGCCTTCGCTGCTTCGCAAAACTGCCGCAGATTTTCTGCCTTATCATAGCTTACTGCATCCTCAATAAACTTATACATTCTGAAATAATTGTCACTGTCAGCTTTATAGTAGCTTTTTCCATCTCTGGTTTTTACCAGATTAAGTGTTTCACGCTCTGGATTTCCGCCGTTTTCAATAATTTTTCTGCGCAGGTGCTCCGTAACACCCATAATATTGCTCATTACCTGCTCTGGATTTTTAAACACTGCACTGTTTATCCTTTGCAATATGTACTTGGGGTCGCTTTGGGCGATATATGTATCGTTTATATGTCCGTTTCCGTAAGGTTCGATTTCCACGTTAATTTCAAAATTGCGTATAATATCTGATAAATTATAATTCATTTCCGCCTTATCCTTTCCTTGTTTTTTCTTCATGCCTTATTATAATATATAATTATTTTTTTTATTTGCATTATAGGCTTATATATTTACAAAATCAGCCGGGCGTGATATACTTGGTTTATTAATTATTGCGCCAGGAGAAACTGCTATGGATACAAAAATATACTCTGGAACAAGACTAAAGGAAGTCATCAACATAACCGAGCTTGTTTCTGTACATTACTTTGAGCTTGCAAAGGACTATAAATTTCCAGGAGAACAGCATGATTTTTGGGAATTTGTCTATGTCGACAAAGGCGAAATCACTGCATATTCGGGAAACTGTGCTCGTACACTGAAAAGCGGTGATATAATTTTTCACAAACCTGACGAATGGCATACTCTGATAGGAAACGGTATAGCCGCTTCCTCAGTCGCGGTGATAAGCTTTAAGTCACACTCCGAGGTCATGAGCGGCTTTTACGGAAAAGTATTAAAAACCGGCAGTGTTCAGCGCGCACTGATTTCAAAAATAATCAGTGAAGCATCTGCGGCATTTGACACTCCGCTTTCGGGACTTGTAACGCCAAAACTTCACCGCAGAAAAAATGCGCTCTTCGGATCGGAGCAAATGGTAAAACTATGTCTATGTGAGCTTTTGATAATATTTCTGCGAAACGAGGCTTCTCCTGCTGTTACTTCATTAAAACGCAATCTCGACAGCGGACTTTTCGGTGAAATTGTAGAATTCATGTCGTCACATCTCGGCAGATCCCTTACACTTTCTGAAATAGCAAGACATTCGGGAATCAGCAAAACAGCCGTAAAGCAGCTTTTTAAGGAACAAGCCGGCTGCGGCGCGTGCGAATATTTTATCAGAATGAAAATTGACCGCGCAAAAACATATATACGTGAAAACAGCTACAACTTTACCCAGATTGCAGAGCTTTTGGGATACGACAGCATACACTATTTTTCGCGTCAGTTCAAGCAGTATGTCAATATGTCGCCGACCGAATATGCCAACTCAATTCGCGCTCTCACCGATGAAGCCGCCGGTCTGTTTTCAGACAATGAGAAGAAAAAATCAGGCTTGCAGCATGAACAGCCACAAACCTGAAAAAATTTATTTAACCGCCGCAAAAGCATCGTCAAGCGCTTCTATAAGATCTTCTATATTTTCAATTCCAATTGACAGCCTAATTGTATTCGGCTTAATTCCCTGCTCTGCCAGTTCCGCTTCCGAAAGCTGAGAATGTGTAGTTGATGCAGGATGAATTACCAGTGATTTTACGTCGGCAACATTGGCAAGCAGAGAAAAAATCCTGAGATTATCAATAAACTTCTGAGCAGTCTTGTCATCACCCTTAATTTCAAATGTGAATATTGAGCCTCCGCCGTTTGGGAAATACTTTTTGTACAGCTTGTGACTTGGTTCAGTTTCGAGCGATGGGTGATGAACAGCTTCTACCTGCGGATGATTGTTCAGATATTCCACTATTTTGAGGGCATTTGAAACATGACGTTCTACTCTGAGCGACAGTGTTTCTAGTCCCTGCAAAAACATAAACGCATGAAACGGCGAAACAGTCGATCCTGTGTCACGCAAAAGAATTGCTCTTATATAGGTTGCAAATGCCGCTTTTCCTGCCGCTTCTGCAAAGCTTATGCCATGGTATGATGGATTAGGTTCCGAAATCCACGGATATCTGCCCGAAGCCTTCCAATCGAACGTGCCACCGTCGATTATAACTCCCCCAATTGCGGTTCCGTGACCGCCTATAAACTTTGTTGCACTGTGAACTACGATATCTGCACCGTATTCAATCGGTCTTACAAGGTATGGTGTCGCGAAGGTAGAATCCACGACAAGAGGAATACCGTGTCTGTGCGCAATTTTTGCAACATCTTCAATATCAATGATATTTGAATTAGGGTTTCCTAGTGTTTCAATATAAATTGCCTTTGTGTTCGGCTGAATTGCGGCCTCAAAAGCACCATCTTCATCAGGGTTAACAAATGTTGTGCTTATCTGGGAAGTAAGCGGCAGCGTATGTGCCAAGAGATTATATGTACCGCCGTAAATGGTTTTTGACGCTACTATATGCTCGCCTGATTTTGCAAGCGCCTGAATTGTGTAATTAATTGCAGCTGCACCTGATGATACGCCCAAAGCCGCCGTCCCACCCTCAAGCGCCGTTATTCTTTCTTCAAAAACGCTTTGCGTGGGATTTGTAAGTCTTCCGTAAATATTTCCGGCATCTCTTAATCCGAATCTGTCTGCCGCATGCTGTGAATTGTGAAATACATAAGAGGTCGACGCATAAATAGGAACTGCTCTTGCATCAGTCACCGGATCGGGTTCTTCCTGCCCTGCCTGTACCTGTAATGTTTCAAATCTGTATTTTCTTTCTGCCATTGTTTTTCCTCCTAAAAAAATATTATTTTTGTTTCATATATTTCCTATATACGCATTCGTTCAGCATTTCGGTCTTTAGTGTAAATAAATACCAATAGCATTTTAACCCCCCTCCAAAGACTATTTAACCTATCTTTTTTATATGTTTATTGTAACACTATCTTGCAGGTTTGTCCAATACATATATTTTATTAAAAGATATAGAAAAAAACTATAACTTTATTCAAAGATATTTTCAATAAAATATCGCACTGAGGCAGAAGGAAAATAATCAGAAAAATATGTGATTATTAAAAAGACGTTGCCAAAATATACATTATGAAAAAGTGAACATGTAGACGCAATTATTTGGCGCAAATTCATTTTTCAGTTCATCAAAATTCTTTATGTATATTTATTTCATGATAAATATTTAACACAAAAGCTGGGGTTGTCTCAAACCACCGATAAAGAGAGTTACTTAAGCAGCAAAAAAGTTCCTGTCACATGACAGGAACTTTTTATATTGTTTACAATCAACCTATTTGCAAAAAGTCGCTTACCACTTGAAGCATCTGATCTTTTTCACAAACCGTATTGAAGAGTTTTGGCTTATCTTTAAGTTCGGCAAGAGACTTTGGAATGGTCATTCCGCTCTTTTGGGCCAAATCATCAAGCAGTGCAAACTCGTCTTTTCCGGCAACCGCACCATGACCGTTTATGGCAATAAGTACACTTTGATTAAACTTAAATGGGCTTGCAGTAGAAGCAATTACCGTCTTTGTTTCATCCTTAGTTTCGGCAGCGTATTTTTCGTATACTGAAATGCCAACCGCCGTATGTGTATCAACCACATAACCATATTTATCATTGCATGCCTTAATTGTTTCCATAGTTTCTTTATCATTTGCACAGTCGGCACTGAAAAGCTCAGCAATTTTTGACTTTACATCGGGTGTAACTTCATATTTGCCTTTTATATTAAGGCTGTTCATCCAACAAGATATCGTAGAATCATCATTTCCCGTAAGGTCATACAAAAATCTTTCAAGATTGCTTGAAATAAGTATGTCCATCGATGGAGAAATTGTGGTATGAAATGCCCTGTTTTTATCATATACACCGGTTTTAATAAAATCCGTCAAAACATTGTTTTCATTTGAAGCACAGATAAATCTGTTGACCGGCAAACCCATTTTATAAGCATAATAGGCAGCAAGAATATTCCCGAAATTACCAGTTGGAACGACAATGTTAATTTTTTCGCCGAGAGTAATTTCTTCTCCTTTTAACATATCTGCATATGCTGAAAAATAGTATACAATCTGTGGAACCAGTCTACCCCAGTTAATTGAATTGGCACTCGAAAGCTTAAAGTTATTTTTAGCCAAAAGATCTTTATAATCTTCGTCAGTAAAAATCTTTTTCACACCGTTTTGCGCATCATCAAAATTACCCGAAACAGCCGCAACTCCGACATTGTTGCCCTCTTGTGTTATCATTTGGAGCTTCTGAATTTCCGAAACCCCGTTATTGGGATAGAAAACAACAATCCTTGTGCCTTTTACATCGCGAAAGCCCTCAAGAGCAGCCTTTCCTGTGTCACCGGAAGTGGCAACAAGAATAACCACTTCGTCGTTTTCTTTTGTCTTTTTCATTGAAGTTGTTAGCAGATGCGGCAGAATTTGAAGAGCCATATCCTTAAACGCACACGTCGGTCCGTGCCAAAGTTCAAGAATATACATTCCGTCATTAAGCTTATAAACCGGAGCTATATTTTCAGTACCGAATTTTTCTTTAGTATATGCGTTTTCAATACAGTTTTTCAGTTCATCATCTGTAAAATCCGTCAGATATTTGGACAGAACAAACCTGGCACGCTGCTTATATGACATATCCGCCATTTTTTCAATTTCATCCAACTTTACCGAAGGTATATTCTCCGGTACAAACAATCCGCCTTCTTCCGAAAGACCTTGCTTTATTGCTTCAGCAGACGTTATGGATATACTGCTGTTTCTTGTACTTTGATACTGCATTACGAATGTTCCTTTCGAAAATAATTACTTTGTATATTTTTTAATATAATCCGGTGCTGTTTCAGCATCAACAGATACAGAAAGCTCAAAATCAATATTGAACTTTTTGCTCATCTCTTCAAGCTTTGCAAGGAAGTCCTCAAAACCATCCATTGAATCCTTGACAATTTTCAATGTTCCGTCGATGAATATATTGGTTATATCAAAGTTTGCGCTAATGTTTCCACAGATAAATCCCAGAAACTCATCCCATGATGTAATTTCAAATTCAGATGTATCAGACATTCGTACCTTTGAACTGATGTCATACATATTTTGTGATGTATTATTGCTTATAAAGATAACGTTCCCGTTAGCACTCTGAGCCGCCTCGTTTACGTTGTCCAGCAGTACCTTTGTTTTACCTGTTCCTTTTTTTCCGATTAGAAGCTTTACCATAACTGCTTCCTCCTTTATAAATTATATTTTATCGGCTTGCCGCCGCATAATTAACCAAGTCTTTTTTCAAGCTCTGCCTTTTCCGATTCATACCCTGGCTTGCCCAAAAGCGCAAACATATTCTTTTTGTATGCCTCAACGCCCGGCTGATTAAACGGATTTACGCCAAGCAGGTATCCTGAAATTCCGCAGGCCTTTTCAAAGAAGTAAACCATCATTCCGAAGTTATATGCGTCAAGTTTTGGCACGGTTACAACAAGATTAGGCACTCCGCCATCGGTATGTGCAAGGCAAACGCCATCTGAAGCCTTTTTGTTTACAAAGCTCATTTTTTTGCCTGCAAGAAAGTTTAATCCATCTATATTTTCCGCATCTTCCTCTATGGTTATATCCTTTGTAGGTTCGTCAACCAAAATCGCTGTTTCAAACAAAAGTCTCTGACCTTCCTGAATATACTGTCCCATGGAGTGAAGGTCTGTAGAAAAATCTGCCGCAGCCGGGAAAATGCCCTTGTTGTCCTTGCCCTCAGACTCACCGAAGAGTTGCTTCCACCATTCACCAAAGTAATGCAGCGCCGGCTCAAAATTAACCATCATTTCGATGTTTTTGCCCTTTCTCAAAAGAGCGTTTCTTACAACTGCGTACTGATAGCACTCGTTTGACATGACATCGGGATTTGAATAAAGCTCCTGAGCATCTTTTGCACCCTTCATGATTGCGTCGATATCAATTCCGGCAACCGCAATCGGCAGAAGTCCGACAGCTGTTAAAACGGAGTATCTTCCGCCAACATCATCACTGATTACGAAGCTTTCGTAGCCTTCTTTGTCCGCTAGATTTTTAAGTACACCGCGCGACTTGTCGGTTGTTGCATAAATTCTTTTTCTTGCTTCTTCCCTTCCATATTTTTTCTCAAGCATTTCTCTAAAAACTCTGAATGCTATTGCAGGTTCAGTTGTCGTTCCGGATTTTGAAATTACATTTACCGAAAAATCTTTGTCCCCGACAACTTCGATAAGGTCTGCAAGGTACGTTGAACTGATGCTGTTTCCGGCAAATAAAATTGCAGGGCCTTTCCTCTTGTCCTTATCAAGAACATTATAGAATGTATGGCTGAGCATTTCAATTGCCGCTCTTGCACCAAGATATGAGCCGCCTATTCCTATTACGATAAGAATGTCGGAGTCGTTTCTGATTTTTTCGGCAGCCTTTTTAATTCTTGCAAACTCTTCCTTGTCATAGTCTGTTGGAAGATTTACCCATCCCAGAAAATCATTGCCGGCGCCGGTCTTGTTATGAATCATATCGTGTGCAGCTTTTACATATTCTTTCATACCCTCAATTTCATGTTCTGAAACAAATGGAGCTGCTTTTTTATAATCAAATTTTAATTTTTCCATCATGAAAACCTCCTGATACTATAAAAACAGTTTATTAAGCATATTTTAATACAAAATGTGCCATAAATCAAGTTTTTTTTATATTTTTATTAATATGGCTGTATATTTTATGTATTCTCAGAAAATATAATGTATACTATTGCGTTTTTTTATTTTTAAAAACATTTGCAATGTTCAAAATATATGTTATAATATATGCAGTGGCTCTTCGAGATTTAAAAGAATTTTTAATGCAATTTGGCATTTTACAAATTATATAAGATATTAAGGAGGCGATTTTTTTGACCTCGGAAAATACAAAAACACTTGCACAAAACAAAAAAGCGAGGCACGACTATTTTGTCACTGAAACTATAGAATGTGGAATCGAGCTTTTCGGAACGGAAGTCAAGTCCATACGTCTTGGAAAGGTAAACATCGCAGACGCATACGCTTCGCTTGACAATAGCGAGGTTTATGTAAAGGGCATGAATATCAGCCCTTATGAGCAGGGTAACATTTTTAACCGCGATCCGCTGCGATACAAAAAGCTACTGTTGCACAAAAGCCAAATTAGAAAGCTCATAGGTCAGGTTCAGCAAGAAGGATATGCCTTGATACCGCTCTCGGTCTATCTAAAGGGATCAAAGGTTAAGCTTTTGCTGGGCGTGTGCAAAGGCAAAAAACTCTATGATAAGCGCGCCGATTTGCAGAAGCGTGATTTAAAACGAAACTTGGACCGAGCATTCAAGGAGCACAACAGCGGCAGTGTGAGAAATTTTCTGTAAATTCAATTTTTCTATGATAAAATATTCAAATTTTATGGGCAGGAATAGCCATATTTAGGCTTTCCTGCCTAACTGCAATATAGCACGGATTTTTTGCCATGTCAAGGACGCCCTCGTTTTGAGGGCGTTCATTTTACCCTTGCAATTGGCAGAAAATTTGTGCTATCAAAGTCTGCCGTCGTACATGATTGACAGTTCTCCATACACCTTACCCCAGTTACGAAGCGGCATAGTCCATTTTTTCGTTGCTTCGAAAGATGCCAGATACAGTGCCTTTAAAAGTGCTGTGTCGCTGGGAAATACGCTTCGTTGACTGTTTAAACGGCGCAGCGCACTATTAAGACTTTCTATCGCATTGGTGGTGTACATAACCTTTCTCACATCTGCTGAAAATTTGAACATTGGTGATATTACATCCCAATTTTCTTCCCAACGCTTCATGGCATTCGGATATCTGTCCTGCCATTTTTCTGTTACAGCCTGCATACGTTCATATCCGATTTCTTCATTTGGTGCGTGATATATGCTTTTTAAGTCATTTGCAAACGCTTTTTTATCTTTTTCGGCAACATATCTCAAGGTATTTCTCACCTGATGAACAATACAACGCTGATATTCAGTGTTCGGAAATGCGGCAGTTATGGATTCTTTTATGCCAGAAAGACCATCTGCACATAAAATCAGTATATCCTGCACACCACGGTTTTTCAGGTCATTAAGTACTCCAAGCCAGTATTTTGCACTTTCATTTTCTCCGATTGTTATGCTAAGAACCTCTTTTTTACCTTCGTCGTTTATCCCGAGAATTATGTATGCTGCTATCTTTTTAACGATGTGTTCATCACGAACCGAAAAATGTATTGCATCTATGAAAACAATCGGATATACAGCAGATAATGGTCTTTGCTGCCATTCTTCGATTTGAGGAAGTATTTTATTAGTGACTGCTGTTACCATACTTTCACTTACCTCAAATCCATAAATATCCTCAACAATATCTGAAATCTGTCTTGTTGTCATACCTTTTGCTGACATTGCGATGATTTTCTGTTCAATTGCTGATATGTCTTTCTTGCGTTTTGGTACGATTTGAGGTTCAAAATCTCCGTCGCGGTCCTGAGGGACATCAATAGGTATTTCGCCATAGGAACTGCGTAAAGTTTTGTGTTTTACTCCGTTTCTGTAATCGGTATTATCGCTGCGCTCATATTCTTCGTAACCAAGATGTTCGTCAAGCTCAGCTTCCATCATTTCCTGGATAGTTCCGCCAAGGAGATCCTTTAACGCTTCCTGAATATCTTCTGCTGTTTTAATGTCATATTCCTGAATTAAACTAGCTATGATATTCTTTTTCCCTTCGCTCATTTTTTCTCTTCTTCTTTTTGCCATAAAAAATTCCTCCTATGATATTTTTATTCTATCATAGAAGGAATCAATTTTACAGACTTCTTCTCACACTCTCACAACAGCAGACATTAACTTATCAAAAAATCTATCCCTGTATGGGATAGATTTTTTCAGTTCACAGTAGGCTTTTTATCCTTGAACAAAATCCCGATGCTCCAAAGTGCCGCAATGCCTACAAGCGTAAATATTATTCTTGAGAGCACTGATGTTTGTCCCCCGAAAATGGCGGATACTATATCAAATTTAAAAATTCCTACACTCCCCCAGTTTATTCCTCCTATAATAAGAAGTGTAAGCGCTACATTGTCTATTATGTCCATTTTTTTACAATCCTTTCTTATAATAATTTTTTAATAATTTTTTTCATATCGGTAATATTGCGCAGTTTTATAAATAAAATTAAATATAATCTGACGAGGTGTTATATGAAAAAAATGTATTTGCTGACTTTACTGATAATTCTTATAATTGCTGTAGGTTTTATACTGTTTTCAAGCAGCTCCGACAGCATAAATCAGAAATTTCTGGAATCCTATGGCTGGCGTGTGAGTCCCGATGCGATTGAAACGGAATTTATAATGATTCCGCGCGAATTTGATGCCGTTTACTCAGACTACAACAAGCTTCAGATAGAGGCAGGTCTTGACCTTGATCCGTACCGCGGCAAGCGCGGTATACGCTATACATATACTGTTTTAAATTATCCCGGACGCCGCTACGGTGTACGCGCAAACGTTATTTGCGTCAAAGATATGCCGGTTGCAGGAGATATAATGAGCGTTGAGCTTGACGGATTTATGCAGTCGCTGATATTCAATGCAACCGACGAATCACATGAGTGAAAGCATCCAGTACCATAATCCTGCTGCAAAAGACGCAACCACAGCATAGACTATTACGGGACCGGCTATCGTAAACAGCTTTGCTCCGACTCCCATTACCAATCCTTCGGTTCTAGCCTCAATTGCCGGGGATGCGACAGAATTTGCAAAACCGGTGATCGGAACTATTGTTCCTGCACCTGCGTGCTTTGCAAGTTTGGGATAAATATTAAGCCCGGTAAGCAACACACCTAAAAACACCATTGTTGCCGAAACAGCTCCACCGGTAATTTCCTTGGTCATTCCCAAAGGCTCGTATAGCTTTTGAAACAGTTCTCCTATTGTGCAGATTGCGCCTCCGAACAAAAACGCTTTTATGCAGTCGGTAAAAAGCTTCGACGCAGGGCTTTTCCTGTCAACAAGCTTTTTATAGTCTTTTTTGTCCAAAATGAATCATTCCTTTCAAAGCTTAGTTTATCAGATTTTTGCTAATTCATTCTCATTATTTCCTTTTTTAATCTTTTTATTATTCTTTTTTCGAGCCTTGAAATATATGACTGAGATATTCCGAGCATATCGGCAACCTCTTTTTGAGTTTTTTCTTTTTTTCCCATAAGCCCGAAGCGAAGTTCCATAATCTGCTTCTCGCGATTTGTAAGTTTCTGCATGGCAATTGAAAGCAGCTTGATGTCGACCTCTTTTTCAATATTTTGATATGTAACGTCGTTATCAGTTCCCAGTATGTCAGAAAGCAGAAGTTCATTCCCATCCCAATCCACATTAAGCGGTTCATCAATTGAGACCTCCGCACGCGCATTTTGATTTTTTCGCAGAAACATCAGAATTTCGTTTTCGATGCATCGCGAAGCGTATGTAGCGAGCTTGATATTTTTATCAGGTTTGAAGGTGTTTATAGCTTTTATAAGACCAATTGTGCCGATTGAGATTAAATCCTCAACATTTATTCCGGTATTTTCAAACTTTCTTGCAATATATACAACCAAGCGCAGATTATGTTCAATCAGAGTCGTTCTGACCTCACAGCTGTCACAAATATGCTTCAACAGCCTTTCTTCCTCTTCTTTTTCAAGTGGTGGCGGAAGCACATCCTGACCGCCGATGTATAACACCTCCTCAGAGGTACAGATACTCGCAATTTTTTCCTTCAAGTTGTTAATCAGAGTCAGCATTGCACAGATTTCCTTTCTACATCATGCTTCCGTTAAGGATAACTTCTTCGGATAACTTATCACCGCAGCATCCCACTATTACATCATAATAAATTTTTTTATTGATAATTACATAATCTGCTTTTATTCCGGTTATTATTCCAGCACCGCCAAGAGATTTGTATGGAACAAAACGTATATCCTTTGCCTCTACCCATTCTGAGATGCTTTCTATCATAAAATGTTCTCCAAAAAGTCTGCAAAATACGTCTGAGCTAGCCAAAATGAGTGGATGTCCCATATATGACGCAGTGTTTCCGCTGTCCCAGAAACCCTTTACTGAAACGCTCTTTCCTCTGTATACTATGACGGTCTCAAAATGTCTTTTTTTTAAAGTGCCTCTTAAAATAACAATACATATATACAGCGGTAGAAGAAGCATCGCACCGCCGGCGACATTTAACTTAAAAAAATTTACTGCTCCGCCAAAAACAAATGATATTGCTAAAAATGCCGCCCAAGCTTTAAAAAGCTCGCTCTTTTCACATGGAAAAAACACTACAGCCGTCATCGCAAGCGGCACCAGCAACCTCATCGGAGGCAGATAGAGCAGTCTGAAATAAGGGACAAAAACACACGTGCTCCACAGACCTCCGAGGCAAATGGATAAAACGAGCCGCAGTAATGGGATTTTTTTTGAGAACAGTTTCAGAATAACCAGCATAATTTCGGCATCATACACAAAATTGATAAAAAAAAGGACATCTGGGTAAACCGTCATAAGTAAAACCACCTCACCGCAACCTCTTACTGCAATTATAGCAGATACATTGCATATTTTTTGTCAAAAACAGTTGTTGTTTTCTGCAATTCGTTCGACAAAAGAAAATACTTTTTTTAATTATTCTCGTTTTCTATTGAAAAAAAAGTGTTATTCTTGTATAATAAAATGGAGGTGAATTGAATGAGTACAGAAAAACACATAACTTCAATAGGCGGCCAGGCAATTATCGAAGGTGTAATGATGCGTGGTCCGTTCAAAACCGCAATGTCTGTCAGAAAGCCGGATAAGGGAATTGAATGTGAAATTATTGATAACGGGACAAAAAAACATAATGCTTTTTTTAGACTTCCGATCGTACGCGGCTGTGTTAATTTTATAGAAAGCCTTGTTGTTGGTATGAAAGCACTCATGTTTTCAGCAAATTTCGTAGATGTAGAAGAAGATTCCGAAGATGAAAAGGAAAGCAAATTTGATAGATGGCTTGAAGATAAATTTGGCGATAAAATCAAGGATATAGTAATTTATTTTTCCATAGCACTTTCGCTTGTGTTAAGCATAGCGCTTTTTATACTTCTTCCTACCGCAATTACACAGGGGTTGCAGTGGATATTACGAAAAATAGGTCTTTCTTCGGCTGCAAATACCGGAACGTTTATAAGTCTTACCGAAGGGGTTGTCAAAATGGCAATTTTTTTGACATATATGTATCTGGTTTCAAAAATGGAGGACATACGGCGTGTTTTTGAATATCACGGTGCAGAACACAAAACGATTGCGTGCTACGAAGCCGGTGAGGATCTCAATGTCCAAAATGTAAAAAAATACACACGATTTCACCCGCGATGCGGCACCAGCTTCCTGCTGTTCGTTATGATTGTCAGCATAATTTTGTACGCACTCCTTCCAAAGTTTAACGGTGCGGAATACAACGCGGCGCAGCGAATGCTGCTCAGGATGGGAACACGTCTTTTGCTTTTGCCAATGGTTGCCGGGATTTCGTACGAAATCATTAAGCTTGCCGGAAGAAGCAAAAAGAAATGTGTACAGTTTCTTACCAAACCTGGACTGTGGCTTCAGAGACTTACGACGCGCGAACCTGACGATTCACAGATAGAAGTGGCAATCACATCGATAAAGGCGGTTATACCAGAGGACAAGGAATCTGACAAATGGTAATTCGTGAGCTTATACAACAAACTATAGTCACTTTGCGGAACAACGGGAGCGACAATCCTATATTTGAAGCACACAGCATTATCCGTTTTGTGCTTAAATTAAGCGCAATGGATTTAGTTCTTCAGCACAACCGCACGGTATCGGCAATCGAAATTTCGGCGGTAGACGCACTTTTAAACAGGCGAATCTCAGGCGAACCTCTTCAATATATTCTCGGAGTTCAGGAATTTATGTCTCTTGACTTTGCTGTAACTCCCGATGTTCTTATTCCCCGTTCTGATACCGAAACACTTGTGGAATATGTACTCAGCAAGATGAAAAACAAAGGTTTTATGCTACTTGATATCGGCACGGGAACGGGTTGTATTCCGCTAAGTATAGCGCATTTTAATCCGCGCGCATTTGTACGAGGAATTGACGTAAGTGAAAAAGCGCTTGCAGTCGCTGAAAAAAACCGCAAACATCTTGGTCTTGAAGATCGTTCGGCTTTTGAAAAGATTGATATTCTTGCGGAAATTCCTCATGGAAAATACGATATAATAACTTCAAATCCGCCGTACATAGAAAGTGATGTTATTACTGGGTTGCAAAAGGAAGTCAAAGACTTTGAACCACATATTGCACTTGACGGTGGCCGTGATGGACTTATGTTTTTCAGACGCATCTGCAAAATTGCTCCTAAAATTCTGGTAAAGGGCGGTATGCTCGTTTTAGAAATAGGATATAATCAAGGATCGGCTGTCAGCGAATTGATGAAAAAATCTTTTTCAGATGTCCGAATTATCAAAGATTTGTGTAACAACGACAGAGTTGCAACCGGAATTTTAAATTAAAGAATCAGCGAATATCGTATAAAACAATATTTTCTCCGTAATTCAACCTGCAATATTTTTTTCGTTAAATTAAAAATTTTGCTTGACATATCTGGTTTTATATGCTAAACTATTTAAGTATTTAATTTTAGGGGTGTAGCTCAGTTGGTAGAGCAATGGTCTCCAAAACCATGTGCCCAAGGTTCGAGTCCTTGTACCCCTGCCATTAGAAATTGTCCTCAAACTTAGCCAAAATGCGGGTTTGGGGGCTTTTTTATTCCACTTCCACTTTTTAGTCTTGCCATTTTACTGCATTTTGAGGCATTTTACAAGGTTATATGCGTTCACAATGTTGTCAAACTGTTGTCAAAATTATTTATGCATGTGATACAATTTATGTGGCGGATGTACCGCCCCTCTTTTTTCACTATACATCCCTGCCCGGTCATTGATGACAAGCGTGCGCATTAAGCTTTCGGGCAAATTCAAATCGCCCTCGCTTGCTCCCGAATAGATTACCCTGTCTAAGAGTGATATAATGGAACGGACAAAAAACAAATCCAAAATCACAGGAGAAATTTTCATGTCAATCAAAAAAGGAACAATAACGCCTCGTTATTATGAGGCATTCAAGGCTGGCGCTGTTAAAATGGTTACCGAACAAGGACGCCCCTCCAAAGAGGTTGCCTCAGAGCTTGGTATCTGCATAAATACCATTAAATCCTGGATAAAGCGCGCAGGCTTTCAACCCAGCGCAACCGACAGGCAAAATCGCAGCGACAAGCGTCAGCGTGAACTTGAAGCCGAAATTCGCTCACTTTGCAAACTGCTTGCAGAGAAAGTCGTGAAAAACACCCTGTGGCAGGACTTGACGCCCTTGTGCATATGATTAAACCGAT
>JAQXIJ010000058.1 GCA_029007725.1 Bacillota bacterium | reverse complement strand
ATAACGGCTTCATCATCGGTTAAATCTTTTACGATAACAGGCATTGTTTCAAGCCCTGCAAGCTCACAGGCTTTTAACCGTCTGTGTCCCGATATTATTTCATAACCGCCATCGGGATGCGGTCTTACAACAGCAGGGGATAATACACCGACCTGCGTTATGCTATCTACCGTCTGCTGCATTAAATCATCGTCTAAAACCTTAAACGGATGATTTTTGAATGGGTGCAGTTCTGAAAGTTTAACTTCCAATACTTTTGTAGGATCAAATTCTTTTTTCTTTGGCATCTTTTTCACCTCCTATCCTGTTGCCATATCATGTCTTACTTTCATTCCGTAATAATTGAAAATGGTAAGTGGAGCATTATATAAAGTGGCAAGTATGTATTGACGGATATTTTTGACATCTGATGTACTTTCTTTCAAACAGTCAATACAGTACGATATATGTTCACTTGTAATTTTGAGCAGTTGACTTTTTACAACCGAGTGTGGCTTATCATCTCCGGCTATTCGTATATACTGTCTTTTAGAGCAAACGGTATCTAAAATCAGTTCAAGCATCTCATTTATGGTATCTGTTTCAAACGGATAATTTTTAATAAGAATGTCATAATCAATATTTTCTTTGATGATGTCACGATAGCTCAACCGCTCATCCGTTTCCGAAAGGAAAGGATTATCAGTATCACTAAAATCAGTATTATTTATATCAGTATTATTAGTGTGTGATTTTAACATTTCTTGATGTGTGTTTTTCACATTTCCAGAAGTGTGATTTTCACATTTCTTGATGTGTGATTTTGAATTATCAATAAAATTCTTAACATATATGAGATTTGGTTTTCCCAAGCCCTGCCGTTTGCGTTCAATAAGACCACACTTTTTCTCAAGCTCATACATAAGTTTGTTTGCCTTTTGGTTCTGACAGCCGAGAGAGGACATTATTTCTTCAACGGTAAAAACTATATACACTCTGCCGCAATCGTCTGTCCAACCGTTTTTCTGTGACAGGCTCATTCTGTCAAGCAGTATGCCATACAGAATTTTTGCCTCCGGTGATATGCTTTTAAAGGCTTCATCGGTAAACAGTATTTTTGGTATTCTGTAAAACGAAAACTGATTTGATTCCTCTCCGTAAAAATATTCATACAACTCCTTGACCTCCTTTCATTCAGAATAAAAACCATTTAAAAGTCTATTTCACGAAGTTTGATAATACTGATAATCTGATAACCGTTTTGATTGGCAAGGGCATTCATTTTTTGAATGAGTGCTCTGCGTTCATCCTTTTTAATTTTTCTTAATGCGTTGTACGCAGTCGGATCATAGCAACCGCTTTGGTTATTACGGTCATCGCATTTGTTGTAAAGCATTTTTGTTTCCTTCCTTTCTTTAAAATTTTGGCAATAAAAAAAGCGTGTTCACTATCTCTTAAAAAGAGCAAAGTAAACACGCTTACAAAAGCATTATATTATATATAAAGACCATTATTGCTTGGCATTTTTTGCCGCATACATACGCTGATCCGCAAGAGAAAAGAACTGTCTTAAATCTTCTATATCTCTCACTAAATCGTGAACATAACCGAATGAAAACTCTACATTTACAGATATTTCATTTATATTAAAACTTGGTTTTGATTTCATCATGTCGTTGAGCTTTTCTATAAATTCACTTTCTGACAAGTCAGGGCAAAGGACAAGAAATTCATCACCGCCGTATCGGTAGCAATAATCTTTGCCAAAAGTTTTTGCAAGAAGCTCACCTGTTTTTTTCAAAACTTTGTCGCCCTCAGCATGACCGTAAGTATCATTGATTATTTTGAAATTATCTAAATCAAGCATCATAACTGTAAGCTCACGTTTTTTATACGAATCATAGTCCCGTCGTAGTGCAAGTCTGTTTTGAAGTCCTGTTAAAACATCTTGCATTGAAATGATTTGCAGATTTTCATTTTCGTTCTGCAATTTTTCGGTAAGAAATTTTACATCTTTAAACGCCTTTATTTCTTCACGCTTTAAGGAACATACCAAAAGCAAATCAGCTACAATTCCAATAATAGTCACAAACACCTTTTGTATGTTCTGTTCTGTAAAATGGATAAAGCTGTGTTCCGTCGAAAAGAAAAACAGGGTATATAAAAGCATAATTACGCCTGCCGTAATTCCACCACCGTATCCGAAAACAGCAGAACACAAAACCAATCCGGCAATAAGAATCATATTAGGATCGGGGATATTATAAAAATACACGAATGCTATTAGCACAGACATAATAACAAATGTAAATATGATTTTTTTCAAGGTGCTAAATTCAATTTGCATAAGTGTAGGCTGATGCTTTTTTCTTTTGGTGTCTTTATCATCGTAGTTTAATACTTGGTACATACAACCCCTCCTTTCGTGATTCATAAAAAATATTATGAAAAAACTATAAAACTATTTTTGTTTTGTTAAATTCGGTCAAATTCTTACAAAACCATCAAATGAAAATAACGAGTAGTCGAAAATGTTATACTAACCCCAAAAAAACAACTCAATTTTCACCCTTTTATAAACCCCATTGACCTCAAAAAGGGCATTTTCACCCCTTATAAACCCCAGCAAATTGATTTATTTTGGGTTAAATTTCGTCAAATTAAGACAAACTCATCAAAGATTTTCGGGCATAGAAAAATCCCACAAACCGCTTGGTTGTGGGATTTTTGAGCGTTTGCAATTGTAATTTTATCTCTTTGAGAACTGCGGCGCGCGACGTGCGGCTTTGAGACCGTACTTCTTTCTTTCTTTCATTCTTGAATCTCTTGTAAGGAAGCCTGCCTGTTTAAGAGCCGGTCTGTAAGCTTCAGAGTCAACCGCCAGCAAAGCTCGTGCGATACCGTGACGGATAGCACCTGCCTGACCTGTGAAGCCACCGCCCTCTACGGTTGTGATAACATCAAACTTATCAAGTGTTGATGTTATTGTAAGAGGTTGACGAACGATTACCTTTAGAGTATCAAGACCGAAATAATCATCAATATCTCTGTTGTTAATTGTTATTTTACCGTTGCCAGGAACCAATCTGACTCTAGCAACAGATGATTTTCTTCTGCCTGTTCCGCAGTACTGTTCTTTAGCCATGTTTAAAATCCTCCTTACTTAATCTCTTGTGTCCAAGCTTCAGGCTTCTGTGCAGCGTGATTATGTTCTGCACCCTTATAAATGCGAAGTCTTGTAAGTGCGTTTCTTCCTATTGTGTTGTTAGGGAGCATACCCTTAACAGCGTACATAATAGCCTTTTCTGGATTTTCTGCCATAAGCTTGTTATAGTGGATTTCTTTAATGCCGCCTACCCAACCGGTGTGATAGTAACGAACCTTTTGGTTCAGCTTATTGCCTGTCAAAACTGACTTTTCAGCATTGATTATTATGACATGATCTCCGCAGTCAACGTTCGGTGTAAATGTAGGCAGGTGCTTGCCTCTTAAAATGCTTGCTGCAACGGAAGCAACGCGTCCGAGCGGCTTGTTTGCAGCGTCAATGATATACCATTTTCTTTCAATTTCGTTTGGCTTTGCCATATAGCTACTCATTGAATTCTACCTCCTGTAAAAACGATAATATAATATGTCCGAGGAATTTGCTCCGCGAACTAACAAAATATATTCTACTATACTCATCCGATAAAGTCAACCACTTTTTTAACGAAAAACAAAATATAAATTTAATGCTTTATTTTTCTTTAATTTTCTTTTAAATACTCCGTTTTTCTTAATTCCTATTTTAAAATTATATTCGCTATCTCCGCCGGTATGGCTACAATATGTTCGGCTCCGGCGTTTTCAAGCTCGCTTCTGTCTCGAAATCCCCACAGAACTCCTATCGTAAGCATTCCGGAATTTTTACCGGTTTCAATATCAACATAGGTATCGCCGATGAAGGCGGATTCTGAAGGAGAAACGCCAAGCTCTTTCGCCAGCATCAGTGCGCCGTCGGGAGCAGGCTTGTTTGTTATGCCCTTGCGCTGACCGTAGGCAGCATCAAACTTGTCCCCGAAAAACATCTTAACCACATCGATCGCGACATTATGCGGCTTGTTAGAAAGTACGGCAATTTTTACGCCGTTTGCCTTCAAAGTATCCAAAAGCTCGGGGATTCCGTCATATGGCTTTGTTTTGTATAACGGGTCGGACTCGTATGCATGGTCGTATGCCTTGCCGACTTTGTCAAAATTCTCGTCTGTATCGGCATTAAAGCATTTTAACATTCTGTGAATAAGAACATCGCGGCCGTTTCCGACAAGACTTTTGTATTTTTCCGGCTCGATTGCCGGAAAACTGTACGATTTAAGAGCGGTGTTTCCGAAATGGCTTATTGCCGGAATTGTGTTTGTAAGTGTTCCATCAAGGTCAAAAATGCATAATTTTACCACATAAATCATTCCTTTTGCTGTTTTTGATTATCTATTATAACCAAATAACGACAATTTGTCAAAAAAAGTTTTTTAACTGTTGAAATTTTCAGAAAAAAGATGTATAATATGTATAAATATACAGCTGTGATGAGGTAATTGATGTGAAGAAATTTGCGATTATTCCCAATAATACAAAGGACATTGATTATAAATATACAAAAAAATTGTGCGGCTACCTGAAGGGCAAAGCAGAAACGGTCATGAGCTGCCGGGACAAAAAAAGCGGAATCGACACCCTTTACAGCGATGATGCACTGTATGCCGATACTGACGCTGTTATAATCCTCGGCGGTGACGGGACTATGCTGCAGGTGGCCGAACCATGCGGCAAAAATGCTATTCCGGTTATGGGTATAAACCTAGGCAGAATAGGATTTATGACCGAAGTGGAAACCGACGATATGGAATCGGCATGTGACAAGCTTATAAGCGGAGATTTTAAGGTAGAGGAACGCATGATGATGGAGATTTGCATAACTCATTCCGACGGCCGAGCCGAATCGTTTATCGCGCTTAACGATGCGGTTATTTCAAAGTGTGATTCAAAAATGGTCAGCCTTGAACTGCTTGTAAACGGAGAAGACGTCAGCAAGTATATTGCTGACGGGCTTATCATATCAACACCGACCGGCTCTACCGGATATTCACTGTCGGCAGGAGGACCTGTAGCAGATCCGACAATGAGCTTGTTCATCGCAACCCCTGTTTGTGCGCATATGCTGTCGGCAAGACCGATGCTTATGTCAGATCATAAAAACATTGTCCTACGTCTTGAAAACAGCGGAAGTCATGCTGCATATGTACTGATCGATGGCGAAGAACGGTGCAGTATCGGCATTGACGATGTTATTTCCATAAAGAAATCTAAATATTCATTTAAAATAATAAAGCTTGGAAAGCAGTCGTTTTATTATACCATGATGGCAAAACTGTAACGGGAGAGAACAAAATATGAAACAAAAGCGGCATCAGAAAATTCTTAATATAATCTCGGAAAAGGATGTAAAAACGCAGGAACAGCTGACCGAAGAACTAAAGAACATGGGGTTTATGGTAACCCAGGCAACTGTTTCGCGTGATATAAAGGAATTGGGTCTTATAAAAATACCTTTAAGCGACGGCTCGTATAAGTACGCGATAACGCGGGAGGAAAAAAAGGATTCGCGCGAGCATCTGACAATTTTTTCAAAATCTATAATTAGTATTCAGTCCGCTATGCATACGATTGTGGTAAAAACCCATTCCGGAATGGCGCAGGCTGTGGCGGCATCCCTTGATATGATTATGGGTCATGAATTTGTCGGTTCTATCGCAGGTGATGATACTATAATAATCATCATGGAGAACACAAAAAGCGCAGAAGAAATGGTTGTTAAATTAAGAAGAATGTTTAATTGGAAGGATTAAGTCATGCTGGATAATCTTAATATAAAAAACATAGCCCTGATAGAGCAGCTTAATATAGAAATTCGTAGCGGAATGACGGTACTGACCGGCGAAACCGGTGCGGGAAAATCCATAATTATCGATGCGGTAAACCTGCTGCTCGGAGCGAGGACAAATAAAACCCTAGTCAGATATGGCTGCAGCAAAGCAATGGTTCAAGGACTTTTTACAGTTTCTGACAATATTGCAAAGGCGCTTGAAGAACAAGGGATAGAGCCGGAAGAAAACAGCTTGATTGTAACGCGCGAGATAACCGCCGACGGAAAAAGCACGGCTCGTATAAGCGGTGTTATGGTTACGCAGAATGTGCTGCGCGAAATCGGTGCGACGCTTATAAACATACACGGTCAGCAGGATAATCAGGCACTTTTGAATCCGTCAAAGCACATTGATTTTCTTGACGAATATGCTAAAACAGACATTTCGGTGTATTCGGCGCTTTTTGATGAGATGAAGGAGCTTAAAAGCAGAATTGATGCGCTTTCAAAAAATGAGTCGGAACGAATACAGCGGATTGACCTTTTGAAATACCAGACTGACGAAATCGAAAAAGCAAAGCTTCAGCCTGGTGAAAAGGAGGAGCTTGAAGATCAGCGGAATATTATAGCCAATGCCGAAAAAATAGCACAGGCGGTCGGTGAGGCATATACGGTGCTTTATGAGGATAATTCCGCATATGATGCGATAAGCAGGGCGGTAAGTGCGCTAGCTGGTGTGTCGGGCTTTGACGAAAATCTTGATGATGTGTTGTCAAGGCTTACTGATACAATGTATGTTATTGAGGACGGCGCACACGAGCTTCGAAGCTATGCGGACGATATAGATTTTGACGAAAATACGCTGAATGAAATAGAAGAAAGGCTTGACCTTATTACAAAGCTTGAGCGCAAGTACGGTGGAAGTGTGGAAAAAGTGCTTGAGTTTTACGAAAGAGCAGTATCCGAGCTGGAACAGACGGAAAATGCCGACGAAACGACGGCAGAACTGAAAAAACAGCTTAATGAAGTTATGAAAAAACTTGAAAAGGAAGCAAAAAACATTACCAACGTGCGAAAGTCCGCCGCAGAAAAGCTTGAAAAGGAAATTGAAATATCGCTTTCAGAGCTTGATATGCCAAAAGTGCGTTTTGCAGTGGCTGTCGAACAGGCAGACGACTTTTTGAAAAATGGTGCAGACAAGGTTGAGTTTTTGATATGCCCTAACGTAGGAGAACAGATGAAGCCGCTTGCCGCAATAGCCTCGGGCGGAGAACTGTCTAGAGTGATGTTAGCGGTGAAATCAATTATCGGTGACAGCGTTGATACGCTTATCTTTGATGAAATTGACACTGGAGTGTCGGGAAGTGCAGCACTAAAAATTGCGGAAAAACTGTCAAAATTGGCGGAAGACAAGCAAATAATCTGCGTAAGTCATCAGCCGCAGCTGGCCGCAAAGGCGGACAATCACTTCAAAATATGCAAGACAGATGAATGCGGCAGAACTGTAACGCATATATCAGTGCTATCCGATGACGAAAGAATAATGGAAATTGCTCGGATTATAGACGGAGATAACCTTACTGAAACTGCTGTAAAACATGCAAAGGAAATGCTTAAAAAATGAAAGAAAAGGGAATAGTAAGGTCGACGGAAAACGGAATTTGCATCGTTAGCGTTGTACGGAGCGGAGCGTGCGGTGAAAATTGCGCAAACTGCAGCGGAGCGTGTGAGCTTAAAACCCGTGAATGTACTGCCGTAAATACTGCAGGAGCTTCTGCGGGCGATGTGGTTCTTATTGAAATGGACAGTCGAAAAGTGCTAAAATCTGCGTTTTTTGTATATATTCTGCCACTTGCGTTGTTTATAGCGTGCTATTTTGCGGCGGATTATCTGTTTGACAGCAGTGTTTTTTCTGTAGCGGCGGCATTTGCGGCAATGATCGCAGCGTTTTTATCGATACGCAGATTTGACAGGACTCATGCCGATGAATACAGCATTTATGTTACCAATATACTTAAAAAGGCTTGAAAAAAATATTAATTGATGATATAATAAAAAAAATATAATTATTTCCGCGTATTTATGGGAAATTCTGTGATAAAATTGTGATTTTGGAAAGGAGAGAATTGTGATGGCTGCTGCAAAAAAGCATAAAGAGCTGACATATAAAGATAAACCTGTATACAGAAAGGGTGACGTGATTTATTACGGCGATTTGTCCGAAAGACTGATTCTCGTTATGGAAATTGTCGATTCGGAAGAAAAAAACGGAATAAAGATTACTAAAAAGGTTAAATTTCATATTCAGGACAATACCGGAGAACTCGGGAAGGGTGTAAATTACCGTTCGGGCGAAAGGGATAATCTTTATAGGGCATTTGATATTGGAGCATGGTGGCTTCGTGATGCGCTTTCACTGTAAAAATAAAAACGCTTAAAACCGTGTAGTTTTAAGCGTTTTTTTAGTTTTCACCACATTTATGCTTATATTCTTCAATCGTTTTGTTGAGTTCTCTTATTTGATTTCTTAGCTCTGTGTTTTCTTTTTTCAGAATGTCAACCTCTGACGGTGTTTTTGATGCATCGTGAAGCATTTCACTGCGGTCGCTGTTTGAAATCATATACAAAAATGTCGAAAGAATAATTATTAGAATAATCAGTATGGATATAAACCGGCGCGACATCGACCTGTATGAATGCAACATATGTCTGTTCGAAGATGTGGAATAGTGCTTTTTGCCCGATGAAAATCTATTCAGAAAAGCCTGCTTGTTCATTATGGACCCAAGACTTGAAGTACTGTATCTGTGCGAATGATGCTGTGATGAATGGTGCCTTGATGAATGATGGTGCTCCAAATGATGCTCTGTCTTGTACTCTGAGCGCACATTTTGATTCTCAGACAAAGTAGTTTTATGTTCCTCTACAGTACCTTCCTCGGTGTATGCGTTAATTATGCTTTCTGACATATTGTGTATCCTTTCATGTGTGTTATGAAGTAATTATATCACATTATTGTCAAAAAATAAATAGAAATATGCATTTTTTATCGGTTTTTGTCGTATTTTTTTTAATGCATAGCTGTAAAGCTTAAGCTGAGCGTCATACTTTTCGTGTATTTCGCTTGTGTCAGAGTATCTGTCGGTCTTGTAGTCAATCAGAACGATTTCGCCTTCCTCCTCAAACCAGCAGTCAATAACGCCCTGAACCAGTATGGTTTCCTTTTTGGATGCTACAGGATATAAAAGTGATGCCGGAACATTTACTTCAAACGCCTGCTCACGGTAAACGTGCGGTGAGGCAAGAACTCTTTTTCCCAAATCAGAGCGGTAGAAGGCGGCAATTTTTTCCGGAGCAATCCTGCTTGCATCATCAGCTGACAAAAGTCCGTGCTGCACCATGTCGGATACGGCAATGCACACATCTTTTTCGCTGACTTCGCTTTTAGGGCGAAAGTTTTCCATGATGATGTGCAGTGCGTTACCGTAAGAGATGCCGGTCGCATTACGGTTTTCACTTAAAAAGGCGGGAAGCGGATTTGCGTTTATCGATTGCAACTGCTTGAAGTCGGAAACCGACGCTTTTGTAGGAAGATTTACTATATCGCGGTACGGATATGCAAATTCTAGCAGATGCTCTATGTTGATTTCGATTTTGGAAGTTTTTTCCGTTTTGTCGGTATCTGCGGCGGAGGGGGAGAGTTCGTCAAAGTTTATAGTACTGAAATTCCAGTTTTCAGATGTCATTGCAACCGGTGCAATCCAATCGACAAAGCCCTTGGCGGAAAGCACGTCCAAAACCGAAAAATCGGCTCTGCCGTCTGTTGTGACAGACTTCCATTTCTCTATTCGCTTTTTTAGCCCCGTAATTTTTTCGGAAGCGGATTTTTCGCCTGAAACCGTCGCAACGAAAAACAGCTTTTCTTTTGCCCGAGTCATCGCAACATAAAGCTTTCGTATTTCCTCCGATACAAATTCTGCATTCATGGCAGATTTTACGATGCGCTTATGGAGTGTTTCAACGCGGTAGCTGTTTTCAAAATCAATATAGTCCATGCCAAAGCCTAGATCTTTGTGCAAAATTATGCGCGAATCGTCGGTTTGGTTGTTGAAAGTTTTTCCGCCGCCAGCAATAAAAACTACCGGAAATTCAAGCCCCTTGCTTTTATGAATGGTCATAATCCGCACAACATTGTACCCCTCTCCGATAAGCTGTGCCGAGGATAGGTCAGAATCCTTTCTTTTTTCAAGGTTTTCGAGATATTTTACGAAGTTGAACAGTCCTTGAAATCCGTTGCTTTCATATTGCTTTGCACGCTCGAATAAAAGCCGCAGATTTGCCTGAGATTCCTCGCCATCGCACATAGCACCTGCAAAAGCATAAAAGTCGGTTTCTTCATACAGCGTCCAGATGAAGCGGTCGGAGGACATAAATCTTGAATAATTGCGCCATCTTGACAGATTTTCGCAGAATTTCTTCGCTTTTTCGGCAGTTTTGATTTCGTCCTCAGCGACAATTTCACTTTGCTCATAGAGTGAAACAAGCTCTTTGAGCGCACCGTAAAATTTTCCGCGCTTGCATCTGCGGATTGTTACAAGCTCATCATCTGTAAAGCTTGCAATCGGTGAACGAAGCACGCCCAAAAGAGGAATATCGTTATATGGATTGCTTATGATTTTTAGAAGTGAAATCATAAGACGTATTTCGTTTTTTTCAAAATATCCTTTGCTTTCCACAAAACATTCTATTCCGGCTTCGCTGAACTCGGCCGTATATATGTCAGCGGCAGCTTTGTGGGATGACATTAAAATCACTATGTCGCGGTTTTCAATGTCACGGTAACCATCCTTGTCGCGCACTTTATAGTGCAAGCGCTTAAGCTCATTTATTTTGGCGGCAATGAAACGCGCCTCAAGCTCAGTGCGCTGCGACGGCTCTTCATTTTCGTCTTGTAACGAATCGGTAGGAGCCCCCTGAATTATGCAGCATTCACAGGAATAGGATTGATTTTGGTTTTGATAGGTTGTGTTTCCGAGATAAAGCCGCTGCTCGTCATCATAGTCAAGCTCGCCGGCCTGTTCGGACATAATAGCCGAAAAAACATCGTTTATACCTTGCAGAACCTCGTTCCTGCTGCGGAAATTTTGAGAAAGAATGATTTTTCGGTTTTCGGAGTCTGGCTCGTTTTTGTAAAGATCGTTTTTTCGCTTGAATATAATCGGGTCGCTGCTTCGAAATCGGTATATGCTTTGCTTCATGTCGCCGACCATGAACATATTCCGCCCATCCGAAATATGTTTGAATATTTCCTCCTGAAGCGCATTCGTGTCCTGGTATTCGTCCATAAGAATTTCGGTATATTTGTCCTGAAGCTCTTTTGATACTTCTTCGTGCTCTGTGAGCAGGGCGAGAGCTAGCTGCTCTATATCGTAGAATTCTAGAATATTTTTTCGGCTCTTTTTTTCGTAGTAAAGATTGTCAAATTTTTTGACGAGATTTATAAGAGCCCGAGCGACAGGGTATAGCTTTTCACGCGACTGCGCTTGAATATCCGCAAGCGGATTGCATACGAAGTCTTTTATCTGCGGATAAATTGCTTTTATTGATGCAATTATTGCTTTTAGTCTGTCTTTTATCTCATCGTCCTTGGATTTTAGCGCGGAAAGCGCCGGATAGCTGAAAGAGGAGATAAGACGCGAGAGTGTATCAAAATCTGCCTCTGAACAGTCTTTAAACATAAAATAATAGGCGTAAAAAGCACGGTAATAGCTGCGCCATTCATCGAATGCCGGCACGGATTTTTCAGGGGGATTGTCATGAAGAAACTGCTCCGAAAAGTCGTGCCCCAACATAATTGAAAGCCCCTGATTTACGAGTTTTTGCAGGTCTGAAATGTTTCTGCGGCAAAGCACAAAACCCTTTTTGAACCATGCTGTGTTCTGGATTCCATCTGCGCAGAGCAAATCTTCCGCCATTTCATCAAGGCGATCAAAGGGCGTTGGGATTGAACGCGTGAAGCGGTGTATGTATTGTACAAGCGAAGCAAGCCCGTCGTCACTGCGGCTGCTTGCGTATAGGCATAAAAGATTCAAAAATTCCTCATCGCCCTCGTCATACAGCTGCGAAAACAGCTCTTCCATTGCTTCGTCCGCCAAAATGGCAGTCTGACTGCTGTCTGCTATGGAAAAATTGGGATCGATTCCGAGCAGATTAAAGTTGGCTCGGATAAGCCGCAGACAAAAAGCGTCAATAGTGGTTATGTCCGCGCTGCCGAGCAAAAGCTGCTGGCGGCGGATAACCTTTCTGCGCTCCGAGTCGCCGTTTGCCGAAGCTTTGTCGAGCTCCGACGAAAGCGCGCATCTTATGCGCTCCTCCATTTCCGCTGCGGCGGAATTGGTGAAGGTGACAACAAGCAGCTTGTCTATATCGATACTTTTTGAAATGTCTGGGGGTATAAGCTTTTGAATTATCCGCTCAACCAAAACGGCTGTTTTTCCCGAGCCTGCCGCGGCATTTACAAGAATATTGCAGCTTTCGCCGTTTTTACGGTATTTTGTGGTTATCGCTTCGCTTTGCGCCGCAGTCCATTGTGTCTTACTCATCACTTTCAATCTCCTTTATCATATGCTCCATAGCTTTGTCAGCTTGTGAAATTACATTTCTGTATTTATCAAATGCGGCGTCAAACATACAGACTTCCCTGTAATCGCAGTAGTTGCAGGCGCTTATCTGATTATTCCTGTACGGTCTGATGTCAATTTTGCCGGATTTTATTGCCTTGTCAGTACTGACCGCACATTTTTGCATATATTCTGCCATTTTTTCGAAATTCCGACGCGATTCAAGCTGTGACGACTTATAAAATGAATCTTCATTCTTTTTCAGCTTCACGTTCAAAAAGCTGCTCGTACGGTTTTGTTCAAGCTCGCTATCCATGTCACGCACGGTTTCGGGAATTCCTTCCGATGCATCAAGGTTTTCGCCATCGTCAAGAATTATTCTTCCGTCAAGTTTTTTCAAGTCAGAAAGTTCCTTTTTTGCAATCTCCTTGTCATCAGAGTCTATGGTTACAAATTCATCGTTTATTGTGTTGTAGAATATTGCTGAAACATACGGCGTTAGACCTGGGGTGCACTTTTCCAGCTTGCCGGATCTATAAAGCTTTGACACGGCAACCGCATAGAGTACAAGCTGCATATCGATGCAGTTGCAGACTGCCGCAACACTGAAATTCTTTTTGCCGGTTTTGTAGTCGATAATTCTGATGTTTACCCTGTTTTCCGCAGCAAGTTCCATAACGTCAATTCGGTCGATTGTTCCGATAAGCGTAACAGTTTCGTTTTTCCAGTTTATATCTACCTCAAAATCCTTTTCATAGCACACCGCTGCATATCCGCCGTTTGTAATGCTTTTGCGGATGATTTCTACGGATTTTTTCAGCGTACGCTCGCAGCGAGAAAGCAAATATTCTAGCTGTTTTGTGGAAGAATCCGCGCGCACAAGTATTTTGGTACGCATACTGTCCATAACGTCCGATACGATTTGCTCGCTTTTTTTCCGTGTGAGCACTGACCAGCATTCTTTAATTTCGCTGACACTTTGTGCGCCTGTTTCCACAATCTTGCAAAATTCACACACTGCCGCGTGAATAAGGCTGCCGATCTGTGATTTTTCAATTCGCTTTTCATCTTGAGGCTGTGCATAAAGACCTTTTTCCACATAATATGAAAAAGGACACTTGCTGTATTTTTCAAGAGCGGTAATACTGTATTTTTTGTTTGCGCCGTAAAGCAGACCCGCCTTTTCACGCGACAGGGCCGGTTGAATGCGCTTATACCGCGCTGCCGCTTTCAGAATGTCGAGTTTGTCGCTGTATTTTGGATTTTTGCTATACCAGTTGAATACATCTTGCCAAATTTTGTCGGGTTTTTCATGGTAATACTCAGAAAGCCTGTTCAGCATATAATAAAATCCGCGTTTTGCCGATGACAAAAGTTCTTCGTCCGACGGCTTGGTGATGACGTTGTCTTCTTTTGGTATATCATGAAAGACATTTTCGATGCCGTGAACAAAGGAGGCTGGCATAAGCGAGCTGCCGTCTGGGGTTGAAACAGAATAAGAAATGTACAGTTTTTCTGTCGCAGTACTCAGTATGCGGTAGAGCTTGAAATTTTCTGCAAGTACTCGTCTGATACTGTCGGGTGCAAGCTCTTTTCCGCGTGTGCCGAGCTTTGCATTGATTAAAGAACGGTCGTATGCAGAAAAAATACCGGACGACGAAACTTCTTTGGGAATAAGCCCATGGTTGGCGCCGATAATGAAGAGTACCTTGACACGCGATGGTGAATTTCGTTCAACTGTACCGACTGAAACCCTGTCGAGACCTGATGGAATGATGCTTAGCATACACTGCGAAAGACCGCTTTTGAAGCAGGCAGAAAAATTCTCGCGGCTGATGACATCGCTGCTCATAGTCAGCACCATCTGGTCGAGAACCTCAAGGATATAGTTCCATATCTGCTTAAATTGTTCCGATTCGTCACGCATGCCGCTTTTGCTGAGGCACTGCGCTTCGTACAAAATCCCGTCGTACAGATTTATGTCACATATAAATCCAAATACGGCTTCGGCAATGGCGCGCACTGTTCTGCTGCGACTTTCAAGGAATTTTTGGAACGGTCGTATTATCATAAGACGAATCGAATTAAGCTTTTCAAGATCAGTTTCAGAACGGTGACGGTTTTCGATTACGTCATCAAAAATACTGTCACCAGAAGCAGTCCACTCGGAAAACCACGCCTTTTTACCACGAATTCCGCAGCGGCGCACATAGTTTTCAACGAGGTCAACGTCTTCTTGAGAAATAGGGTGTATTTCAGTTCCTTCTTTTATATAAATATATCCCGCGCGCAGATAGTCAAAGACCGAGTTATAGCTCCAGTTTTCGTCAATAATATCGAACAGCGAAAGAACTGTTTTTGTAATAGGATGCATGGTAACCGCCAGCTTTTCGTCAGCAAAATAGGGGATGTCGAAATCCGAAAAGACGGCGTTTAGAATGTGGATATAGCTGTTCATATCACCGCATATGATGCCTATGTCGCGATAGCGGTAGCATTTGTCACGCACAAGTGAAGTTATGGACACCGCGACTTTTTCAACCTCGGCATACAGGTCGCTTGCAGCAAAAATGCGCAGGTTTTCACAGCAACCGTTATAGCTTTTCTGTGGATTGTCCCAGTTCTCGAGCAGAAAACGTATGTCGGGGGCAGCGATGTATTCAGGAGCTTTTTCGAGATGATTACCATAAAGATCTGCACCGAGGTCGAGCGCGATTGCCTGAAGCTGTTTTTTTGTTTTTAGTGCCAGCGAAAAGAGACTGTCTGGGCTTTCGTTTCCTAAACACAATGTTATATGTACACCACGAGATTTAGCAATGAGCGCTTTTATTACGCGGAGGTGCTGTGGCAAAAAGTCGGTATAATCATCGATAAAAAAGAATGTGTCGAAAAAAATTTCGCTGCTAGAAACCAGCTCGGCAAATTTGTCGAGTGAGTCATCACTGTCGGAAAAATCCTCGTTGAAGAAGTTTAAATAGCTTTCATAAAGATGTTTTACCGAAAGCAACTTTTTTGTGGTTGCGGAATCGTCGTCAGCGATTTCTTCAAGATCTTTAGGAACTATTGAGTAGTGCTTGAATTCGGAAAAAATTTCACTCAGAGCGTCCGTAAAGCCGTTCTTTTTACTGGAATTATAGAACATATTGCTTTCATCCATACGCATGACTGCTTTTGAAACCAGTATGCGCTTTCCAGAGGGAAGAACATTTTTTGTGGCATCGAGAAAACGGTATACAAGACGTGAAAAGGTAATTACTTCTATATTATTAAGACCGAGTCCTCCGAATCGGTCGGTAAGAGTTTTTTCGGCAGTGTAAGAAAACTGTTCGGGAACTATCAGAACGGCTTTTGAAGTCGGATTATTTTTTAAGTTTTTTCTCATAAGCTCATAGAGCAGATTGCTCTTTCCGGATCCGAGACCTCCGGTTATAATATTTAAAAACATTCACAACACTCCTTTAATATAATATAACATATTTAGGAGCGCGTGAAAAGTATTTATTCTAAAAAAATGTCGGCGCCGGCGGAATGAAGCTTGTCGCACAGGTGTTCATATCCGCGCTGAATGTGCTTGACACCGTCAATTTCCGTTTCGCCTGCTGCGCAAAGACCTGCAAGCACTAGCGCTGCGCCGCCGCGTAGATCATATGCCGTGACCTTTGCACCACTGAGCTTTTTTGGCCCCTCTATAACAGAGCTTCTGCCGTCTATGCGTATGTCTGCGCCCATTCGATTCAGTTCGCCTATATGCAAAAATCTGTTTTCAAAAACAGTTTCGACTATTATTCCCGTTCCCTCCGCTTCGCACATAAGCGAAGAAAACTGCGCCTGCATATCGGTGGGAAATCCGGGAAATGGAAGAGTTTTTATGCTTGCGGCGGAGAGTGATGAAGTTGCATCGATAATCAGGGAGTTTTTTTTCTCGGTTATTTTTGCTCCCATTTCGGTAAGCTTGGCGGTTACCGGCTTTAAATGCATGGGATTCACATTTTTAATTATGCCCTTGCCGTTGGTTATTGCAAAGGCACTCATGAATGTTCCGGCTTCAATTCGGTCGGAAATGATTGAATATTCTGTGGGTGTAAGCGAGTCGACGCCTAATATTTTAATTGTGTCGCTACCCATGCCGCTGATTTTTGCGCCCTGCTGGTTTAAAAAATTCGCGAGGTCCACTATTTCTGGCTCGCAAGCGGCATTTTCTATTATGGTTTCGCCTTGGGCAAGCGTGCCGGCCATAATAAGGTTTTCTGTTGCACCAACGCTAGGAAAATCAAGGTAAACTTTGGCACCTTTCAATCTTTTGCAGGAAAGATCTACATAGCCGTGACCGTTTTCGATGGCGGCGCCCAGTGCGGCAAATCCCTTTAAATGAAGATCAATGGGACGGTTGCCTATGGGACAGCCGCCCGGCATTGAAATTCGAGCTTTGCCCATGCGTGAAAGCAGCGGTGCTGCCAATAAAAAAGAACCGCGGAACTTGCTCATCGGCTCATACGGCGTCACATATCCCTTGCATTCGTTAAAGTCAACCCTTACCTTGTCCCGATTTTGTGAAATTTTTGCACCCAGTCCCTCAAGTATAAGAAGCATATTGTCAATATCCGAAAGACGCGGAATGTTTGAAAGCGATGTGATTCCGTTTGTAAGTATTGTTGCGGAAAGTATAGGCAATGCAGAATTTTTTGAACCGGAACAGCAGACAGTGCCGATTAAAGACCCAGAATTTTTTACGATTATTTTCGTCATATTGGAGCTCCTTTTACATATTGTGTTAAAAAATTATTTGAAAATCTGTTTATATTATGTTCACTAATATTTTTTTTAAAATAAAAAAGAAAAACAAATAAAAAAAGCCTTGACAGAAAACAGTATAGAGTGTTATAATGATAGAGATAAAAAGCAGGTTCTTTTTTTTTGCGTGCAAAAACGGACTTGCTTTGCGACATTGTTTATAGTACAAACGGAGGTGTAATCATGAGAGTTAAAATCACATTGGCGTGTTCAGAGTGTAAGCAGAGAAACTACAATACTATGAAGAACAAGAAGAATGATCCTGACAGACTGGAAATGAACAAGTACTGTAAGTTCTGCAGAAAGCACACACTTCACAAAGAAACGAAGTAGTAGAAGGAGAAAGAGTTATGGCTGAAAATAAAAATACGGTTGCCAAAAAGAACAAGCTTGTAAAGTTCTTTAAGGAAACTAAGTCTGAAATGAAAAAAGTTTCCTGGCCTACAAAAGAACAGCTGATACACAATACCATCATCATTCTGGTGTTTATCCTCATTACAACTGCTATACTGTCATTACTTGATGCCGGATTTGAAAGATTACTGTCACTGATAATTAAGTAATTTGAAAATTATTGATAAGAGGAGATTGCTATGGCAGAAGAGGCAATGTGGTATGTGGCTCACACATACTCGGGTTATGAAAACAAGGTAAAAGCGAATATTGAAAAGTCAGTTGAAAACCGCGGAATAAGCAACCTTATTCAGGCTGTGGAAGTACCTATGGAAGATGTCATCGAAGAAAAGGACGGCGTGCAGAAGACCGTAAAGCGAAAGGTGTTTCCGGGGTATGTTGTCATAAAAATGATTATGAACGACGAAAGCTGGTATGTTGTCAGAAATACGCGCGGTGTTACCGGCTTTGTCGGCCCGGGCTCAAAGCCTGTACCTCTTTCTGATGAGGAAGTCGAAAAAATGGGCGTTGAAAAGGTTGGTATGGCTGACGTTGACCTTGATGTCGGCGACAGCGTAAATGTTAAGTCGGGACCTTTGGAGGGCTTCTCAGGTAAAATCGAAAACATTGACAAAGAAAACAGAAAAATTACGCTTAAGGTTTCTATGTTCGGCCGCGAAACCTCGATTGAGGTTGAGTTCGGTCAGGTAGAAAAGCTTTAATTATTAAGCTTATTAACGGCTTTTGCCGTTTTAAGAATATCCCTCTGGTGTACAGTGGGAGGGTTGCATATGCACCCGCATTTACCACAAATGGAACGTTTGGTTCCGGAAATTTAGGAGGTGGCCGCAATGGCACAAAAAATCGCAGGTTATATCAAATTACAAATTCCGGCTGGTAAAGCTACTCCTGCACCCCCGGTTGGCCCTGCACTTGGTCAGCATGGTGTAAATATAGTACAATTTACCAAGGAATTTAACGAAAAAACAGCAAAGGACGCAGGTTTAATTATACCTGTAGTTATTACAGTTTATGCAGACCGTTCCTTCACATTTATTACAAAAACTCCGCCGGCAGCCGTTCTTTTGAAGAAAGCTTGCAAAATTCAGAGCGGCAGTGGTGTTCCGAACAAAACTAAGGTTGCTACCATTTCAAAAGCAGACCTTCAGGCTATTGCAGAGCAGAAAATGCCTGACCTTAATGCTGCATCACTTGAAGCAGCTATGAGTATGATCGCCGGTACAGCAAGAAGTATGGGCATAGTTGTAGGTGACTGATTAGCAGCAATTTAGAAAGTGGGAGAGGCATTTTGCCTTGCTTGACCACATAAGGAGGAAATTTATATGTTTAGAGGAAAGAAATA
>JAQXIJ010000057.1 GCA_029007725.1 Bacillota bacterium | reverse complement strand
CTTGCACACAACGGAAATCTTGTAAATTCCTATGAACTAAGGAACGAGCTTGAAATGCAGGGCTCGATATTTCATACTACGAGCGATACAGAGGTAATTTCTTATATAATAACTAAAGAACGTATTCATTCGGCTTCGATTGAAGATGCGGTAAACATGGCAATGAATAGAATTAAGGGTGCATATTCGCTGGTCATAATGTCACCGTCAAAGCTTATTGCGGTGCGTGACGAGCATGGCTTTAGACCTCTTTGCTACGGAAAAACCGAGGACGGAAGCTATGTAATTGCTTCCGAAACCTGTGCTCTCGATGCGGTAAGTGCAAAATTTGTACGCGACATTGAGCCGGGAGAAATTGTTGTTTTTGACAAAAATGGCATACGCACGATAACCGACCATTGCAAAAAAGCAGATCCAACCATGTGTATATTTGAATATATATATTTTTCGCGGCCCGACTCGATTATTGACGGACACAGCGTGCACGAGGCGAGAATCAGAGCCGGTGCGTGCCTTGCGATGGATCATCCGGTTCAGGCTGATGTTGTTGTAGGAGTTCCGGATTCCGGACTTGACGCAGCTATCGGCTATTCACGTCAGTCGGGCATTCCGTACGGAATAGGTTTTATAAAGAACAAGTATATCGGCAGAACCTTTATTTCCCCGGGACAAAAATCGAGAGAAGACAAGGTGAAAATTAAGCTTAACACCATTTCGAAAACGGTAAAGGACAAGCGCGTTGTTCTGATTGATGACTCCATTGTACGCGGAACCACGAGCGCGAGAATAGTGCGGCTTTTGAAAGAGGCAGGAGCAAAAGAGGTGCATATGCGAATTTCTGCACCGCCGTTTTTAAATCCGTGCTACTACGGAACCGACATAGATTCAAGGGAAAACCTGATTGCCTGCAACCATACAATAGATGAAATTTGCAGTATAATCGGTGCGGACAGTCTGGGGTATCTCAACGTAGATCATTTGTCAATGTTGATAGGAGCTCAAAATAAATGCGGATACTGTGATGCGTGCTTCAGTAATCTTTATCCGACAGAAATACCCAACGATGACGGAAAAAACAGGTTTGAGCGCAAGCTCAGTGAGAAAGGGGAAGAATAAGGTGACAAAAAGCTTTAGCGAAACATATAAAAAAGCAGGAGTTGACATCACTGCCGGCTACAAAGCGGTTGAGCTGATGAAAACGCATATTGCAAGAACCATGATAAACGGAAAAACATCGGATATAGGCGGCTTTGGCGGACTTTTTGAGCTGGACATTACCGGAATAAAAAATCCGGTTTTGGTAAGCGGAACAGATGGAGTAGGTACAAAGCTAAAAATGGCTTTTTTGATGGACAAGCATAATACGGTCGGAATTGACTGCGTGGCAATGTGCGTAAACGACATAATCTGCTGCGGAGCAAAACCGCTCTTTTTCCTGGATTATATAGCCTGCGGAAAGAACTATCCCGAAAAAATTGCGGATATTGTTTCGGGAATTGCAGAGGGTTGTGTTCAGTCGGGGTGCGAACTTATCGGAGGAGAAACTGCTGAAATGCCCGGATTTTATCCGATTGACGAATATGACCTTGCCGGTTTTTCGGTGGGCGTTGTGGATAAGGACAAGGTGCTTGACAAAAATTCAATCACCGAAGGCGACGTTATAATTGCGTTGCCGTCAAGCGGCGTACATTCAAACGGATTTTCGCTTGTCAGAAAGGTGTTTGATGTAGAGAATGCTGACATCAAATCTCCGTGTGCAGAGTTGGGTGGAAAATCAATCGGAGAAACACTGCTTACACCGACAAAAATTTATGTAAATCCAATGCTTGCACTCTTTGATAAGGTTACGGTAAAAGCAGTGTCTCATATAACAGGCGGCGGATTTTATGAAAACATCCCGCGCAGTATTCCGGACGGATACAGCGCAATTATAGATAAAAAATCAGTAAAAATTCTTCCGATATTCAAGCTTTTACAGCAAAGAGGCGGAATATCTGAAAGAGATATGTTCAATACATTTAATATGGGTGTTGGAATGAGCGTTGTTGTTTCAAAAGACGATGCCGAGAGTGCACTGGAAACCCTGCGTGCAAACGGCGAAGACGCATATATCATGGGTGAAATCGTAAAGGGTGAAGAAAGCGTGGTTATATGCTGACCCGAATAGCTGTTTTTGTATCGGGCGGTGGTACTAATCTCCAGGCGCTTATGGATGCACAGAAATCAGGTATTATAACGAGTGGAAAAATTGAGCTTGTGGTGTCAAGCAGTCCTGACGCATATGCGCTGGTGCGTGCCGAAAAGAACAACATTTCAACCGCTGTCGTATCAAAAAGGCAGCTTGGCAGTCAGGAAAGCTTTGAAAAAAAGATAACTGAATACCTTGACGAATATAAGATTGACATGATAGTTCTTGCAGGATTCATGAGCATCTTAAGCGCAGAATTTACGAAAAAATATGCTAATCGAATTATAAATATTCACCCGTCGCTTATCCCTTCCTTTTGCGGAAAAGGCTTTTATGGACTCAGGGTTCATGAAGCAGCACTTCAATACGGTGTCAAGGTGACCGGAGCAACAGTGCATTTTGTGAACGAAATTCCAGACGGGGGAGAAATAATTATGCAGAAAGCCGTTGAAATTGAGGATGGCGATACCCCTGAAATTTTGCAAAAGCGCGTTATGCAGCAAGCAGAATGGATAATATTACCAAAAGCGTGCGAGATGGTATCGAAAAAACTGATGGAGGAAAATAAAAATGCAGCCTTATGGGATTAATAATATAGGAAAGCTTATACATGGGAATTCTTATGTCGGCAGAGGAATTATTGTAGGGAAAAGCGCCGATGAAAAAAAAGCTGTTGTTGCGTACTTTATTATGGGCAGATCCGAAAACTCCAGAAACCGCATATTTGTCGAAAACGGTGACGAAGTTATAATTCACCCGTTTGATGCATCGAAGGTAGAGGATCCGAGCCTTATAATTTATTCACCTATAAGAACTTTTAAAAATAATCTGATTGTCACAAACGGAGACCAGACCGACACAATTTATGAATTCATAAAGGAGGGCAAAAGTTTTTCCGAAGCACTTGAAACGCGCCAGTTTGAGCCGGACATACCTAATTTTACGCCGAGAATAAGCTCTATGCTGACCTTTGGCGATAATGATTTTATGTATCAGATGAGCATTTTAAAAAGCATTGATGACAAGGGCAGCGCCTGTGCAAGATTTACCTATGCATATCCGGCAACAGCCGGTTTGGGACATTTCATTCATACTTATATATGCGACGGGAACCCGATTCCGACCTTTTGCGGAGAACCGGAAAGGGTAAAAATTCCGAACGACATAGATGAGTTTACAAAAAATATTTGGGAGAACCTTGACGAAAATAACAAAATTTCTATTTATGTAAGATATGTTGACCTAAAAACAGGTGAAACGGACAACAGAATGTTGAACAAAAACGCAAAGGAGAGCTAATGATGAAGGAATTTGAACTGAAATACGGCTGTAACCCGAACCAGAATCCGGCGAGAATTTTTATGCGCGACGGCACAGACCTGCCGATAGAAATTCTTAACGGCAGACCTGGGTATATTAATTTTCTGGACGCTTTCAACAGCTGGCAGTTGGTGAAGGAAATTAAGGACGCACTCGGAATGTGCGCTGCAACATCATTTAAGCATGTAAGTCCAACGTCTGCAGCTGTGGGCATAAAAATGAGCGACAAGCTGAAAAAGGCATGTTTTGTTGATGACATAGAGGGACTGGATGAATCGTCGCTTGCTACAGCGTATGCAAGAGCAAGGGGAACTGACAGAATGAGCTCATACGGCGATTGGATTGCACTTTCCGATGTATGCGATGTGACAACAGCAAAAATTATTGCACGCGAGGTTTCGGACGGAATTATTGCTCCTGGTTATGATAACGAGGCGCTTGAGATTCTGAAATCAAAGAGAAAAGGCACATATAATATTGTAAAAATCGATCCGGAATATCTTCCGGCAGAGCAGGAAATAAAGCAGGTTTTCGGTGTTACCTTTGAGCAAGGAAGAAATAACTTCAAAATTGAAGAAAAGCTGCTTTATGATATTGTAACCGAAAATAAAAATCTTCCGGACGATGCAAAGCGCGACCTTATAATTGCGCTGATAACGCTGAAATATACGCAGTCGAATTCGGTTTGCTATGCAAAGAACGGTCAGGCAATCGGCGTCGGAGCAGGACAGCAGTCTCGTATACACTGCACGCGTCTCGCGGGAAACAAAGCCGATTACTGGCACTTAAGACAAAGCGACAAAGTGCTTGGTCTGCCATTTAAGGACGATATACGGCGTGCGGATAGAGATAATGCTATAGATGTTTATCTCGGCGAGGACAGTGAGGACGTTTTAGCGGACGGAAACTGGCAGATGCTGTTTTATGAAAAGCCTCAGCCCTTTACAAGACAGGAGCAGAGAGAATATTTAAAAAGCATCAGCGGTGTTTCGCTTGGATCGGACGCGTTTTTCCCGTTCGGTGATAACATTGAGCGTGCACATCGCAGCGGTGTAAGCTATATTGCACAGCCAGGTGGCTCAATACGCGATGACAATGTAATAGACACCTGTAATAAATATGGTATTGCAATGGCTATGACAAAAATGCGTCTGTTCCACCATTAATGTTATATGAAGCTTTGTGCCTCTGGCACGGAAAGGAATTATTATAATTATGAGAAACTTTTTTGAAGAATTGGAAAACTATGACCCTGAGGTTTATTCGGCGTGCAACATGGAATTTGAAAGACAGCAGAATAACATTGAGCTTATAGCATCGGAAAATATCGTTTCAAAAGCTGTTCTTCTTGCTGCCGGAACCGTTTTGACCAATAAATATGCGGAGGGATATCCCGGTCACAGATACTACGGCGGATGTCAGTATGTTGATATAGTAGAAGACATAGCGCGCGAGCGTGCCAAAAAGCTTTTTGGTGCAGAACACGCAAATGTTCAGCCACACAGCGGTGCAAACGCAAATCTTGCTGCGTTTTTTGCATTGGTAAATCCGGGGGATACCGTTATGGGCCTTAGCCTTGCTCACGGCGGTCATCTTTCTCA
Organism: Bacillota bacterium; assembly: GCA_029007725.1. Classification (GTDB taxonomy): domain Bacteria; phylum Bacillota; class Clostridia; order UBA1381; family UBA1381; genus UBA1738. Next base: position 4,223 of record JAQXIJ010000057.1, on the reverse strand, counting down.
TGGTTCACCGGTTAATATTTCGGGTAAATATTTCAATATTGTGCCATACGAGGTATCGGCTGAAACCGAACAAATCGATTATGATGAAATGAAAAAGATTGCGCTTGAGTGTAAGCCTAAGATGATTATTTCCGGCGCAAGCGCATATTCGAGAATTATAGATTTCAAAAAAATCCGCGAAATATGCGATGAAGTCGGCGCATATATGATGGTTGACATAGCGCACATTGCAGGTCTTGTTGCAGCCGGACTTCACCCGAGCCCAGTACCATATGCTGATGTTGTTACAACTACAACCCATAAGACGCTGCGCGGTCCGAGAGGCGGTATGATTTTGTGCAAAGAAAGCCTTGCAAAGCAGATTGATAAGGCAGTTTTTCCGGGAATACAGGGCGGGCCATTGATGCACATTATCGCGGCAAAGGCAGTTGCTTTGGGCGAGGCAATGACCGATGAATTTAAGGAATATCAGAAGCAAATTCTTAAAAATGCAAAGACCTTGTCTGAGGCGTTGGTTGAAAAGGGCTTCAAAATTGTTTCAAACGGCACGGATAACCACCTTATGCTTCTAAATCTTACCCCATTTGACATAACAGGAAAAGAGCTTGAAAAGCGGCTTGACGAGGTTCACATTACGGTAAATAAAAATGCTATACCGAACGATCCAGAAAGCCCGTTTGTTACAAGTGGAATAAGACTCGGAACACCCGCCGTTACAAGCAGAGGCTTTAAGGAGGACGATATGCTGAAGATTGCAGGCTGGATTCATGACGTAGTGGTTGATTTTGACGGATGCAAGGAAAGGGTATCAAATGAAGTTCAGGAGCTTTGTACTAAACACCCAATATATTGATTTGGAGGTAAGTTACCTTGAAAATTCTTGTTGTAGGCGGCGGCGGACGCGAGCACGCTATAATTAAAAAGATTAAAGAAAACAAAAACGTAACGGAAATTTTTGCACTGCCCGGAAACGGCGGAATTGCGGCAGACGCAACATGTGTCAATATCGGTGCAAAAGATATTGATGCAATAACCGAATTTGCCGTTAGAAACAATATAGATTTTGCAGTTGTAGCGCCTGATGATCCGCTTGTTCTGGGCGCTGTCGACAGTCTTAATGCGGCAGGTATAAAGACATTCGGCCCGAACAAGGCGGCGGCAATTATAGAGGGAAGTAAGGTTTTTTCAAAGAACCTTATGAAAAAATACGATATCCCGACTGCAGCATACGAGGTCTTTTCAGATATGGAAAAGGCACTTGAATATCTTGATACAGCACCAATTCCGACGGTGATCAAGGCAGATGGACTTGCGCTGGGCAAGGGCGTAATAATCGCTGCAACGCGTGATGAAGCAAAGTCTGCTGTTCGCTCAATGATGCAGGATAAGGTGTTCGGCGACAGCGGAAACAATATCGTTGTCGAGGAATTTTTGGAGGGACCGGAGGTGTCCGTTCTGTCATTTACTGACGGAAAAACGATTGTGCCGATGATTTCGTCTATGGATCACAAGCGTGCTTTGGACGGCGATAAAGGCCCTAACACCGGTGGAATGGGCACCGTTGCACCGAATCCGTATTATACCGAAGAGATTGCAGACCGATGCATGAAAGAGATTTTCATTCCAACAATAGAGGCTATGAATAAAGAGGGAAGAATCTTTTCGGGCTGCCTGTACTTTGGACTTATGCTAACCAAAAACGGACCGAAAGTAATCGAGTACAACTGCCGCTTTGGTGACCCCGAAACACAGGTTGTTCTGCCACTTCTTGAAAGTGATTTGCTTGACATAATGCTTAATATTTATGATCGAACTCTCGATAAAGCTGAGGTTAAGTTTTCGGATAAGTCTGCGTGCTGCGTCGTTATGGCTTCAAGAGGCTATCCGCAGAAATATGAAACGGGATATGAAATAACAATGCCCCAGGACAAAAATATCTATGTTGCCGGAGCAAAAATTGACGGCGGGGTATTAAAAACTGCCGGAGGACGTGTTCTGGGCGTTACCGAGGTTGCGGATACGCTTGCCGATGCGGTTTACAACGCATACAAAACGGTGGATTCCGTTAAGTTTGAAAATGCTTATTACAGAAAAGACATAGGTGCAAAAGCGCTTAAAGCGGAGGAAAAATAATGGTTTACAGAGTTTATGTCGAAAAGAAAAAAGAGCTTGCAAACGAGGCGAACGGACTGAAAAATGAAATTACGTCTCTGCTGCAGATAAATGGCGTAGAAAATTTAAGAATTTATAACCGTTATGACGTTGAAAACATCGATAAGGAATTGTTCGATTATGCGGTAAAAACAGTATTTTCCGAGCCACAGCTCGATATAGTTACCGATAGCTTTGCAAAAGATGCCGATTACGTGTTTGCTGTGGAATTTCTGCCGGGACAGTTTGACCAGCGCGCGGCTTCCGCTTCGGAATGTATCCAGATTATTTCAAAGGGAGAGCGCCCTATTGTAAAAACAGCAAAGGTCTATGCGATTTACGGAAAAATGTCCTCGGAAGAACTGGAAAAAATAAAGGGCTATGTTATAAACCCCGTAGAAGCGCGTGAGGCTTCTCTCGAAACGGCGAAAACGCTTAAAACCGAGTATGAAATTCCACAGACGGTAAAAACTCTGGACGGATTCTGTACGCTTTCAAAAGAAGGTCTTGCGGATTTCATAAATACGCAGGGCTTGGCGATGGATATAGATGACATACAGTTTTGTCAGCAGTATTTTGCTTCGGAAAAGCGAGATCCGACAATAACAGAAATAAAAATGATAGATACCTATTGGTCAGATCATTGCCGCCACACAACATTTTTGACCAATATCGATAGTGTGGAATTTAAGGATGAGCTTTTGCAAAAAGCCTATGACGAGTACATCAAAACACGTGAAAAACTTGGACGTACAAAACCGATAAACCTGATGGATATTGCAACTATTGCGACAAAATATCTGCGTGCCGAGGGAAAGCTTGATAAACTGGACGAGTCTGAAGAGATCAATGCATGCACGGTTAAAATTGACGTTAATGTGGAAGGTGCAAAAGAAAAATGGCTTTTGCTGTTTAAAAACGAAACGCACAATCACCCGACCGAAATTGAGCCTTTCGGCGGTGCTGCAACATGTATAGGCGGTGCTATCCGTGACCCTCTTTCGGGCAGAAGCTATGTTTATGCCGCAATGCGCGTAACCGGTGCGGCAAATCCTCTTACGCCTGTAAATGAAACGCTCCCCGGCAAGCTTCCACAGCGGAAAATTGTAACTACGGCCGCAAACGGCTACAGCTCATATGGCAATCAGATCGGACTTGCGACTGGTCAGGTGGATGAAATATACCATGACGGTTATGTTGCAAAAAGAATGGAAATCGGTGCGGTAATCGCTGCCGCGCCTGCCGAAAATGTAAGAAGAGAATGCCCTAAGCCGGGCGATGTAGTTATACTTTTGGGCGGCAGAACGGGACGTGACGGCTGCGGAGGTGCAACCGGTTCATCAAAATCGCACAGCCTTTCATCTCTTGAAACATGCGGCGCAGAGGTACAAAAGGGAAATGCACCTGAGGAAAGAAAGCTTCAGCGTCTGTTTAGAAACGGCTATGCCACAAGACTTATAAAGCGCTGCAATGACTTCGGTGCAGGCGGTGTTTCGGTTGCAATCGGAGAGCTTGCCGATGGACTGGACATAAACCTTGATAAGGTCCCGAAAAAATATGAGGGACTGGACGGAACAGAGCTTGCAATTTCGGAATCTCAGGAAAGAATGGCGGTTGTGGTCGCAAAAGAGGATGCCGAAACATTTTGCAGACTGGCCGAAAAGGAAAATCTTGAAGCGGTTATAGTTGCGACGGTTAAGGAAAAGCCGTATCTTACAATGACATGGAACGGAAAAGAAATTGTCAATATTTCGCGTGAGTTTTTGAATTCAAACGGCGCGCCAAAGCATATAGACATTGCTCCGGCTGCGATAGAGGACTTTGATAAAGAAATAAGCGGAGATTTTGAAATGCTGTATACCGAGCTTGCCGGTGACCTTAATGTTTGTTCAAAGCGCGGACTTTCGGAGCGTTTTGACTCGACAATCGGCGCAGGTACGGTGCTTATGCCGTTTGGCGGAAAATATCAGAGAACGCCGATTCAAGCAATGGTAAACAAAATTTCGGTAGAAAAAAAGGAGACCGACACCTGTTCGCTTATGGCATGGGGCTACAATCCGTTTATAACGGAA
>JAQXIJ010000056.1 GCA_029007725.1 Bacillota bacterium | reverse complement strand
GGGTGAAAAAATGGCATTAAGAGAAATCAGAAAAGAGGGCGATGAAGTACTCTCTAAGGTATGTAAGGAAGTAAAGGTTTTTGATAAAAAGCTTGGTATTCTCCTTGATGATATGTATGAAACCATGCAGAAAAATAACGGTGCAGGTCTCGCCGCGCCGCAGGTCGGAATTTTAAAAAGAGCCGTTGTAATCGATGTCGGCGATGGATTGATTGAGCTTATAAATCCTAAAATTATCAAGGAAGAAGGCTCACAGATCGGCTCGGAAGGGTGTCTTAGTGTGCCAGGAGTGTGGGGCGAGGTAGAAAGACCAGAATCCGTCACAGTCGAAGCTCTTGACCGAAACGGCAAAAAGTTTGAAATGTCCGGTACGGGACTTTTGGCACGTGCTTTCTGCCATGAGATAGATCATCTTGACGGAAAACTGTTTTTGGATAAGGTAATTAAATTTGAGGAAAAATAATATGAAAATTTTATTTATGGGAACTCCGGATATTGCGGCAGAATGTCTGCGTTCACTTGTTTTGGCGGGCATGAATGTCGTGGGAGCTGTAAGTCAGCCCGATAAGCCTAAGGGAAGAGGTCATAAGCTTTCGCCAACCGATGTTAAAATAGCAGCTGAAGAAAACGGAATACCGGTTTTTCAGCCTAAAAAGCTCAAAAACGGTGAGCTTATTCCGGTCTTAGATGAATTGAAGCCGGACATCATAGCTGTTGTTGCCTATGGTAAGCTGCTTCCGGAATATATCATCAGCTATCCTAAATATGGCTGTATCAATGTTCACGCATCCCTTTTGCCGAAGCTTCGCGGAGCCGCTCCAATACAATGGGCGATAATAAACGGCGAAAAAAAAACCGGAATTACTACAATGCTGATGGATAACGGGCTTGACACGGGAGATATGCTTCTTAGACAAGAAATCGAAATTGGTGAGTATGAAACCTCGGAAGATCTTTTTGTTAAAATGGCAAAACTCGGCGGCGATTTGCTTGTCAAAACAATAAAAAATATCAAAAGCATAACTCCGGTTCCTCAGAATCATGAAGAACAAACCTATGCGCCAATAATAAAAAAGGATATGGCGCATATAAACTGGTCAAAGTCGACAAATGAGATTTCAAATCTTATATGTGGAATGAACAGCTGGCCTATGGCATATTCGTATTATCATGACAACCTGGTAAAAATCATAACTGCACGCAAGGGTGAGCCGGTGAACGGAAAAAACGGTCAGATAATTGGATTTGAAAAGGGCAGGGGATTGCGGATAAAAACCTGTGACGGCTCTATTTATATAGTTAAGGCGCAATTTCCGAACAGTAAAAGAATGGGTATAGACGAATATTTAAGGGGACACAAAATAGATTATGGAACAATTTTGAAATGAGGTATAGATATGTTATTTTATGATCCGACTTATATTTTAGTTTTAATAGGCTTTTTTCTGGCAATGTTTGCATCAAACGGTGTTCAAAGAGCATTTAACCGCTATTCCGCGGTGCACTCATACAGGCATTATACCGGCAAAGATGCCGCAAGGAAAATTCTTGACGATAACGGACTTTATAATGTTGCTATCGAACACATAAGCGGAAATCTCAATGACCACTTTGATCCGCGTACAAATGTCATACGACTTTCCGATGCGACCTATAATTCGGATTCCGTGGCGGCTATAGGAGTTGCAGCTCATGAGGCTGGACACGCTGTTCAGCACGCGGTCGGATATGTTCCTATAAAGGTGAGAAATGCCATTGTTCCTGCGGTAAACCTTTGTTCTACGCTTTCTATGCCGCTGTTTATAATTGGAATTTTGCTGGGTCTTGCCAATCTTGCAAATCTGGGAATTATTCTCTTTTCGGCGGCGCTGGTTTTCCAACTGGTAACACTTCCTGTAGAATTTAACGCGAGTCACCGAGCACTTGTTATTCTTAATTCAAGCTGCATGTTGGACGAACAGGAACTGCGCGGAGCAAAAAAGGTGCTGTCTGCAGCTGCAATGACATATGTTGCAGCTGCATTCGCCTCTGCACTGCAGCTTTTGCGACTGGCTATAATCAACAACTCAAGACGAAGGGATTAATATGAACAATTCACGAGAGCTTGCGCTTTTGGCACTCTATAAAATTGAGTATGACGGCGCATATTCAAATATGGCATTAAAAAAAACTTTGTCAGGCATTGCAAACAGCATTGAAAAAGGCTTTATTACGCAGCTTGTATACGGTGTAGTGAGAAGAAAGCTGACGCTTGATTATGTGATTTCGCAATATTCAAGCGTTAAGATCAAAAAAATGTCAAAATTCGTTCTGCTCATTCTCAGGATGGGTGTATATCAGATATATTTTATGGATAAGGTGCCGGAGTCGGCAGCGGTAAACGAAAGCGTCAAGCTGACAAAAAAATACTGCCAGAAATCCGCCGGTTTTGTCAATGGCATTCTTCAATCGGTCATTCGAGGACAATCTTCACTTAAATATCCTAAAAGCAG
>JAQXIJ010000055.1 GCA_029007725.1 Bacillota bacterium | reverse complement strand
GTGGTATACTTTAGAATGTCCATAGTGATGTTCCTTTCAGAGTTGTTGTTGATTAATCTCAATTCTACCACAGGTTCGTCACTATGGATACTTTTTTCTGTTTACTTACTATTGCAGGTTCATTTTACAATGCACCAAATTGTTTTTTATCTAAATTCCGCGGTATAAAAGACGTTTCGGCAAATACAGCTTTGCGGCGTCATATAGCTCGGTGCCGGCGCGTTTTTCGTAGCTCACGCTGTAGCCATCTGCGCTTTCCGATGCAATTCCGTCACGATCGGCATATTTTTTATACGCCTCTGCAACAGCGCACACCGCGTCAAAACATTCGCTATCGTTTTTGTCAAATTCACCGCCGATTATGCTTTCAAGATATTTTTCTGCTTTTCTTCCAAGACGCAAAAATTCTTCCTCGCCGTCAATTTCTTCCCCCAAAAACTCATTTACATAAAAACTGTAGTCAGGCACTATTTCGTCAACTCCCTTGCTTTTTTCTTACATTCTTCGCAATATGCGTAATACTCGCTGTACTCGGACTGCTTTGCGTCCTTTTGCCTCTGCAAAGCAAATTCATCGCTTACGCTATATTTTTCACGTATAAGCAATTCTACTGTTTCCTTATACCCCAACTCTTTATAAAACGCATCATAGCTCTCGTCTGTATCAACATATTTTCCGTCAATATACTTTTTCAATATAATCACGCCCCCAAAATCATTATTGCGGTACCCTTTGGTATAATACCTGTACTGACAAGTTTAAAGTTGTTTATTTGGCAGCGGGATGCATCCTGGACAGTACGCATATAAGCATTTTTACAATCATTTCCGCCGTTGCCCGCAACCGATATCCCCCACCACGAATAGTCCTTGAATACTCGTGCGGAACAATATGTAATACTACTTTCCGAAACACAGTTCATCATTGACGCAACATGATGTACTCCGTTTATAACAACACTTATGCTTGCCTTAACCGTTGAAGCCGGAACTTTCAAAAAAACCGCTATTTTTGACAAATCCGACATATTTTTTGTAATTTCCACAATGCCCACTTCATCTTCGTTAATGGTCAGACTGTCAATTTCATGATAATCGCTGACCGACAAAATGCCTTTGTCAAGCGTCAATCCCGCACCTGCCGAAAATCCGTCTTGCTTACCGTTCCAAGTTTTTATGGTATCAGAGGAAATTCCATCAAGTATGGAAGCGTTTGCATGTGTATGCCCTTCCGCCTTGATGTCTGTGTCAGTATATTCACCGCTTTGAGCATCGAACACATACCAATTACCGTTTTCACCGATATGCGGAACAGCATTGTCAAGAGATTTTTGCATTGCTTCAAGATACTGTGACCACAAATCCTCCGACGGAGTTTCTGGAACGGTTGCACCCTCAATATAGCTGCCTGCTCCTACGGTTATTTCCTGCCATCCGGTAGAAATGCACATTGTATTGGCAGAATCAACTCCGTAAACACCAACGCAAAAGCTGCCTGCCGTTTTAAGTACGTCGTATGGAATTTTGCACGTACTACCGCTTATTGCAATCGGCCCGAAATAGCTTCCGCCGTATTTGAAGACAGCATATTGGGCTGTATTCTTCCACTCGTCTGAAAATTCAAAACGACAGCCGTAATAATTTTTATTCCCGGCATATGCGTTCTTGTTCCCGATAAGAATCAGTCTGTCATTTGTAACTCTGAAATTAAAATTCACTCACACATCCTCCTTTTTTGACGTTGCTTTATGCAACTTTCTATGTAAAAATATGCATATTTTATAGTAGATATTATACCACATTTTTCGCTTTTTGTCAATACTTTGCGTAATTTTATACGTAAAACGCACACAAGCAAAAAATTATGTGTTGCGTCTTGCAACAATTTTGCCTGTGTGCGTATATCAGTACACTTTCAATCAGCATGCAGTATGCGGCATATTTTTTTTAGCATCACCGATACCGGCAGCATTAAGACAATCGCCCATACAACTATTAGAATGGGAATCCGCGGAAAATATACTAAATTCTGCAAAAATGTCAGTCCGTTGCTCTGAGGAAAAAATATTCCGTGAAGTAGCCAAAAGTTAAGAGAATGTCGAGCGAGAAAATCAACAATATGCATATTGTTGATTTTCTTTGACATTTTGCCCAGTGCCAGTATCAGAAACGGAGTATATACCGCGTCAATGTTTGTGCCAAAAATCGCACCTCCTATTATATCTCTGAAAATAAAAATTACAAATATTATTAATGCATATGTAACCGCTTTATCCAGCCTAAGTCTATACAAAAAATGGCTTAGTGTATCAAAGGTATTATATTTTGCAAAAATGTATCCTATAAGAATCACACTCATATAATTAAGATAATTATTGATACAGTTTAAAAATAGCCGCGGAATATCAAAACTGCCGTGATTTATTATGAAAATGGCAGCTTTAAACGGAATTAACGCACCGCACAATGCCAAAATTTGATTTTTGGACATAATGCGCTTGTAAACAGGCAGAGTAAAAATCGCAAGCAAATAAAAGTAAATGTACCACGAAAATCTGTTTATTTTGTTGCTTATCCCAAACATGCCGAGAATAATTTCTTTAGCAGAAATATATTCCGCGGTGGCTGACCTATTTATCAGGAAGTACGCCGGCAAATATACGAGAAAAATTATCAGCCAATAGGTCACCAAAATTCCGTATGCTTTTTTTATCACTTTTTTTAAGTAATGCTCTTTTTGCATGACAAAAAACATTCCATAACCCGTCACAAATGCAAAAAAAGCAACACAAAGCTTAAAAAATCCAGCAAGGCACATTTCAACCGGAATATCTCCCCCGAAAATTCCCGCACATTTGTTTCCGTTATAAAGCCAGTCTGGATATCCCCAAAAATGGTGCATGAGCATCATTAATATCGAAAGCGCTTTTATGAACTGCGAACAATTTTTGTCAAATGTAAATTTCTTGTATTCTTTCATTCTATTTAAGCCAAACCGTCTTGTTTACTATATGAGTGTAGCTCTGAATCAGCTTTACCACCTTAACCGACACATTTGTATCCTCATAATCAAACGGCATCACAAGCTCTTCTCCGTTTTCACGCATACTGACAGCAAGCTCTACCGCCTGTTCAACGTCCTTTCCCTTTATTCCTCCGATTACTATTGTACCTTTGTCAAGAACCTCAGGTCTTTCGGTACTGGTTCGAATCAAAACGCCCGCGAATCCCAGCATGGCGCTTTCCTCCGATAGAGTTCCGCTGTCCGAAAGCACACAATAGCTGTTCATCTGCAGCTTATTATAATCCATAAATCCGAACGGCTTCAGGTTTTTAACCAGAGGATTGAATTTAAACTGCCGCTTTTCAATAAACTTCATGCTCCGCGGATGAGTTGAATATATAACCGGCATTTGGTACTTTTCAGCAATGTTGTTTATCGAGGTCATAAGGCTCATAAAGTTTTCTTCATTATCAATGTTTTCTTCGCGGTGAGCCGAAACAAGAATATATTTCCCCTTTTCAAGTCCTAAATTCTCCAAAACATTGCTTTGCTTAATTTTGCTCATATGATCGCGCAAAACCTCACGCATTGGCGAACCGGTGACAAAAATCGTCTTTCCGTCAATACCCTCCGAAATCAAGTATCTTCTTGAATTTTCGGTATATGGCATATTTATGTCCGAAATATGGTCGACAATTTTCCTGTTAATCATTTCGGAAACATTCCAGTCCCAGCACCTGTTGCCTGCTTCCATATGGAAAATCGGAATCTTAAGCCTTTTTGCCGAAATTGCCGAAAGTGCAGAATTGGTATCTCCCAAAAGCAGCACCGCATCGGGCTTTTCTTTCTGCATAACCTCATACGATTTTGCTATAATGTTCCCCATTGTCGCACCAAGATGTTCGCCCACGCTGTCAAGATAATAGTCCGGTTCTCTCAGCTCAAGGTCTTTAAAAAAGACTTCGTTTAAAGTATAGTCCCAATTTTGACCTGTATGTACCAGTATATGGTCAAAATATCTGTCACACGCCTTTATGCACGCCGAAAGCCTGATTATTTCGGGACGCGTGCCTATAATCGTCATAACTTTTAATTTGTTCATCTCACACCTCCAGAAAATATGTGTCGGGTTTGTCGGGATCAAAGCATTCATTGCACCACATAATAGTCACCATATCTCCTGTACCCAGATTTTCTATATTGTGCGTATACCCTGTCGGAATATCCACAACTTCAATCTTATCACCGCTAACAAAATATTCTATAATTTCATCGTCCCCAGGCTTTCTGAAGCGAATAACTCCTCTGCCGCTCACTACAACAAACTTTTCATTTTTTGTGTGATGCCAGTGATTCCCCTTTTTTATTCCCGGCTTTGAAATGTTCACCGATACCTGTCCGCGGTCTATGGTTCGAATAATTTCGGTGAAAGAGCCGCGCTCATCAACATTCATTTTCAGCGGGTAGCTGAACTCGTCCACCGGAAGATAACTCAAATATGTACTGTATAGCTTTTTTGTAAAGGCATCTGACATATCGGGAATTGATCTTTCCTTACGGCTTGCCTTAAAGGAATATATTAAGTCAGCAATCTTTCCGAGAGTAATTGTATACACCGTCGGCACATAACAATACTCGTCCCTTCTGTTTTCTCTGCCTTTAAGCGCATTAATCAGCTCGCCCACAACATCGTCAATATACACCAGATTCATTAAAATGCTGCGGTCATTTACCGTTATCGGCAGATCATGAGCAATATTGTGGCAAAAAGTCGCAACTACGCTATTATAATTCGGTCTGCACCATTTACCGAATAGGTTTGGCAAGCGGTAAACACAGGTTTTTATGCCGTTTGCTTTACCGTATGAAAAAATCAAATCCTCTCCGGCTTTTTTTGATTTTCCGTACGGATTATCAAGCGCTGCCTGAATTGATGAAGTTATAAGCACCGGAGCCTTATTCCTGTTTTGCTTAAGCTTATCCAAAAGAAGAGAAGTAAAGCCGAAATTCCCCTCCATAAACTCCTTTTCGTCTTTTGGGCGGTTCACTCCCGCAAGGTGAAACACAAAGTCGCATTCACGCGTAAATGTATCAAGCTTTTCAGGTGCGGTGTCAACGTCATATTCAAAAATTTCAATTTCTTGGTCTATGCCGAAGGTCTTGTCCTTGTCATCACGGATATTTTCAAGCGTTGCAACAAGATTCTTGCCGACAAATCCTCCTGATCCCGTAATCAGAATTTTCATTATTTTTATATCTGTTCCTTTCCATGCCAAAACACACTGTAAATAAAATAAAAATCCATTTAGGCTTTTTTCAGCTCATTTTGTATATACGAAAGCGTCAAAAGCTTTTCCTTAACCTCTTCTACAGTCAGAAGCTCTGTGTTTTCCGAATTGAACTCGGTCAAAACATTCCTGTTTTCATCGCCGATTTTGAAATATTTGTCATAGTTCAAATCGCGCTTGTCGGCAGGAACGCGATAAAACTCACCCATGTCAACCGCGTGAGCACATTCCTCATTTGTGAGCAATGTTTCGTACATTTTTTCTCCGTGTCGTATGCCGATAATTTTTATTTCCGAATCTGAATTAAAAAGCTCTTTAACAGCCTGCGCAAGCACCTCTATCGTGCATGCCGGGGCTTTTTGAACCATTATGTCGCCGCTTTCGGCATTTTCAAAAGCAAACAGCACCAGTTCGACCGCTTCTTCCAGGCTCATGATAAACCTTGTCATCTTTGGCTCTGTTACAGTAAGCGGATTTCCGTTTTTAATCTGATCGATAAACAAAGGAATAACACTTCCGCGCGAACACATAACATTTCCGTAGCGCGTACAGCAAATCATTGTTTTGTCTGTGGTTTTGGACTTTGCCACAACAACTTTTTCCATCATCGCCTTTGAAGTTCCCATCGCGTTTACAGGATATGCAGCTTTGTCGGTAGACAGACATATAACCTTTTTTACTCCCTCGTCAATGGCAGCGGTCAGTACGTTGTCCGTACCAAAAACATTGGTTTTTACCGCTTCAATCGGGAAGAATTCACAGGATGGTACCTGCTTCAGTGCCGCAGCATGAAAAATGTAATCAACGCCATGCATTGCATCACGTATGCTGCGCAAGTCACGTACATCCCCGATATAAAACTTAATTTTTCTGCTTTCCTTGGGATATTTCTGCTGATATTCGTGGCGCATATCGTCCTGTTTTTTTTCATCACGCGAAAAAATGCGTATTTCACCGATATCGGTTTTTAAAAACCTGTTTAAAACCGCGTTTCCGAAAGAACCCGTTCCTCCCGTTATCAACAAGGTTTTTCCTGCAAATATGCTTTCATTTGTTTTCATTTTTACAGCTTCCTTTCTATAAAACTTTAAAACATATCCAATTCTCTAACTTTATCCATTCTTTGGTTTATAACTTCGTTATGCTTATCCGGCATAATGCTTATATATTCCCCTATGGTCAGCTTTTTTTGGGCAAAAAGCCTTATTCCGCCGCACCAGCGCATAATCCAGCCGATCGGTAAAAGCCAGTGATGGCGTCCTACAAACGGATATCTGGCATAAAGAACCGACGGTCGTGAAAAAAGCTTTGTCACAAGGCTTATGTGCTTTTTTTCAGCGACATATTTTTCATATGACACATTTTTGTGCTCCTTTTTTAAACGCTCTGCCGTATATGCATGATAAAACTTGTCACGTTCGCTTCTTTCAAGCGCTCCGTATGCTCCTCCTTCTTCAAGATCGGAAAGAATATTGTCCGCCGCATTTTTGTCTATCACAAAATGAGGAAAATCCGACGCGGAAAATCCAAAATATTCCGTTCCTATTGTCAAAACTCCGCCGAAAAATTTATAGTATTTCAGCTGATTCAGAATATCAAAAGTCCTTTTCCAGTCAATTTCGTCATTGTACTTTTTGGCATACAACAGCACATCCATAATCTGCTGAGCACTCGTGCCTGTAAGTAAAAAGTGCTTTATAAGATGCAAAAGATTAAAAATAAATCCATCGGTAATTCCAACAGTAGTCAGCATAGTGTCGCCTGCCAAAATCTTTATAGGTTTTTCCGTCAGCCCGAATTTATTTTCGAACCATGAATCATCAAAAATCTCGTCATATAGCCTGTGGTGTATCTCGAACATTCCGGCGAGCGGATGACGGCAGACAGAATGGTGGCTTTCTTCCTTTTCCACTTCAAACTCAAAGCCCATTGTTTTAAACCGGCTTATTAAGTCCTTTTCATCCTCAGGATTTACCAAAACATCGGTATCGCAGGATACTCTCACAACAGGTTCGCTGTACAGCTCGCTCAACACAATACCCTTTATCACGCGGTAAGGTACTTGAGATTTCTCCAGCTGCCCGAGAACTTTCAGTACGCTTGCACGGCGCGCATAATTCGAGCTGTATGAAGCCAGAAAGCGTTTGTTGAGTGCTGCAAATGCATCATCAGAAATACCCCACAATTCCCCGCTTTCCCTAAGCTTGTTTATCGCCAGAAACACAAAATCAAATGCGTTGTGCCTTCCCGATATTTCGATTATCTTATTTAAATCGAATTCCTCGCACGGCTTTGGCGAGATTCCGCGTGCACCGCAGCCGTACATATAAAGAAACTGTAAAAATTCCGTTGTCATTTTTCTTTATCCTTTTATTTTTTTCAGCATATTTGCGGCAAACAGTTTAAGCCGCATACCGTACATACGTGTAACATACTTGTCAATTACGAAAGCTATGCCTTTATTTGAATAATCGCGCCAAAACATTTTTCGCGTACGGGGCAACCTCACCGGGTGATACAACTGAGGCTGTACCGCTGTTTCTATTACCACCTTTTTTATTTCGGCATTTGATTTTATCTCATCAAAAATTTCTGCCGCCTTTTTTGTATTTACAAACAGCATCGAGACTCCCTTTTCGTCCTTCAATTCAGGTGCAGCATTCTCAATTCCCCAAAAATCCGACAGAGTAAAGTCCGACACCCTCTGTACAGATGTAAACCGACAGCTGTAACATGCCGGATGCAGAGCATTGTTCAGGGTAAACAGTTTTATGTATTCCTTTGAAAAAAATTCGCTGCCATCGTCGAAAATGACCTTTGTCATATGGTCTCCCCATTTCGTTGATGTTTCTCTGATAGCCGCCGAAACAATGCTTTTGCCTGTTTTGTTCTTCAGATGTTCAAGGTAATCCTTCCAAAGCTTTGGTGACGGGGTTCCGTGGCAAATCAAATCACATGTTATAAGCCTTTCATACTCTCTGCCAATGCAGGCATAAAGCCCTGCAACCTGGCACGGAGTTCCAGAAAAGAGAACATATTCTCCCGCTTCAAGGCATTTTTTAACTTTTTCAAAAGTGTCACCCAGCCGCGACCGGACATATTTCGATCCGCGCATTAAATCGCGCTCTGCGGCGGAGTGCGCTTCTGCATGAGAAACGCAAAAATTCTCATCATACTCCGCCCCGAAAACATATCCTTTTTTTTCAAGCACATAATCCGACACAGCGGTAAACGCACCGCCCGACGAGCTTTTAAGCCGCACCTCATCCGACTTATATTTAAACGCATAAACATCCGGTATCGGATTTTTTGCAGGTTCATTGCACATAGGACATATCTTTTTGCAAAGACCGCAGTCTACGCACAAATTTTTATCAATCACCGGATACAAAAAGCCCTCGCTGTCGCTCTGCATTGAAATTGCCTTTTTAGGACATATTCCAAGGCACGCGGTACAACTGCAGCAGTCCTCTTTTCTGTCGAACAGGATCATTTCTTTTTTCCACCCACCATTCCTTTTATTCTAAATAGTACGCTATTAAATTCACGACGATCAAAAATCAGCGCCAAAATTATCGAAACAGACATAGCATAGAGCATAGCAACAAATGCATACACCGCCCACTGGAAATAATTTTCTGCCTGTATCGGAAAGAATTTTGCACTGACAATCACAATTCCGATAACAGCAAACATTCGAACAACTCTGCCGACGGTTTCAACCGGGCTGAGCTTTGTCACATATTTCGGTATAAAAAATATCAAGTCAATGTCGCGGTAGAGATTTGACAAAATCAGTCCGATCATAATTCCCGCAAGCCCAAACCAAATTCCAAGCACCGTCCCGAAAACAATTCCTATAATCGCCTGTGCCATTGTCTGCCAGCGCGTTTCTTTGTAGAGTCCCGCCGAACCGACAAGCATTCCCTGCGGTGTTTTGATATTATAAAAAAGTCCGTTCATTACAAACAAAATTCCGTAAAGTGGCACATTATAGTTGGCATCACGAACATTTTTTGTATAAATTCCGACAAAGCTCATTATGCATAAGAATGCAACTGAGTATATAACGGCAATCATGTAATAATACGTAAATTCAAAGTCACGGTAAGCCTTGTGCAGCACTTCGGTCTGTTTTTTTGCCAGAACCTCTCCGAAGGATGCATTAAGTCCGCTCGTAAAAATACTTAAAAGACCGTTAAGTCCCGACAGAACCATGTTGAATATAGTGTACACGCTGACGGTTTTCAGCGTAGTTAAAAATGTTGTCAGCACAACCGGCGTAGCGTTCTGAACAGTTCCAAGCACCTGCAGAAAAAGCGCGTCCCAGCGCTTGTCCAGCGCCTTATTATTCGGAGGTTCCTTATAGTTTACATAGCTGTATTTTATTCGTACATATATTGCCAGAATTGCCGTACGCAGAAACACGCTGCAAAGTGCAACACCCTTTAAAACGACAATGTTCACACTAAGCTTTGCCAGTACAACTGTGATTATCAGATTAAGTACTATATACGCAATCGATGCAACCGAAATAATATAGGTTTTTTGGTCGGCGGTTAAAAGCGCACGATATTTTGAAAGCGTAAAAAAGTCGAGCGCGCCTGAAACACCGAGTATCAGAACGAGTATGCCAACTTCAATCGCTGTCAGCATTTCGGTTTTTATGAACATAGGATATATAATCGCAAGCGCGGCAGTAAGCGATACAAAAATATACCCCGACAATGTATAGAACCTTTTTGCCGCTGTCACAACCGCGCTTATCGCTTTGTGATCGTTGTCGGCCAGCGGTTTATACAGTGCGTATATCGCCGCGCTCGAAAGTCCGGCTTCGACCAGACTGAAATATGTAATAAACTGTGTTATAGACGATACCAGGCCATTTATTTCGGAACCGTAATAAACAAGCATGATCTTTGGCAGAATAAAGCCTACAGCCATATTTACAATTTGCAGCAGCGCCGTCGCTATTGTATTGTAGATAAATTTTTTTGTTCTCGTCATTACACTTATTCCTTTTTCCCTGCAATGTTTTCAAGATATGCCATCGATTTTTCCTTTTCTTTATACAAAATGCGGTTGACGCGATCATAGTCAATTGTTTTATCCCATGCCTCACTGTCAGAATTTTTTATAATTCTTTCGTTCAGTCCAAATTTATCAAGAATATTTTCAAGCCGCGAATTTACCCCTATTTCTTCGGGTTGCATTTCAACAAAAAACTTTTTGTTAAAGTTTATAGAAAAAGCTGTCCCGTGAAAGGAGTTTGTCACGACATATTCCGCACCTGAAAACAGCGAAACCCACTCCTCCGGGCCAATGCAGCGCATAACAGAGCATTTTTTGCAAAACGGCAACGCATAATCGTTTATATAATAAATCACAAGTCCCGTTCTTTCGGCAAGCTTTTTTACAAAGTCAATAACCGTAGGTGTTTTTACCATGAGATAGACAAGAATATAGTCTTCGTGCTTTAATGTGTGCACCAGTTCCTTTCTCCACTCTTCAGCCGACAAAAGAAGCGTAGGATCAAGCACTACCGGCACATCACGTCCCGTCATCTTCTGCACTATCTCACGCCCGCGCTCTTCTCGCACGCTGATATTATTGAAATTGGACAAGAGCCGCTTATATTCATCAAAATAACTATCCTCTATATCCGCAAGTCCGAAGCTTGCCGCATAAGAATTTCTATTTTCCTTTCTCTTTACAAAATCCAGAAAATATGCCTTATCAAAGTCAGTTCCCCTATAATTCCATACTTGGTCACTTCCGGTAATAAAAATATCTCCATCGGATACGTTAGCTGAAAGCGGAATATATTTGTCTGTAAATGCTTTGAATTTTGCGTGTTTTTTCAGCTTAAACGGCAGTGTTGCGATCTGTATGGCAGTACCCGCCGGATTTTTAGACTTTTTGAACAATGCATAGCTGTTTGCAATTTTTTCATTCACATGGTCGTAAATAAATACGTCAGGACGCACATACTCCCGTATCGCCCTTGCAAGAGCATATGCCTGAAGTACCGCACCGTAGTTTACAGCTCTGTGATATGTAATAATTTTAACTGCCATTGCACTTATCCTTCCTTCGCGTTTAAAACTCGTTTATACACCTCAAAATATTTATGGCTGATTGCCTTAATCGAGTAATTTTTGCAGCAAATTTCATAATTCTTATCTAACTGATCCTTTGTCACACCCTTGGCTTCTTCGATATTTTTGCATAAATCATTCATTGCTGTGACCGTTCCGCCCATTTTTAAAATGTCCGGAACAACACCGACATTATTTCCTATTATCGGAAGTCTTGCAGCCATTGCTTCAATAAAGGCGATTCCGAAGCCTTCAAATCCCGACGGAAGCAAAAAGCAATCGGCGGATTTATAGTAGTCCTCCGGATTGGTTACCGCTCCCGAAAAAATCACTCTGTCACGCACCTTGTCCCAAATCCTATCCTTGACTGCCTCAAAATATTCAGGATTTTGATTTGTTTCCCCGACTATTACCCAGCGTGCCTCGCTGTTTTTCGCAAGATACCTGCAAACTCCGTCCGCCGCCTCAAGATATCCCTTCTGCGGTACTATTCTTCCGACGCTCAGAATCGTAAACCGGTTGTCCGACGTGGTATGTCCCTCATACCTTTTAACATCTATTCCGTTGCATATTACGGCTACATCCTTCTTTACACCAAGTTCGTTTTTTGCATATTCCATCGCTTGTTCCGAAACGGCGGTGTATGTGTCGGTAATTCCGTCCAAAAACTGCTCGATTTTTCTGCTGTAGCCGCCGGTATTATGTATCGTTACAACTGTTTTGCAATTTCTGCATAAAGCAGCCGCAAGCCTGCCGTAAAAATCCGGCGACTGCCCGTTTGTATGCAGCACATTAATCTTATGAGTCCTTATAAAACTTAATATATCAAAAATCGCCTTTAGCTTTTTTCCACCGCAGGGCTTATCTATAGTATATGACGCAATTCCTCGGCTTCTTACGTCATCGAAAATTTCTTTTTCCAGCTTGGTTTCCGGCTTTTTCATACTGACAAGGCAAACCTCCGCTCCATCCGATGTAAGCTGTGCCGCAACATCATACATAAGCTTTTCGGCGCCGCCGAGATTATAGCTGTTTATAAGCAATGCGACTTTCGGTTGATTTTTCTTCATTTTCTGCTACTCCCCAATTATTATATTCAAGCTTTTCAAGTGCTATCGCATACCCAAAGATTACCCATACAAACTGTAGCGTAATTATTGTCGGCGGAATCGTTGTAATAACTGCAAAGGTCATGAGCGATATAATAATCGGAATTGAATTTTTGTTTTTTCTTAAATTACGCGCACAAATTATGAGACATCTTGCATACATCAGTAAAAAACAAAACATACCGCCGATTCCCAGTGTAATCAAAAACTCTATCCAGAAATTGTGCACAGACCTGTTTGCCGCGTCCGCATATCCAAGCATAGTTTTCATCATAGTTTCCGCAGTTCTCGGTCCCGTTCCCATAAAGTGGGTTCTTTTTGCAATTTTCCACCCGTCGGAAATTAGCTGATATCTGTCCTTGTTTTCCATTTTCAGCCATTTACCGCTTTTGCTTATAAGCCCGGAATAGCGCAGTTGTTCAAATATAAAGTCACCGTATTTATTCATAGCAACATACACAACCACTCCGGCAACGGCAAATATAATAATTTTTTTTGATATATTCCCCGAAGATACGGTAAGAGTCATCAGCGCAATCAAAACCGAAAAGATTATAGCGCCTCGCGAGCCGGTTAAAAACGCTGTATAAATACATAGTATATACCATGTGATATTCAATATCAGCCTATTTTTGCCATTTTTATTTACAAACAATATCGATCCTATCGGAATGGCAAGCAAAACTGCAACTCCGAGATTGTTTGGATTGTATAAAAGAGCTGTAGGAGCTTTTTTAAGCGCCTGATATTCCCACGAATTTACAGAATATGCTGAAAGGTAATTAGATCCCATAATATGCGTTTGGGTTTTAAATTCATATATACCGATTATAATATTTATAAGTGCGCCTATGACAAAGGCTTTCATGTAAAATTTTAAATCCTCATCAGTATCGGTATAATAGTATACAAAATACATCAGGCAAACGTTCATCACGATAAATATATTTCCGTTCAGCCATTTTGCCAAATTTGGGGTTTGTGCCAATGTAAGCACATCACACACAAAAAATGCAATTAGCAGGCGTATATAAAACTGCGGATTCATATTCTTTTTATTGTTAGATTTTGCCGGTTTACCCACTACAAGATGCAGTATAACAAAAATTAAGAATATCAATCTGAATGCCGTAAGTGCAAACGATCCGAAATTTTTCAGTACAAATGACGAACCGGTAAATGTCATAATTATCAGCAATGCCAGTAATTTTTTCATCAAATAACTCCTTTGATACGATAAACTATGTATCCGGCACCTGCGATTGGCAAAAGCAGCGCTGTACGAATCGCTCCAAGCTGTTTTGCTGCACCCTTCAATTCCCCCGCTATGCAGGAAAAAAGTACAAATGCCGCATAATTGCGTATTTTTCTTGTAATCTTACGTGATTTTTCCGCTTCATGCAAACGGAAAATCGCCGCACCGTGCGGACTTTCCATCTCAAGCCGCGTTGCATTGTGGCTAAGACCATCCTCAAGATATTCACACAAATATATAATCTTGCGCATAACATAAAGGCTGTAATCTTTGTCAATGGCATCATATACCAGACTTTCACGCAAAAAGCGCTCGCCGTCAAATATTGGAAACGGATATTTTTTTATAACTTCGGTTCTGAAAATCAATGCGGTATCGCCTGTTTTTCCCATTTGGTAAAGTTCCGAAAGACCTGCGCATTCCACGTTTTGCGGAAATTCATTTCCGACAATCTCCATTTTGTGAGTGCCGCGGTATGCCACTATACCCGACAAGGCTTTCTTTTTTTCAACAGAAAGACCACTCCATGTTTTTTCAATTGTTGCAACCGCATCGGCAGTAAGTTCATCATCCGAATCAACGCAAAAAAACAGCTCTGTATCGCATTTTTTCGTCGCTTTGTTGTGCGCCGCATGTTTTCCTGCATTTGTTTGATATTCATATCTTATGTCAAGCTTGTTTTCTGCCAAAATACTGTCTATGACTTCTTTTGTGTTATCCGAAGATCCATCGTCTATGATATGCCAGCAGAAATTGTAGGATGTCTGATTAATCAAACTTTTGTATAATGCCTTAAGTCGATATGCACGATTATATGTCGGTGTAAAAACCGTAAGTAATTTATCTCCCATAACTTGCAGTCCTCTATTGTTATCCCCGTATTCCTTCATAAATTTTGAACAGCCTGTCCATAACGTTATTTATAGTATATTCACGCATAACCTTGTCCCTGTTGAAACGTGACATTTTCCTTCGTATTTCCGGGTCAGAAAGAGCAGTTATTGCAGCTTTTAATTCTTTCTCGCCGTCTATCGGTACAAATAAGCCTCCCTTATCCTCCAGCATATCGGGAATTGCTCCTACGCGCGTTGCTATTATCGGAAGCCCGGCGGACATAGCTTCGCTGACAACGTTGGGAAAGCCCTCAGTATGCGTAGGAAACACAAAAATGTCCGCCACCTTATATTCTTCCAAAATTTTTTCAAGAGGCATTTCATCGACAAGCGTTACATTTGACGGCTTGGGAAGCTTTCTGATCTCTTCACTCACATGCCCCACCAGGCGGAAGTTTATATCCGGGAAATCCGATGCAATATTGCATATGAGGTCGCATCCCTTAGTTCGGAGTATATGTCCAACAAAAAGCGCCGTCTTTATTTTATCGGATATAATTTTGCTTTCATTCAGGTGTGCAACATATTCGTCAGATACAAAATTCGGAACTATAATCGTATCTTTTTTGCAATTTTTGCGGATATATTCGTCCGAAACCCTATTCAGCGTCAAAACGCAATCGCTGAGTCTAACAACTTTTTTAAACAGTTTTTCCGCGATTACTCCGCTGAGCATATACGTGACATCGCAGTGCATCTGAACAAGCAGGCGTACACCGTACTTTTTCACCTTCAGGCACACCAAATAATCTCTCAAAAGACCAAATTTGCTGCAGGAAGAGTTAAGATGAACTATATCATATTTCTTCTTTCTGAGCTTATTTTCCAAATCCCACATAATATCTTCATTACGCTTAATTTCGGCAAAAATTGAATTTTTTGTCGTAAAATTTTCCACTCTTTTCCCTGTAACCGCTATGTTCACGACGTCAACCTCATTTTCTTTTGCCTTGCGGCTTTCGAGGTATCGCCTTGTCCAACTGGCTATTCCACCCGCCGGAGGCGGCAGAGGAGATATAAGTAAGACTTTCATGATTGATAATTTTTCCTTTCCGTGTCAAGATACAGGCTTAAATCCGAAAGAAATTTGCATTCAAAAGAAATCTGTATAAATAGACATTACAAGCAATAGTAATGATTCAAATTTTTCAAATTTACTCGGATATTCTCTTTTTAATCTTTTATTACACATTGATATTGTCATATAATTTATGATGCACGTTGTCGCTGTGCTCAAAGTCTCTGAAAATAATATCATATGATTTTTCAACGGCATAATTTTCGCACAGATATTGCTTTGACCGCCTGCCCATTTCGCAAAGCTCTCTGCCCGCATTGCAAAATTTGTCAACCAAGCTGCAAAAAACGTCCGCATCGGTACTTTCGCACCAATATCCGAAGCCATTGTCCGATATTATTTTTCCGATGTCGGTGTTTTTATCCGTCGCAGCCAAAACAGGCATTTCTGCCTGCATATATGACAACAGCCGCGATGGGAAATTTGGTATTGTAAACCTTGCGTCTAGAAATATCAAACCGACATCACAGGTGCTTACCAGTATCTCATACTCATTTTTAGGCAGCGCGGACATCACCTTAAGATTTTTCTGGCCCGAATCCTGCGCATATGCCTCCAGTTTTGAAAATTCGGTACCCGAGCCCACTATCAAAAAATATGCCCTGTCATTATCAAGAAGCTTTTCAAGACAGCGTATGACAAAATCAATTCCTTGCGGCTTTCCGAGATTTCCACCGTAAACAAATATTGTTCTGTCCTCCGGAATACCGTACTTGCGGCGGATTTCAGTCTTTTTTTCTTCAGAAATTTCTATATTCTGCACCTCAGCGGTATTCGGTGAAACCTCAACCCTTGATGCATCAAGATATGGATTATGTTCTATCAGATAGCTCACGTTAGCCGGTGACATACATCCGATTCTGTCCGACATAAGATAAAGTTTTTTTTCTTTTCTTCTGAAATATTTATATATAAGGCTTTTTTTTGAAAACATACCGAGATCAACCGCATTCTGTGGAAAAATATCCTTTAAAAGCAGATACGATTCGGCATTGTCCCGCTTTTTTATATACCGTATAACATCGGCAAAGGTTATCGGTGGTGTTGAATACATAACCATGTCAAACTGCACATTATTAAAATACTTTTTAATCGCCGCCTTAAACTGCGGCTCAATCATAATTGTAGATATGCCTTTTTCTATTATATTTGTCTTTTGTATATTTCCGATTTTAACCTTAAGCATTCTTCCGTTCTTATGCGGTATTACCCTTGTTTCTTCATTATAGCGCCTTTCGCTCGGCGCCACTATGTATACACTGTGACCGTTCCTCACAAATTCACGCATCAGGTCGGTATAGCAATTCTTGTCGTTAATCGAGCTTACGTTGGCAAGCGTCAGAAAAAGAATATTCATTCCGCACCTCACCCCCTGTATTTCGGAAAAAATGCGGTGTCTTCATCAAAGTCTCCAGCCGCTCTGCGCTTATCTGTCAGCTCGTCATATAGTTTTTTATTAAAAATACGTTTTCCGATATAAAAGTCCACTATTCCGTTCGGTGCGAGAGCTTTTTTATATCGGAAAATCCCATCATCACTGCCATATCCGCCGCCGAGAACAAAATTGTTAAGCCCCTTTTCCTTTGCCCATTTTATTATCTCGAACTTTAAAAACTCATTTGGACGCAGGTCAAAATATTTGCTTATCGTACCGCCAAGATATGAATAACAGTTCGTATTGTCATAAAGCACAAGCTCGGACGAAATGATTTCATCTCCGCTGAAAACATTAAAATACATAATATTATCCTGCATTGAATCTATTGTATGAAAAAATTGCTCACTAAAGAAAAAATCGTCTTTTGCACCGGTTCTTTTCATGGTATCATAATATACATGCAAAAAGCCTTTAAGATTTTTTTCACTGTTGTCTGCCTCTATGCGTAGATTATTTGCGGCTGCTTTTTTAAGGTTTTTTCTTACCTTATGCTCAAAATCGTACATCATTTCATCAAGAGGCATATCAAGACTGCGCACAATATTATGCGTTCTTGTTTCACTCACTCCGCCGTAAAACTTATGATAACCGTAAAATAGCTGAAAACGCACAAATTCGCACACAAAATTCTGCTTTTTGCAATAGTCTTCATACTCATTTTCTATATCATCGCATTCATCGCCTTCCACCAAAAATCCGCCGTAGCCATATGGTGTAGACAAATCAAAATATGTATTTGGTGGAAGTTTCAAGCGTTTATCAGCAGAAATATCCCGCTTCATAACAACATTGATTGCACGTGTTTTACCATTATCAAAATAGATTAAAATAGGCTCACCGCAGCCGTTTTCTGCAAAAGCTCTTGAATATGCATTCAGATAATAAACATCATAATTTGCAAACGACTTTACCGTACTGTCCCATTTTTTTGATTCTTCTGCTTCTATTATACTTAACATTCTGTCACCTCAACATCACCGGTCATATGCACGAAATCCTCCGTAAAGCCGAATTTTTTATAAAGTCTGCGCGCTGCCAAATTATCAGCTTTTACATTCAAATCCAAGAAACGTACACCCATCTCGTGAGCAACCCTCTTTATCCCGTCAAGCAAAGCCGAAGCAACGCCGCAATTTCTGTACTCTCTGTCAACATAGAACTGAGTAATATGAATCTTGTCCTCGCCGAACACGGTGTGCTTATATGCCCATAAGAAGCCGCAAAGTTTTTCCCCCTCAAAAGCTCCCAAAAGCCGTGCGGAACCGTCAAGGCAAAAACTGCGCATATCTTCTGCTTTCTTTTCCGCAATTTCAATACATCTGTCCGAGTTATCACTCAAACTTGTTTTTATCAGTTCCGCAAGCCACAAAATGATTGCTTCTCGGTTTTTATCTATATCAGTGCACAAGATTTTCCTTATCTGCATTGCATACATTCCTTTCAACATCAAGATCCCGGACAATGTGTTCGTTTCCCACCAAAATTCCGCTGCGCTTAAATACCTTTAATATTGTCTTGCATATAATTTTCACATCATTGATAAAGGTTATATTTTTTTCATATTCAATGTCATATGCAAATTTTTCTTCCCAAGTGATTGCATTTCTTCCGTTTATCTGCGCAAGCCCCGAAAGTCCCGGGCGCACATCGTGCCTATGCCGTTCTTCCTCGCTATAGTACGGAAGATATCTGACCAAAAGCGGACGCGGTCCTATAATCGCCATGTCACCATTCAAAATGTTGAAAAGTTCGGGTAACTCGTCAAGGCTTGTACTGCGCAGAAGTTTTCCGAAGCGTGTTAAGCGCTGCGAATCGGGAAGCAATTTGCCATTCTCATCTTTTTCATTGGTCATGCTTCTGAATTTATACATTTTAAATATTTTTTCATTCATTCCGGGTCTTTCCTGGGTAAAAATCACCGGAGAGCCAAGCTTTATTCGTACAAGCAACGCAGTTATGAGCATTACCGGCGAAAGCAATATTATGGCAAAAAGCGAAATCAAGAAATCAAGCGGTCTTTTTACAAAACGCCTGTACACTCAGAACATCTCCCTTATGATTTTTATAACTTCATCCTGCTGCTCCGGCGTCATTTTTGTATCGCTCGGCAAGCACAGTCCGCGTTCAAAAATATCTTCAGATACGGGTTTGTTTTCCTCTGTGGTAATGAAGTCATATTTTTCATAATACGGCTGCATATGCATCGGCTTCCAGATAGGTCTGGTTTCGATATTTTCCTTTTCAAGCTTTTCCATAATGGCAATAGGCTTAACCTTTGAATTGGCTTTTAAGGTCATGCAAGACAGCCAATAATTCGGTACGCTGTCTTTTGCCGAAGGATTCATTTCTATATCTTCGATACCGGAAAAGCCTTCTTGGTATCTGTTATAGATTGTCGTTTTCTGTGCCACTCGCGTATCGAGCACCTCAAGCTGACCTCTGCCTATTCCGGCTACAATATTGCTCATTCGATAGTTATAGCCAAGCTCCGAATGCTGATAGTGTCTTGCCTTGTCACGCGCCTGTGTTGACCAAAAACGCACTTTTTTTATCCGTTCCTCATCATCTGACAAAAGCATCCCACCGCCAGAAGTTGTTATAATTTTGTTCCCGTTAAATGACAGTATGCCGTATTTTCCGAAAGTGCCGCATTTTTTGCCTTTATATGCAGTTCCGAGAGCTTCCGCGGAATCCTCAATAACCGGTGTATTGTACGCAGAGCAGATTTCCCTAATTTCGTCCCATTTTGCCGGTTGTCCGTAAAGATCTACAACGATCACTGCCTTAACTTTGGGATATTTTTCAAAAGCTTTTTCAAGCGCCTTGGGATCCATGTTCCATGTGTCCGGCTCGCTGTCAATAAAAACAGGCACTGCCTTCTCATACATAATCGGATTTGCGCTTGCCGAAAATGTCAGACTTGAGCAAAAAACAATATCACCCATCCCGACTCCGACTGCCTTAATCGCCATATGCAAAGCTGCCGTGCCTGCCGAAAGAGCTGCCGCATGACCTATACCTATATATGCCGCCATCTCTTTTTCAAATTCGTTCACATTTTTACCTAAAGGTGCAATCCAGTTGGTGTCAAACGCCTCTCTGACGTACTTCATTTCCTTGCCACCCATGTGCGGTGAAGCCAAAAATAACTTATCTTTCATTTGTTATCCTTCTTCTCAGAATTTTTTGAATAAAACACAAAACGATATCATATATTTAATAATAACATATTTTTTTATTACAGTCAACAGTAAAATATTATGATTCACTGCATTATTTCCCATTCTTAACCCTCAAAAAAGCGGCGTGGAATCTTTTTAGGTTTCCTACGCCGCTTCGGCTTATTTATACTTTTTTTAACCTACGCTTTGTTCGCTTTATTTCCCGTCTTCCAAAGAAAATGCAAAGTACTGAAAGCATCAGTGCAATGGCAATCTCGGCAAGATACCATAGTGCAGTTTTTTTCACCACCGCAAATTCGGTTTTCTCCTTTCCTCCGTCAAATACTATATACTGACCGTCCTTTTCGTATTTAACCTTATTAAAGCCGCTGCCGTCGGAGCTGAAAATGAACACTTTACCCTTTGTATTATCTGGAACAAGATAGTGAATTTTCGTGCTGTCGCCTTTGTTATCGGTTACTGAGACAGTCCAGTTTTCAATCTGCTTATACATCACATTGGATCTTGTTGCGTTGCGTTTTGCATCCAGCTCGGATTTTTCGGAATACATACCCTCGCAGACAAGCGCCGCAAGACCGCCGCTGCGCTTTTCGTCACTTTCAACCGCTGTCACGTATGGAATATATTCAGCATTGGCTACAACGTCATGAGTCAGATTTTCAAAATCTTCGGTATCCCATTGTGAATAATACCCGTTCTTTTGAGGAATTGACGGCAGCTTTGAGATATCTAGGCTTTCACCGTAGTCAAAATCAATGTTACCTATCACCTTGTCGTCAAGTCTGAATGTTGCCGTGAAGCTTCTGAATACATCTCCTCTTTTGCTGTTCATCAGAAAGTCTATCGAAGCAGGTTCGGCAACTCCTGTATAGCTCACCGAATCCACTGCGCCGTATGCTTCGCTGCAATAGTAGTTTCTTGCGCTTTCACCGGTAATATTTCCGGCAATCCCGCCAACATATTCGTCAGCATCCTCAATATGCTCTGCGGAATAGCAGTCATAAATGTTCTTTGCCTCACCGGCAATTCCGCCTACATAGTCATCTCCCGAAAGAATTGCACGCGAATTGCTGTTTTTTATAACCGAATCGCATTTGCCAGCGATTCCACCGACATAATCTCCGCCGGTGCTTGTTACCACGCCGCGGCCTACGCTGTCAATTACGCAGCCAAGACCGAGCAAGCCGGCAATTCCGCCTACGTTATCTTTTTTCGCGGTTACATCGCCGTTATTAATACAGCTTCTTACCACTGCTCTTGTTTTATACAAAAACTCCATAGAGCGTTTTCCTGTCTTTTTTATGTCGTCTTCGGGGTCAAAGTCATATTCAAAGGCAAGCGAACCGGCAATACCACCGACATTTACATCACCCTCAACTGTGCCGTCATTATTGCTTGAACTAACCTTTCCAGTCGACTGTCCAATAGTGTCTTCCTCAGAAATATCAGCTGTTCGATTTGAAATTTCGTCCTTTAAATTCACATCATACGAGTCTTGAATGCCGTCTACCATGAGATTCAGAATGATCATTATCCTGTCGCTGACCTCCTGAATATTCCTGGTCATGGCATTTAAATCTCCTGTTATGACATCCCCCGCCGATTCCACAGCATCAAAAGCTTTCGATATGCTTGCGGACAGGTCATCAGCAGTCTGAATATATTCTTCATCCAGTGCTGTAATTGTTATAAGCTGATCTTCACCAAGCTTTTTAAGCGCGGCACTTGTTTCGCTTATAACCTCACCGATTCCATCGGAGGCTTTCTTCATGCTTTTTGTTGCCGCATCCAACTTTTCGCGTGCAGTTTTAAGCGAATCAACATCTATTCCATCAACTATCTTGGCAAGATTAGCCGACATATCGGAAACTCCCGCCATGGCATCCTCGAGATTCGCCAGAGCCGCTGACATGCTGTTAATTGTTCTTTTAACATTTTGTATGTTAAAATCCTTTATATCGTCACCCAATATTCTTGCATATTTTTTTATGGTTTTAAGGCGCAGAGCTATTACATTAGTTCCATTTCCAAGCGTCTTAAACGCTGCCTCAGCTGCATCACAATACTCTTTTAGTGCTTCACTGTCACCGCTTGGAAGCGCAGACGCCATTCCACCCAGAGCCTCCGCAAGATTAGCAAAAGCTTCCCCAAGCCTTACGTTTACATCATACAGGTCGCCTATAGCACCGGCAAGATTTTCGGCGTGCTCCTTCATATCCTCAAGTTCATTCAAGGATTTTCTGAAATATTTCAGAGCAGTACGTAGATTGCGGCTTGCGCTTTCAAGCTGCTTTGTACTGTATTCAAGTTCGTTTATCGCTGATTTTACCGTTCCTTTCTCAATATTAAAGGAATCGTCCACGGTATCTATCGCCGCCTGAAGATTATCGGCAAGCGAATTAAGACTGTCTACAACGTCATCTGTCTTGTCAAGCGCGTTCGAAACGTCATTAATCATAACAGTCATTTTAGCGCTCAGATTGTTTATCTGCTCTGCATCACCGTTTATTATATCCTCGGTCTTTTTTGCCAGACGGTCGGCGGCGTCCATCGCGTCATCGGCATATGAACGCACCTCATGGAATTTGGCATTTACTTTCGAAGTGCCTCTTTCTGCTCGGTTAATCGTGCGGTCAAGCGCATTCTGCAGCTTATTAAGTTCTGATGAAATCGAGCCGATAGTATCTTCGGAATACTGAAGCACTGTATACGGTTCAATCTGACCGGCAATTCCTCCGACGTCCTTTCTCCCGTACACATCGCCCTTATTGGTACAGCCATCAAGATATCCTGACTGTCTGCCGGCTATTCCGCCAATATTATATCCGAGATGCCTGTAGCCTACAACTCCTTCATTTGTACAACTTTGAATAATTCCCGACGAAAATCCCGAAATTCCTCCGATATCGGTAATATCCGGCGTATTTTTCATAGAATTCAAGTTTTCAAAATCTATTGACTTAATATCAAGTTTCACTTTCTGTGCCGCGGTATTGACAGAAGCGTTGTTGCTGCAGCTTATGATGGTACCGAGATTCTGACCGGTAACGCCGCCGATATAGTGCTCTCCGTAGACAAATCCTGCAGAGCTGCAGTCCGATATAGTTCCTCCGGCAAGGTTTTCACCGGCAATTCCTCCAACATAATTCTTTCCGGTTACGGTTCCCGAAAACTTGCAGTCCAAAATTCTTCCTGCATTCGATCCGGCAATTCCCCCAATTCTCTCCGCTGTTCCTCCCGGCTTTACCGTGCCCTCGGCATTAAGATTTTTTACCATGCCTGAAGCACTTATATATCTGAAAAGTCCCGACTTCGAAGCATTTTGCGATAGATTGATGCCTCTAATTTTATAGCCTTGACCGTCGAAACTTCCGGAAAAGGTAGGTATGCCCGAAAATTTCTCTCCTGACATATCTATATTTTTGGTCAGATAAACCGTTTTGCCCTGTGACCATGTATCCACCGAGCAACTTTTTGCAAGTTTTGTCAGTTCCTTTGCGGTCGATATTTCGATAACATCATCCTCACACATAACCGGTATCTGCGGCAGAAAAAACACTGCTGCCATAAGCAGACACAATAGCTTTCTAACGCTCTTACTCATCAGTCTTTTCCTCCTTTGCCGAACCGTCTCTGTTTTCACATTTCTCTCCGCCCGAAGCATCGCCTCCGGCAGTCTGAGGAAGATATGTTGCCTGATTGGCATTGTCGTCGCCGCTGATTTCCTTTATATTGTTTGAATTTACTATAGCGTCAAACTCGCCCGAAATTACTCCGTGCACATCCGCATCAATAATACCCGAAACGCGTCCGCGCAGACGACCGTTCACAAACACGGTTCCGCTGTCGCTTCGCCGAATGGCAGGCTTTTTTATGGCGAACGATGTACGCTCGACAATGCTGTTGCCCAAAATTAAAATCTGTGGCAGAACGCACATTACCAAAATAATAGATATAACCGTTCCTCTGCCGATACATTCGCCGACTGACGCGATGATTCCGTTTGTCGAAATGCAGCCGATAAGCGCGCCCGCCGCAGCCATAATCGTTCCCGAAGTTACAATTGTCGGAAATGCTTGATTGATTGTTTCCACAATAGCGTCATGAACGTTCATCGTCTTTTTAAGCTCGGTATAGCGGCTTGAAATAACTATGGCATAATCTATGTTTGCGCCCATCTGAATTGAGCTCACTATCAGATATCCCAGAAAGAATAGTCTTCTGTTCATCATATACGGGAAGGAGAAGTTTATCCATATACTTCCTTGAATTATCAGAATAAGCAGCACTGAAAGTCCTGCCGAATTAAAGGTAAACAGAATAATTATTACTACAAACAACGCCGACATTACGCTGATTATTATGTTGTCCCTCGCGAACGACTTCGACAGGTCATAGTCACTCGTCGAATTTCCGACTATGTATGCGTCGGAATCGTAATATTTGCCCATAATCTTGTGCATTTTGTCAAGAAAAGCAAAGGTTTCGTCGCCCTCCTCGTCAATATTGAGGTTTACAAGCATTCTTGAATATTTTTCGCTTTGCAGCTGCTTTTTTGCATCAACAATTTTGTCATAATTCTCATCAACTTCTTTTACAGTCTCATCGTCGAGCGATACATAACCCTCATCTATTTCATCGTGCAAAAATACCAGCATATCAATAATGGGCACCGAATACGCATCGAGATTATTCACAATTTTGCCGTAATCCTCCTGTTTTACAGCATACGCCGCATAGAGCGCCATTGCCGCTTCATAGTCAACCTCGGTCAGCTCACTAAACTCACGCGGGCTTATACTTTCCGTCAGCATATAGCCGTGCATCGCCTCGGTATTTGCAAGACCGAGCGTAGAATCCACTTCGGGACACTGCTCCATTTCCGACAAAAGGGCGGCTTCTTTTTCATAGTTTCCTGCAGGAACTACCAGTGCAAGTGTGTTTTCCTGCTTAAATGTCGCTTTTATTTTATCCTTGGCTATTTGAGTTTCACTCTTTTTAATTGTTGGCAGACTGTTCTGACCAAAAACGTAGGGACACATATTGGACAGCACACAACCAGCTATCATCAGCATAAGAAAGATTGCCGGCATTATTTTTTTTGTTTTAAGGTCAAATTTACCTATAAAATATATGTTCGGCACAAAATTTTTGTGTTTTGTGCGTTCCATACTTTTGCCGAACAGCATCAAAAGTCCCGGCATAAGCACAAATACACTTAAAAGGCTGAACATAATCGCCTTTATAAGCACAAATGCCAGGTCCTGACCGATTTTAAACTCCATTGTTATCAGCGCTGCAAGACCTGAAACGGTCGTAAGGCAGCTTGAAGAAATTTCCGGAATAGCCTTGCTGAGCGCGGTTATAACAGCCTCGCGCTGCGGCATATTTACACGCTCCTCTGTATATCTGTGGCACAAAATTATTGCATAGTCAATAGCAAGCGCCAGCTGAAGCACTATCGACACAGAATTTGATATAAACGAAATTTTGCCGAGCATAAAGTTTGTGCCCTTGTTCAACAACGCTGCAACGCCGAAGGTAATTATAAGAACCGGGACCTCGGCATACGACTGCGACGTAAACAGCAGTACAAGCACTATAATAATCGCGGCTATAACCAAAATTACAGACATTTCTTGATTAAGCGCATCAGTTGCACTGTCGCCCACCTCGCTCGAAACGTAAATATCATAGTCAGACAGCATATCGCGAATTTTATTAAGTGCCTTAATACTCACCTCATCATCAGACGTTCCATCAAAGGTGACGGTAAACATGGCCGAGGTACCTTTAAAGTGCTCGTCGTTGTTTTCAAATTCTACACTCGAAACACCGTCAATGCTTTCAATATCCTTTGCCATCTGCTCGGCTCTTTTGTAGCCGATGTTCGAAACCATTACCTCCGCCGTACCGTATGTAATAAATTCTCTGTTCATTATATCAAGACCGGTGCGCGTTTCTGTCGATTTTGGCAGGTACATGGTAATGTCATCTTCTACCTTTACCCAGCTTGATGCAACAATGCTGAATACGCACGCAAAAATGAAAAGAAGGAAAAATAAATTCCGTTTATCTACAATAATTTCAGATATTTTCATCATAAAGTTTTGCTTTTCCGCATTTGTTTTACTCATATATCCATAACCTCAAAAAATAATCTACAGTTGTATTATAACTTGACATTTATACTATTATATTATATTATATAACTACTAATCAGGAATATCAATAGCAAAAAACATAAAATTTATAAAATACATTTTTTCGTACAGTATAAGATATTTGACATAATTGCAGAAAATGTACAGAAAGAAGGTAATTTTTTGGAGAAAAATATTGACTTGAGAGTAAAAAGAACCTATAAGCTGCTTTCGGATGCGCTTATAAAACTAATGGGGCAAAAGCCGTTTGAAAAAATAACAATAACAGATATATGCAATGAAGCAATGATTCACCGCACGACCTTCTATACGCATTTTGATGACAAATATGCACTGCTGCGCTATACAATGAGTACCATTGAGGATCCGTATGATTCGATAGAAGTGAAGGAAAAAACCTTTTCCGGCTATAAACATTATTATATGAAGATAGCCGAAAATACTCTCGCTTACATCAATAAAAACATAGACATTTTCCGCATATTTCTGAAAAAAAACCGTGAGGATTCCTTTATCACATACTTTCACCGTATGTTCAGCAAAAAGCTTGAAAAGCGATTTTACGAAGCGGAAAAATCATCCGGAATATCCCTTCCCGTACCTGTGCCGGTTCTTGCTAATTTATATTCCGGCGGCTGTATAAGCGTCATTGTCTGGTGGATTGAAAACGATATGCCATGTTCAACCGATGATCTTTTGGAATATCTGAACATTATTATAAGACAGGTTGACTACGACAGCATTCCATAAAGCAAAACATAAGCGAATGAACGTCTTCTGTGATATAGATGCACCGTTTCTCCTGACGTATTTTTTTCGCCTCATATAAACGTAGTACAAAAGCCGTTTTGCGCACTTATGCCGCCGGAGCATGGCATTTTACATCACTGTGTGTATGAAAAAGGAATAATTACACAACACATCTTTCCGCTACGAATTTAAAACTAATTTTAATACATCAATAAAAGGAATGATAAAATGAACTATGTAATAACAATACTGGTATGCTTATTTGCCGGAATCGGCGCAGGGATCGGCACAGGCTTTGCTGGAATGAGTGCTGCAGCAGTCATAACACCGATGCTTGTGACCTTTCTCGAAATCGAGCCATACACTGCAGTAGGAATTGCCTTGGCTTCCGATGTTCTTGCAAGCGCCGTTTCGGCCTATACCTACGGAAAAAACAAAAATCTCGACATAAAAAACGGCGTAGTCATGATGGTTGCAGTGCTTTTGTTCACCATCATCGGCAGCTATGTTTCAAGCCTTATTCCCCCTGCTACTATGGGCAATTTTTCTGTCTTTATGACGCTTCTTTTGGGCATCAAGTTTATTGTCCGACCGGTAATGACGACCAAAGCCGATATGGCGGACGTTTCTGCAAAATCAAAATTTATAAAATCCGCACTTTGCGGATCGGCAGTCGGTTTTATCTGTGGTTTTGTCGGAGCAGGCGGTGGGATGATGATGCTTCTGTTGCTTACAAGCGTAATGGGCTACGAACTTAAAACTGCCGTCGGCACAAGCGTTTTCATCATGACCTTTACCGCACTGACCGGCTCTGTGTCACACTTCGCAATAGGCGGCATGCCCAACGTAATTCCCTTTGTTCTCTGCATAATATTTACGCTCATATTCGCAAGAATTGCAGCGAGACTTGCCAACAAGGCAAGTGCCAAAGCTCTCAACCGAGCAACAGGAGTTATTTTGGTGATTCTTGGTATTGCAGTTTTGGGGTTTTCTTTTATAAAATAAAAATCTTTATGGTTTTTTGTATAAACAGGGTGATTATGGAGCTTCGAGTCCTGAGACGCTTTTTAATGGTATCGCGCAAAGATAATATACTATGCATTTTCCGGGATGCGGCAACGGTCTAATGCCTTTTGTATATGATAATCTTTCTATCGTGAGGATAAGCGCAAGCTCGTTCTGCTCTGCTTTCAGATGAATGTATCCCAGCCGTACAGTCCTGCTTGCAGCAGATAAACTTTTTCCGCACCGACCGTAATGTTGAGGATAATGATTTTTCATCTGGAATATATAAAACAATAATTCACATGTATTCATTTTAAAACAAAAAAAACAGTTATCCTCACAAAATGAGGATAATTGTTTCAGTTTAATTACTCCTCTTCAAATGCATCCTTGCCCAGTCCGCAGGTCGGGCAGACCCAATCTTCAGGGACATCCTCCCATGCTGTACCTGGTGCAACACCGTTGTCTGGGTCACCCACTTCCGGATCATAAACATATCCGCATGGACATACATATTTTTTCATGGTTTTATTCCTCCTTATAATTAATAATTCTCGGCATGAATCTCAAAATAGCTTTGGGGATGTGCGCAAACCGGGCAGACATCCGGTGCCTTTGTTCCCACTACTATGTGACCGCAGTTGCGACATTCCCACACTTTAACCTCACTCTTTTCAAATACCTTTGCCGTTTCCACATTTGCAAGCAATGCACGGTAGCGTTCTTCATGATGCTTTTCTATCGCAGCTACAAGGCGGAATTTCTGCGCCAAGTCATGAAAGCCTTCTTCGTCTGCGGTTTTTGCGAAACCTTCATACATATCTGTCCATTCGTAGTTTTCACCATCGGCAGCAGCTGCCAGGTTTTCTGTCGTGTCTCCAATACCGCACAGCTCTTTAAACCACATTTTTGCATGCTCTTTTTCATTATCGGCTGTTTTTAGAAACAGAGCCGCAATTTGCTCGTATCCATCTTTTTTCGCCTTGCTTGCAAAATAAGTGTACTTGTTTCTTGCTTGCGACTCGCCAGCAAAAGCAGCCTCAAGATTTTTTTCTGTTTTTGTTCCTGCATACTTGTTCTTTTCCATTTGTGTTCCTCCTTGTTTCTCTTATCCTTTATTTAATATTCTTTCCGGATATTATTGCTTATATCCGCAAAATGCTACATTAAAACAGAATTAAGTTCGCCGAAAGTTCTCTATTCCAACGGACGTATCCTATAAGTCACGCCGAGCCTTTTGCAAATTGCCGCGCACGCCTTTTCTTCTTCGGTAGTAATTATCGTTGAAACTGTCGTAAGAACCGTCTTTTTAACGTACTTGCTAACATTTTCGGCAAATTTCAGCATTGCATCAAAAGCTTCAACACCGAATTTATTCCTTGTCAGCTCATAATAACGCGCTTTGTTTGGAGTATTCAGGCTGATTGATACAACATCGATTTTTCCGGAATAATCTGGAGCGGTGTTTTTGTTCCATATCAAATCCGACAGACCGTTGGTGTTGATTCTTGTCGGAAGACTGTATGTATTCTTTACAAATTCCGCTACATCCAGCACATCATAAAGCCGCTCCGTCGGCTCACCGAAACCGCAGAAAACAACTTCTTGATATTTTGACATATCAAATTTTTCAAATTCTTTGACAACCTCGTCCACAGTTGGCTCATGTTCCAACCACAGACTTCCCGAACCGTTCATCTCGTTCTTTTTGTTACGCAGACAAAATGTGCACCGACATGGGCACTTATTTGTCATGTTCACATACAGACCGTTATGCACTTCATACAATATAACCATATTTTCCAACCTGCATCTCTCGCTATTATATTATCATTATAACACTTTTAACATTAAATATAAAACCTCAATACTTTACAAAAAAACATACTTTCTTTTAGTAATATATTGTGCAAAATTCGCATTTACACCGTCTGGACAAAAATCGGTGTACCGGCCGTTAAACTCAAATTAGGTAATCTCTGAATAAATTCAAAATCTTTCCACCGGCCTTCATAGCAAAAATCCTTATATATTCTGCTCTCCACACAAAATTCTTTACAACCGCTGTTCGAATTGCATCTATTGCTTCCATTAATTTATTAGTGTTGCCAAAAGAACGGCAAAATATAACTGCCGCATTAATTATTTAAGCATTTTGTTAGCTTTTTCATATATAGCCTCTCACTATTGTAATATTATATCAAACACCTCCACCAATCCGTCAACGAGATAATAGCACATATCGCCGACACCTGCCTGTTCGATATTGCCTCAGGATATGCCTACGCAGCTTAACCCGGCACGCTTTATCGACACACTCCGGCAGACGAGTCCTCTATTCTGATCACCTTATGCCGTCTTTCAAACGGTATCCCCAGTCCTACCTTTGCATTTTAGGCATAAATCCACAGATGTGGCTTCGGCTCAAGTTCTCTGAGCGTGCCGACCTCAAATTTCCTTATCCTAAGCTTGTTCAGATACATCTCAAAATTCTCCCTCGCTTCTTTTTTTAACATATGCGACAGCTAGTTAGGCATCAAACCGAACACATTGCTAAGCTCTTTAACCAAAAGTTCTTTATCATATTTGGCGTCAATATAGTTTATAATTTTAGCAATTGTAAACTGCATGCCTTTATTGCTCTTTTGATTCATAAGCACATCAAAAACAAATGAATAAACACTTTCAGCAAGCTCAGACACATCGGAAATGGTATGCAAAAACTTTTCCGACAAGCATCAGTCCACCTGTGCGGAGATGATTTCGGTGTTAAGATGGCTAAAATATTTTTTCAAGCAGTACCCTTAGACCTGTCATCTCCTCATTGGATATTGCAACATCTATCAGTTTTAGCTCCTTGCCACCTTCCCAGAATTGATGGACAGAAAAAAGAGTGATATAATGGAATGGACACAAACAAATCCAAAATCACAGGAGGGATTTTCATGTCAATCAAAAAAGGAACAATACCACCTCGCTATGATGAGGCATTCAAAGCC
>JAQXIJ010000054.1 GCA_029007725.1 Bacillota bacterium | reverse complement strand
TCAAGCGATACAAAGCTTCCGCGGGCGAGCAAGTATATAAAGCACACCGTCAAAACAGCGCAAGGAAATACCGTGCTTTGGAAACAAGCAGCTTCCTTCAATATGTTGCAGAGCAGTTCAAAAACAAAGGCTGGTCATTGGGAGTTTGACACAATTGTTGGTAAAAAGGATGAAAATGAACCTTGTGCTTTAGTAATGACTGAGCGTATGACTCGTATGTCCCTTTGGATGAAAGCACACCATCACACTGCTGAAGCCATTAGCGAAGTACTCCAAAAAATGTCGGCATATTTTTCAGAACAATGCAGTTCTGTGTTTAAGACAATAACTGCAGACAACGGCTCAGAATTTGCTGACCTTTCACTGGTGGAAAATAGAAAAACCAAGGTATATTTCACTCACCCGTATTCCTCATTTGAGAAAGGAACGGTTGAATGCCACAACCGAATGTTTCGTCGCTTTATTCCAAAAGGTAAGAGCATAGACGATTACTCAGCCGATGACATCTGTTTCTTTGCAGACAGTATTAACGGATTACCAAGGAAAACCCTCGGCTACAAAACGCCGGAAGAGCTGTTTGAGCAAGAACTTGACCTCATTTATGCCGCATAAGAGATAGGCAATCGGCGGCGCCGATGTTGGATTTCTCCGTTCGGGCTTCGCCCTCTCTCCGCAATCCAACATCATTCTACTGCTAATCGTTACTTTTCTGTAAACTATTGCAGGTTGCTATTGCAATTTGCGTGTATAACAAATATTTAATTTTAATGTGTTTTAAATAGTTTAACCAACACCGCCAAATATCTTCATTTGCACGTGTTATAACTTGTACATTATTAAAAATTTATGTTTATAGAACTAATATGTTATCCAAGGGCTACCATGCTGAAAACTAGGGCAAACAACGCAACAGTTTCACAAAGACCTACAACAGTTATGTACTGCGAAAAACCCTTTCCTGTTTCAGCCAAAGCATCTGCGCCTGCGGCACCTGCTTTACCTTGAACAATAGCAGAAATAGCCATGGCAATACCGGAAGCTATTCCCAAACCGAACAAAAACAACGTATCTGCTGATGAGGACTTCATTTGTTGCATCAACAAGAAACCATATATCGTCTGTGTAAGGGGTGCACCGGCAAAAACGGTAAGAATAAACGGCGCTGCCTTATTTGACATATAGCACTTCTTCCAAGCGCCGATTGTTGCCTGTCCAGCTATACCGATACCAATACCGGAGCCTATTGCGGCGATGCCCATAGCTAATGCTGTTCCTAATAATCCTAAATTCATATATATTCTCCTAACTTTAATTTTTTTATTCTTTAAATGGTGCAAATTTATGACCGCTCCATGACATATCCAAATGTGATGAGAATTCCAATGTGTTAAGACGGATTCCGTGAACGATGACGGACAGCACATTTAATATCATATTCAGTCCATGTCCAAAGATCAACAAAACAATTGCCAGTATCATAAACATAAAATGTCCAAGAAGCGGTCCTGCTAACTCATTTACGGTTGCAGATATTGCCGACCCTGCAAGACCAACCGCCCAAAGGCGTATATACGATACAATGTCAGAAAACACATTTACTACTCCAAGCAAGACCGAAACAATATTTGTAAGGCTTGTGAGTATGGATTTTATTATGCTATCTTCATAGTTCGAAAATACAAAGCTCAGGCAAAAACCTATACCTACGCAGGCAATAGATACTATGCCTATTGGGATACCGCTTATTGCAAGTCCGAAACTGAATACTTCGGAATTGACTACCAGACTCAGTACAACATAATACATACCTATAAGCTGCAGTATCGAACCAATATCACCCAACATTTTAAACGATCTTCTATTCCGCAGAATAGATAAAATATGTGCTACGGTCAATTGAATGAGAGCTAATGTAAAACAGAATATCTGTAAATTTTGTGCAGTGGTAAGTCCTGCTTGCCCGTTAGTCCAAAACGGATGCCAAACTTTGTCAGCATAAACATTTGAAAAAACAGGTATCGATAAACTTTTAAGCCACTGCGGCAAATGATTGGTCGATATTCCAAACCATGTGCAAGTGAAAGTTCCCCACAGCACTGTCGAGATTCCGAAAAGCCCTATAAGTAAAAAGGTCGGCTGAATTTTCTTTTTTGATATAAGCGATTTTACTATCATCGCAGCGGCAGCTGTCAAAACTACGAGTCCATATCCTCCATCACCAAAAATTATACCAAAAAATATGAGTATAAAGAATAAAAACCATCCGGAAATGTCATATTCAAAATATCCCGGAACTGTGCCTAAAAAGTCGGTCAGTGGATAGATTAGACTGATAAACTTATTATTTTTTAGTTTGGTGGGCACATTGTCCTCTTCAGTTGGATCTTCCACAATCAGTCCCCACGAATTTTTACTTGCAGCTTGCTTGAGTTTGTCAAGATTTTCCGCTTCGATATATCCTGTAAAATAAGAAATTGAAACATTTCTTTTACCGTTCGCTGATAGTTTTTCCTCTGCCATACCTGTCGAATAAACTTCGAACTCAATTTCTTTTTCAATAGTTTTAATTTCCTTTTTCATACTTTCAGTATAGCAAGAATATGAAGCTATCATATCATCTATTGCATTGATGCGGTCACTGTAACCGGCAATTTTTTGTTTTATTTCATAGGTGGATGTTTTGGGCAGTTCTACTCGATAGGTGTTTAAAGATTCTATTATATCATCTTCACCTTCCATTCCCAGATTGATTAACAAACATCGTACGATGGATTTGGTTTTGCACAAGCTTAGGGTTTTTACAGATTCTCCTAGTTTATCATACTCTGATTTTGGGATTTCATAAAGCGAAATATCGACACCTTTTTCAGCAAGAGCTTTTATTTTGTCAGGATCTACCTCACCCCACTCTTTAAGCCTCTGCATTTCGGCGTTAAGGGCAATCTGTTCCGACTGACAAGTCTTTTTCTCTTCTATGAGAGATGCAATATTCCTTGCTGCATCCAGAGCGTCTAAATCACTTTTACTTTTTTTCATAACATTCTTTTTTACCTGTTCATCTGTGATAAAAATGCCGTTTTCAAGCAAGGATACCTGTTCATGAAGCTCGTTTAGTCTATCTCCCGATTTCTCAGATATTTCTATATGGATAAGCCCCAACTTACGGAGTTTTTTGAGTGTTTCCGCTTTTTTATTTTCCAAAATAATTATAGAAACTTTTTTCATAGGCACAATCATATTGAATATACCTCCTCCGCGGAAGTTGTGGCGTTACGTGCGTCTATCTTGCGCTTTGAAATTTTAGACCGAACTACGGCGCTTACCTGTTGGTCTGACATATAAATGGATATTTTTTTTATATTAGCCTCTGTTTCTGGAATTTTAACCTTTTCAAACAAGTTGACTCTTTGAGATGTTGTGAGAAGTTCCGCCTCCAAAAGTCTAACCTGCTCATCCAATACTTCTGCCTCCAAGTCAAGCGACATTGCCTTTTCCATATGTTTTGCGGCTATGTCCACCCAAAGAGGTGTATCGTATAAATCATAGTTTGCTGTGGAAAAATCCGCCCCCTCATAAGTAGGAATGGACACACCTGCAATATTTCCATCGCCCCTGCGGATATTACTTACCGATATCAACCCATCTGGAAAAGCTTCTTTTTCACTAAATACAGCAATCCAAGAGTCAAATTCTTTTTCAATTTCTTCTTTCTCTTTTCTAACCGCTTTGGCCTTCGCCTCTATCGTACGAATTTCCGCCTGAAGCTGCTGCTTTTTCAGTGTCAGAGTAGGCAAATATCTCCGGTACATTTTAAGAATGTCTTTTTGTACCTTTAACTCATTTTTAGTTAATTTGATTTTTGCCAAAACTTCAGTCCCCCCTTACTTAATAGGCCAAAATTCGTCAGTAAGTTCTGACTTTATTCCAGTTTCTTGCTT
Organism: Bacillota bacterium; assembly: GCA_029007725.1. Taxonomy (GTDB): domain Bacteria; phylum Bacillota; class Clostridia; order UBA1381; family UBA1381; genus UBA1738. The sequence goes on along the minus strand of JAQXIJ010000054.1, from coordinate 6,240 downwards.
TTCAAAATGTTCTGCTAAAATTTTCCAGCCTAAATCAAGGGATTCTTCAAGTGATAAATTAACCGACAGATCCATAAGCTTCTTTTCAAAAAGTTCTCCGTATTTCAGCAGTTTTTCATCCCAACGACTCATGGAAAAACCCATATTTTTCTTCTCCATGGTATCCTTATAGGAAGAATACATACGGATCATAGCGTCCATAAGCGCTCTGTGGTCTTTACGAGTATTACCGTTTACATTTTGCTTGAGTCGTGAAAGCGAACCGAACGGCTCAATATGTCCACCCTTAAGATAATATTGTCCTTCCGTTATATAGCCTGTATTATCCGGAACTGGATGAGTTACATCATCTCCAGGCATAGTGGTAACGGCAAGAACCGTAACTGAGCCGGAATTGGCAAAGTCAACCGCCTTTTCGTAACGGGCAGCGAGCTGAGAATATAGATCGCCGGGATAACCACGGTTAGAAGGAACCTGCTCCTGTGTGATAGCAATTTCTTTCATTGCGTCGGCAAAGTTGGTCATATCGGTAAGCAGCACCAATACATCCTTATTTTGCAATGCAAATTGCTCTGCTACAGCCAAAGCCATATCAGGAATCATCATACATTCAACGGTGGGGTCCGCGGCAGTATGAATAAACATAACCGTCTTGCTTAAAGCTCCACCCTTTGAAAGTTCATCTTTAAAATAAAGAAAATCATCGTATTTAAGCCCCATACCGCCAAGGACTATTACATCCGCATCTGCCTGCATCGCAATACGGGCAAGAAGCTGGTTATAAGGCTCTCCTGAAATTGAGAAAATCGGCATCTTTTGAGAAACAACCAATGTATTGAACATATCAATCATAGGAATATTTGTTCTCAGCATTCTTTTTGCGAGAATTCTTTTGGTTGGATTAACGGAAGGTCTGCCAATGGGTTTCATATTTTCGGTCAGCGTGGGTCCATTATCCCGCGGCTCGCCCGATCCGTTAAATATACGACCCAACAGGTCATCACTGAAAGAAACACGCATTTCATGACCCAAAAATCTCACTTCATCACCAGTGGATATACCTTGACCCCCTGCGAATACCTGCAGGGAAACAATATCACCGTCAATTTTATTGACCTGTGCAAGTGATTTGCCAAAACGTGTATTGATTTGGGCTAATTCTTTGTAGCGAACATCTTTAGCCTTTACAGTAATAACATTTCCAGTAATAGATTCAATTCGGTCATACACTTTATTCATCGTGGTTCACCGTCCTTTAACAAAATCTCAGCCTCACGGCTTATTTTGCCGTTACCACTGCTATACAGTGCATCAATTTCAGCCTCTGCCTTTTTAAAATTGTTGCTTTCAAATTCTGCATAATTCCAGTCAATAAACTTCTGACGCATGCTGTTGAAAAAACTGCGTGCTTCATCTTTATCTCTCAAATCATACTCACTACCTAAAATGTATATCAGTTTATCTATAACATAGCGCTGACGAGGAGTGCCACAATTTGCATCGATCTCGTCGAAAGAGTTTTGCTGTAGATAAACTGCATCGAGCATTTCCTCTTTTAAATAAATAATATAATCGGAAAGGCTGGTGCCTTCCTCCCCTACAACTTTCATCATAGAACCTATTTCATAGCCGTGTTGCAAAATATCTTTGCAGAAAGTGGACTTTTCTATATCTATAACACCTTTGTATTTAGACCAAGAAATAAGCGGATCAATAGCGGGATATTTTCTTGCATCCGAACGTTCTCTGGAAAGTCCGTGGAAAGCTCCGACAACCTTCAAGGTGGCCTGTGTGACGGGTTCTTCAAAGTTACCTCCCGCCGGTGAAACAGTACCGCCTATCGTAACTGAACCGGTACTGCCGTCCAGCAAACGGACATATCCAGCTCTTTCATAAAAGGAAGCTATGTAGGATTCCAAGTATGCCGGGAAAGCCTCTTCACCCGGAATTTCTTCAAGTCTGCCGGACATTTCTCTTAAAGCCTGAGCCCAACGTGAAGTTGAATCTGCCAGGAGCAGAACGTTTAGTCCCATTTGGCGATAATATTCTGCCAGTGTTACCGAAGTGTATACCGATGCTTCACGACTTGCAACCGGCATAGAAGAAGTATTACAAATAATAATTGTGCGTTCCATCAAGGAACGGCCAGTTTTAGGATCGGTAAGTTCCGGAAATTCGGTCAAAGTTTCCACAACCTCACCAGCACGCTCACCACAAGCAGCGATAATGACAATATCTATATCGGCATATTTCGAAGTAGTATGCTGTAAAACTGTTTTCCCTGCTCCAAAAGGTCCCGGCGTACAATAGGTTCCTCCTTTTGCCACAGGGAAAAATGAATCGATAAGGCGTACCTTTGTTTCCATCGTTTCAACCGGGGCTAACCTTTCACTGTAGCATTTTATAGCCCGTTTAACAGGCCATTTAAATGACATAGAGATAGGAATATCCCGTCCTCGCTCGTCTGTTATAACAGCTACAGTCTCTTTCACGGTGTATTTGCCTTTTTCTGCTATTGATTTTAAGGTGTAATTTCCTTGCAAATAAAAAGGAATAAAGATTTTATGTGTAAAAGAACCTTCAGGAACAGTTCCGATATACTCTCCTGCACGAAGGGTATCTCCGATTTTGGTGCTTGGGGTGAACTCCCATTTTTTCTCAGTATTCAAACCATCCACATATACGCCTCGCTCCAAAAACCACCCTGCTTGCTTGGCCAATATTGGCAGCGGATTTTGCAGTCCGTCATATATTTGACCAAGCAATCCTGGTCCCAACTCCGCAGAAAGCATTTCTCCGGTAAATTCCACCGTATCACCGCATTTGATGCCGTCGGTCATTTCGTAAACCTGTATCTGAGCAATATTTCCATGAATTCGGATGACCTCACTTTTCAGTTTTGTTGCATCAACTGAAACATAACATATTTCATTTAAAGAAACATTACCATCAAATTTTGCAGACACCAGGTTTCCGTTAATGCCTACAACTTTTCCTATACATTCAGCCATTATTCAGCCTCCAACCTATCTCCATTCATTATGGAGTTATAAATGTTTTTATACGCGGTCTTGCCTTTATCCGCATCAAAACTTCTCCTTCGCGATATCAGTTTTAATTTAAACCCGTAATAGAATACGGAGTCCTCTGAAAAGTTATCCATCGGCCTTAGAGTTTCCAAAAAATTTAGCCGGTAATTGTTTAGAAATTTTTCAGCGTCCATAGGGCTTTCCATCTCCACCGCTGTGCGCGCTACCTGCATTAGCTCGGCCGGTAAGTAAACGTTGCCTATATCAAAAGTCTTTTTCATTTTGTCCGCCCGTACCTTACCCAAGGCAATACGCAGCTTTTTCTCGCCCTCATTCCAAGCATTTATGAGAGAGGAATTTGATTTTTCGTAATTTCTCGGCGGAACAATTGTTAATCTGTCAATTTCCTTCTGTGCTTTTTTCCCTAAAAAACGGTGGCACAGTTCTGAAAATCGTTCTTCGGTAATAGGTATCGGCGTGTTTTCTCCTATACCATCCAAAGACGGCAACTGAGACATAAGATAATATTCAGACATAATTATTCTGCCTCTTTCAAAAGTTTTGTTATCTTAGGGCTTAAATAGTTTGACAGCATATCCACAACTGCATCCGCTGAATAATCATAAAAGGCTTGCCCGTTGTTTACTGCAATACGGAATCCGCCGTTAAAATTATCATTTGCTTTGAGCATAACGCCCTTCTGCATTTTATCTTTAAGGCATGAAAGCAGGGTGTCCTCAAGCGATTTTAAATCCTCGCTGTTTAAAATCACTGAAATATCCTCGGCGCCCGGTTTGCTTTCCCACCCATCTACAAACTTTATAATCAGCTTTGCTAAGGAATCCGAAGAATAGACGTTATTAACGCTTTCGCCTAAAACGGTTTTAAGCTCCCTTGTAACACTTTCTCTGAACGATATAAGCACATTTCGCCCAGCCTGACGGATGGAGTCCTCGCTTGATTTTACCATTCGTTTATTCTCGTTTTTAGCGTCAAGCAAAATTTTATTCGCTTCTGCTTTAGCATCCGAAATGATTTTATCTGCCTCAGCCTTCGCAGATGCAAGTATAGATTCGGCCTCATTTTCAGCAACATCTACACCATTCTTTTTGATTTGTTCAATCAGTTCCTGTAATTGTACTTCCATAAATTTATCTTCCTTTTCGTCTCCGTTTTATCCGTCTTTAAGAATTTTTACGGTGCGGATAGAATTAACCGGTATTTCAATATATTCTATCAATTTATACAATCGATTCGCATGATAATAAAGATCTTCACAATTCGATTTTATACAGTTTGCCTTTATATCCCAAAGTATACAGATGTGGTGTTCTTTAATAAAATCTGTTCATGTTATAAATATAGAAATATTTGTTATGTCATCAAGGCTATTTTTACCGTAAGCATTTACAAAACTTCTTCATATGTACAAAATCATACAGGAACAACGATAAATGTGCCCATATTATCCTACATTATTTTTTGTGATACTGCATCGGTTAAGGTTCAATCAGTTTGTCGCAAAAATCCCAAATAATTCAATGTTGTCATTCAACAAAACTGGAATCACACCTATAATATGAGCTATATTTTTTTCAATCTCGTTACGCCATCCCATAAGACCGCTACCGCTGGCACAGACTAAATCATGTTCTCTTTTGGCAGTTGCTTAGCCAAAAGTATCTGTTACCTTTTTCAATAATTGATTTACGATATAACAGATTCCTTGTCCTCGTTTGGTCTGAACTCGCCTTGACTTCCTCACAGGTAGCATTATAACTCTTTTTAACACATTTGTAAACAGAGAATTACCAAATTTAGCTCAAATTTGGATAAAAAGTCGATTTTCCTTGAATTTTCGATAAATTTGAAACTTCTAATTTTATTTATATTGTACAATTTACATTATTATTTTACCAATATTATCGAGGAGTTCGCAAACAAAATTGACAAAAACAAGGCTACCGTTTATAGGAAAATCAACGACAACGGCGACAACTTCACTATTAAAGAAGTCGATAGAATGATTAAAGCCTTGAAAATTTCCTCTCCCGATGAAATAACTTCAATATTCTTTTACAGAGAGGGACTTTGTAAATGAATAAAAATTTATTTGAAAATGCTTTCTTAAAAGCAAAAATAAAACACGATGTAATGACAATGGCAAATCTTGCAGCGATAATACAGATGAAGCCCGAAAAATTAAGGGCTAAAATTCGAGGGGGGAGCAACCCTTTGATATTGAGGAAATGAATAAAATTATCGATGTGTTAAATGTTTCGTCAGGAAGTGAATGTCGTTTATTTTTCTTTCTACACAAAGATGTTGGAATTAAAGCACATTACAAAGACATAAAGGCACTGATGGCAGATTTAAAGAAAGTTTATGCCGCTGTAGATGAACAGACAGCTCTTGCAGAGCTTGACAACTTTGATGAAAAATGGGGGTTCAAATACCCCAAAATCGCAATATCATGGCGATCAAACTGGGCAAATTTATCAACGTATTTCAAATATCCGGAAGCCGTCAGAACGCTGATTTACACCACCAATACAATAGAAGGCTTCAATCGACAGCTACGCAAGGTGACGAAAAACAAGAGTGTATTTCCGACAGATGACAGCCTGTTAAAAATGCTTTATCTTGCTATAATAGACATAACAAAAAAGTGGACGGGCAAACGCAAGGATTGGGGACAAATTCACTCACAACTCGAGATATTTTTTGCCGACAGACTGCCACAATAGCATAAAATTACCGTCAAGTCAAGGGTAAAGTGAACGCCCTCATACGAGGGCGCCCTTGACGTGCCGTCAATTTTACGCTATAGTACAATAGTACAGTTAAGGGCTGAAAGCCTAAATCCGGCTTCCAGCCCGTAAAATTTACTTAGATTATATTATCATTTTGGAGCTAAATTTGAGGTCTACACAAAATGAGGGATTGCCCCATATCATATCATATAAATCGGTAATTCCGTTCAGCTCTCTGACTGCTTCAAATTTATTAACCTCATCATTTGTAAGTTAACAAAGCTTTTTAGCCAATAAGTTTACAGCATCCTGATCGTGCGACTTACCTTCGAGACACTTTAATGGCTCGTAACTGACTTCTTCGATATATATATATATATCCATTTTTGACTTTTCCTCATCGGGAACATGCAGGTCTGCAAGTTTTGCAAATAAAGTTAAATTCGTACATGGAAACT
>JAQXIJ010000053.1 GCA_029007725.1 Bacillota bacterium | reverse complement strand
TGATGACGGCTATATGGGTGCGGAGATGGTCGGCGATTTGAACGCAATGGAGCATAACGTATATGATGCAATAATAGTTTTTATTGGCGATAATTACGGCGCCGAAACCGAAACGGAATTTTGGGACCGGGACAGCATAAGATTTGCAAATTATATGAACGGCATAGTAAGGGCGGCGACTAAAGCTTGTGATAATGTTATTGTAGTGATGCAGACCGGTTCGGCTGCAATTCCGGTAAGATGGGAAAAAGATGCAAAAGGGATTTTGCAGATGTGGTATTCGGGTGAAGGCGGCGGAAAAGCTGTTGCAGACATATTGTTCGGAAAAATCAATCCTAGCGGAAAACTGTCCGAGACATTTGTTTTAAAAGAAAGAACCGATGTTGACCGCATTGGTGACGGACTGAAAACGTGGTACAGAGAAGGTATGTTTGTGGGTTACAGATATTATGACAGGCATCCGGAGGATATTTGGTTCCCATTCGGACACGGGCTTTCGTACACACAATTTAAATATTCCGATATAGTATTAAAACGCTGTGAAGGCGGTGCGGAGGTTAGCTGCAAAATCAGAAATATCGGCACTGTCGGGGGCAAAGAAGTTGTGCAGCTGTATGTGGCACATAAAAACAGCGTCGTGATGAGGCCGGACAAGGAACTTAAAGCTTTTGATAAAATATATTTGAATCCAGGGGAGGAAAAAACGGTATCATTTAAACTTGATATGCGTGCATTTGCATATTACAATGTTTGTCTCAGAAAATGGTATACGGAAAACGGCACATATAACATTCTTATTGGTGCTTCAAGCCGTGATATACGCTTGACGGCAGAGTATGTGCATAATGACAAAAAAGGATATTCGGTTGACAGCGAGTTGAGTGTAATGACAATGCTGTAGCCGTTATAAGTCTTGGATTAAGCGAGGGTATCAGAATATGTACAAATTCAATAATGAAAACAAAGAGATAACATTTGATAAATACAATACACCGACACCGTGGATGAACTATCTGTCAAACGGCACTTTTCACACGATGATTTCACAAGCGGGCGGCGGAGTGGCATTCTATAAAAGTCCGCAAATTTGGCGGATAAATCATTACAGATTTTTTCATCTGCCGACCGACCGCAGCGGATTTTACACCTACATAAATGATGGAACGGACTTTTGGTGTCCTACAAATGAGCCGTGCAAATCAAAACCAGAAAAATGGCAGTCAACCCATGGTATGGGATACACGCGCTTTAATGCCGAAAAAAACGACATAAAAGCGGAAGTTACATACTTTGTCGGGAAATATGAGGACGCACTCATCTGGAATATTAAGCTGATGTCAAGCAGCAACAAAAAAATAACTCTGTTTCCGTATGTTGAACTCGGAATGATGGAGTTTATGCGAGAATTGCAATGGCAGTGCTACAATAAACACCAGCTGACCTGCTATAATATGGACGATGTTTTGGTCTACAAATACGGTGTTGAAAATCAGCTGAAGCCTGATGAAACACCGCTTGTGTACTTTGCGGCAAATTTTCCTGTTGCAGCTTTTGACTGTGACCGCGATGAATTTGTCGGTTCATACAGAAGTGAAGAAAATCCGCAGAACGTGGAAAAAGGAGCCTGCACAAATTCAAATATGTACGGCGGCGACCCATGCTTTGCGCTTCAGATTGATCTGGATTTGAAAGCTGGGGAGAAAAAGGAAATCAATATCTTTCTCGGCACAGCAATGACGGAAGAAGCCGTTAAACAGAGCGTTACACATTGCAGGGAAAATGCTTTTGTGCAAAAATCATTTTCTGCATTATCCGAATATTGGGATGAATATCTGTCACATTTTCAGTGTGAAACCCAGGATAAAGACGCACAGACAATGATTAACATATGGAACCCCTATCAGTCGGAACGCAATTTTCAATTTTCAAGAAATATTAGCTATTACGCAACCGGCACCTTCCGTGGCGTGGGAGTGCGCGATACGGCACAGGATATTCTGGCAATGGTTCCGTTTGATTTACGGCGCGCAAAGGACAAATTAAATTTGCTCTTTACACAGCAGTATAAGGATGGTCACTGTAACCATTACTGTTTCCCGATTGAGGGCTGGGAACCTGTAACGCGCATACACTCAGATAATCATTTGTGGCTTGTTATGGCTTGCTATCATATTATTATGGAAGAAGGCAAGCTTGATTATCTTGATGAAACAGTTAAATTTTATGATGGCGGAAGTGCGACCGTTTGGGAGCATATTAAAAAGTCGATTGACTTTTGTATGGCAAACCGCGGCAAACATGGATTCCCCTTGATGCTGTCCTCTGACTGGAATGATATGCTGTATCGTGTATGTCAACAAGGAAAGGGTGAGAGCATATGGACGGCAATGCAGTTCGGAACAGTGCTTAGGCAAATCGCGGAACTGGCCGAATTAAAAGGCGAGGAAAAGCAAAAGTATCTTGATATTTACGAGGAACAGAAAAAGCTTGTGAACACAATCGCATGGGATGGAGAGTGGTTCAGACGGTGTATAACCGATGAGGGTAAATTCATCGGTTCAAAGGCTGAACCGCAGGCAAAAATCTGGCTGAATGCGCAAAGCTGGGCAGTAATATCAGGAATGGGCGATAAAGAAAAACAGATTTTTGCAATGGACAGCGTGAAAAAATATCTTGATACACCGCTCGGCGTGAAAAAAATTGATCCGTCCATGACAACTGATTATCCGTCAAAGGAGGGCGCACTGACCTGCTATAATAAAGGTTGCGGCGAAAACGGCAGCGTGTTCTGCCATGCAAATACATGGGCGATAATTGCGGAGTGTATGCTGAAACGACCGGAGAATGCGTATAAGTATTATCATCAGCTGCTGCCGATGATAGCACAGCAAAAAGCCGGGGAATGGAGATATAAGGCAGAGCCATATGTGTACGCATCAAATATTTTTGGACCGGAAAGTGATAAATTTGGTTTGGCAAATGTCAGTTGGCTGACAGGTACGGCAGCTTGGATGTATGTGGCTGTCACTCAGTATATGTTTGGTATAAAGCCGAAATGGAATGGACTTGAAATTGACCCATGCCTGCCGCAGGAAATGCTGCCGGCAAAGGTGACGCGCATGTTCCGCGGCAGAAAATATGAAATAAAAATAACAAAGAATGAAAAGAAATTTATTCCGTCAGACGGCGAAAAAGAGACACGCACTATATAGAAAAAGGATAAAAATAATTGTTAACGAGTTTATGGATATAACAACCCTGCATCTTGTATCGAGAAAGCCGATTAGTGTCTATGCAAAAACAATGAGATTTACATCTACCGCAGCGGCTATGCAAAGTTTTATTATAAAATAAAATGAAGTGCAACGAGCTTTTAAATATTTATTCCTGTTCCGATGTCATAACTGTAACAGCAGCACTGCAGCTGCTTTGCGTCCGTCTCAATTTCGGACAAAATTACCATGCATCTGAACATTCCGGTCATAAACAGCGTGGACAGACAGCTGCATTTTAAAACAGCGATTTTTCTATGGGAGTATACTAAATTTTCTGACAGAAAGCCTTGACTTGGTTTTTGCGGATTTTTACCGTAAGATGCCTAATTGATGCTGGTCGAATTAAGTGTAACGCAGGCTTTCTATACGATATTTATTATTTTGGGATCATCGTCTCTGATGGTTATGCGTTCCTATGAAATTTCGGCTATTTAAATTAATCTTAAAAACTACTTTTGTAGAAAATTATATTCCAGCATGGCAGAATATAGTTTTCAATGGCTTTTTCGTATTAAAAAATATTGCGGTGCCGATGAATTTTATCGGCACCGCAATATTTATATGGTTAGTATGCCGTCCTCCGATTCGATAAGGAGCTGAATGTCCTCTTCGTTTCCTGTTTCGGCATTGATATAAATAAGAAAGTTTTTGTCGTTTGAGGTCCCCTTGAATTCATAACATAGTACCTCTTTTTTTGAATCTTTCGGAATAAGCGCAATGTTTACCGTGTCAATGCTCAGATGCCTGCTCACGCGGTCGCGTGCGTCCTGCTTTGTAAGAACCGGCTTTCTTATGTCGCGCACGGTGTGGTTCATAATATATCCGTGTGCCTCCATTCCGACAATTTCGCCATTGTCAAGCGCAACTTTTACCTTTATCAGGTCTGAATAGCAGATGACATTTTTTTGCTTGTAGGCAAAATTTACGGTAGCTATGCCGTTTCTTTTTTCGTAATAGCTGCTCTGCATATTTTTGAAGCCTTTTTCATCAAGAAATTTCAAAGCTGCTGAAATTGCTTCGTCAACCGATAGCTTTTCGCTTCTGACCTTGCGGTTGTTAATAAAATAGGTAACGAATCCGCCGCATTTTGTAATGCTGACACGGTTTTCCGCCTTGTCCTTTATACATTTAAAAACATAACAGTCCATATTTGAATTCTGCGATTCTCCCTGATAGGTCACGCTGTCCGCAGAAACGCCAAAAAATTTTTCAACCTTTCCGGCCGCCTGCTGTTGCGTAAGCTCGCTGCAGTTTTCGGTCATTTTCGGCTTTATGCCCTCGATATGCTCCGAAAACGGCCCGTCATAAATCAGCGAAGGATATTCGCCGAATTCTTTTTCTATTGCGGAAAAGGGACTGGAATTTGCAGCATATGCAACTTTCTGGAGCGATATATCGGCATTTCTGCCGAAATGAAGAGTGCCTTTATATACACTGTCTGCAACCTTGTCGAGGGACTGATTCAGCGAAGCGGCGTAGGAACTGAGAGAATTAAGCTTTTCATAGTCGCTCTCCTGAATTGCCTTTTTGTTTATCAGGCTTTGACTGAGCGAATAGGTATAGTCGCCGACCTGCGATAAAAATTTTGCCGTGTTGTCAAGCTGCACCTCAGTAATCGGCAATTGTGCCAGGCATGACTTTGCCGATGATGCCTGAACCGAAAGCTCCTGTGACAAAGTCGCCATTTCGGATGGGGAAGTGATCAACATACTTTTTGCAAGCAGAGTTTCGATATCGTCAACATAATCAGAAAGTTCAAAAAATGCGCGGTTATAGGTGTCCTCAAGCGTCTGTCGGTAAGCTTTTACTTTGTAACATTCATAAATTCCGAATACGCTGAGTACTACAATTATAATCGTGCCTATCCAATAGAAATTTTTACGTGAATTTTCGTTGTTCATAGTACCTCCTATTTACAAAAACGGTGTTTGCCTATCTGAATGATCATCGGGCGTGACCATATCCACTTGTTTGTAGCAGTGTTGGGATTAAAGTAGTAAATTGCGCCATAGGTAGGATCCCAGCCGTTCATTGCGTCTTGACAGGCTTTGTATACTGTCGAATTTTCTGCAATCGGCACATTTATCTGCCCATCGGACACTGCGGTGAAGGCTCCGGGTTGGTATATTACACCGGCAATGGAATTTGGAAAGGACGGGTGTTTTACACGGTTTAAAATTACAGCTGCCACTGCAACTTGACCTTCGTATGGCTCGCCACGCGCTTCTCCGTTTACCGCTCGTGCAAGAAGCTGAAGGTCGTTTGAGGACCGCTGGGTCTGTGCGGTCGTCTGGATGTGCGGCACAAAAACCGCAGCGACTGTCAGCATTGCCGTCAATAGCAAGGCTGCATATAATTTTATATGTTTCATAAATTCACCTCGTATATAGATTTCGGTTTTAGTTTAACCCCAAAGCTTCTTTATATGTATAAGTTTTGGAAAATAAGTCTAAAATTACAGAGGAGGTAATTATATGAAAAAAATCAGTATGGTTCTGCTGATGTTTTTGTGCATTTTCGGTACGGCCTTTTGGTATTCGGTGGAGGTGCAGAAAAATCTCAGCGACAATCTTTTGAGAATGCATATTGTCGCAAACAGCGATTCGGAAAAGGATCAGCACATAAAACTGGAAGTCAGGAATGATATTTTAAAAAACATAAATGAAAATTCAACGCTCTGGCAGCTTGAAAGCTCTGCGCGTGAAAAGCTGCGTATGCTTGGTGCGGACTATGATGTAAGGACGTCTTTGGAACGTTGCTATGTGCCGGTCAAGGAATACAAAAATATATCATTGCCCGAGGGCTATTATAACTGCGTCCGTGTGGTTTTGGGAAATGGTAAAGGCAAAAACTGGTGGTGTGTGGCATATCCGCCTTTATGCTTTACCGAGGACGTTTTTGGTGATTTGTCTGAGAATGGGAAAAAGGAGCTTGTACAGCGGCTTGAAAGCGAAAGTTTCGATGCAATTATAAAAAATGGTGGTGTTAACTATAAATTTAAGATTGTTGAAGAAATACAGAAGCTTAGGAAAAAATACAATAGTGAATGTGAAAATATGCACCGATCGTAAGATATCAGCTTTCAAATATTAATTATGAAATTAGCAACGAACCAATAAGGTCAAAATGCGCAAATATGCGGATTTTTATTTTTTAAGCTTCATGACTACAGTCGAAACTTACCATCGGCGTAACCTCGTACAAGGTACACGGCTAACACCGTTTGATTCGTTTTGACTGAGTTGCACAATTTTGTAAAGCATAAACAACATGCGTTGTAACTTATTTGCATATGCTATTTTATTATTTTAAGCCCGCGCAGAATGTCCTTTGTTTCGTGAGAAATTCGGTGGCTTTCTATTGCCTTTTGAATTGCCTTATTGTGCGTCCATGTGTCGAGGCGGCGGTTTGTTATATACCCGATTGTTGCATCATACTGCTTGGCAAGAGCAGTTGCAAAATGCCAGGCAATCATCATATTTATGTAGTATTCGTCCGAATGAACCTTGGAAACAAGCTCGTTTATTTCGGACGAAAAATTTTCTTCAAGAAAAAGACTCATCAAAAGCTTGATGGCATAGCGTACGGTGTATGTATGGCTGCTTTTCAACCATTTTTTTATATGCGGCATAAGAGCGGCTGTATTTTTGCGGAATGATTTCGGTAAAAACGTGTCACAGGTTGCCCAGTTGTCTATGTATGGCAAAAAACGTTCGGTTTCGTCAAGCGCACCATCAAAATCATGAATGACTTCTATAATGTATGCGTGAAGATTGTTTTCTTCGTAATAATCATGCGGAAGCACCGTTAGAAATTTTGCCGACTGCGGCTGTGCGGCAAGGTTTTTTGCATAACGTCTGAGCTCCGGTGTACGTACTCCTATTATCTTGTCGGGGTTAACTGTTGGAATAAGTTTGCTGTTAAAGCTTTTAAAATTTTTGTCCGCCATTGAAAAAAGCGTCTTTTGTATATCCGTCATCTTTGTTCACCTCGGTCTGATTTTAACATCCGGCGCAATGTTATGTCAAGTAAAAAGCAGACGCTTAAAGGCTGTCCCCAAAAGCGTCTGCCTTTTTCAATGTTTATTTTCACATTTATGAGTTTTGCCGAACTAAGTCCGAAATGACCTGCATTACGGTTGGCTTATTCGTAAAACTTTTTATCCGCATTCTGATCTTCTATGAAAAAAATTACGGGTAAAAATGGCTGATTATATATCATCTCAAGGAATGTGTTACCTGCGCCTAAATTTGGCGCAATGAACATTCTGCCTTTTCCGAGATTTTTTGTGTCATCGTTAAAAAGTGAAAATAAACCGATTACCTTAACCATGATTCAGTTATTTAATCTTGTTTTCGTAATCTTCAATCATTTTTTTACAGATGATGCCAGAACGCCGACCATAACGTTCTCCATTGCGGATATAAGTAATATCCCCAACACCACCCATCTTCAATTTTACCTCTAATCTCATTGAAGTTTCAGTCACAGGGTAAACATCAATTCTGTCGATAATGACTTTAACCATTTCATCAACCGCAACCTTATCCATTTCAACATCGGGTTCGTATAAGGTTTGGAAGTAGTTCTGAATTTTCTTGATATTTTCCAAATACTTACTATCATCCTCAGATGTTTTTTCAAGAGCAGTTAATTCTTCTTCAAGTTCTTTTATGACAGAATTTATAACATCGTTTCGTTCCGTGAACTCTTTCTTTTCCATAGAACCATCTACATATAAATCAAAGAGTTTATCACGTTTGTTTTTCTCTTTGTCAATCCTTGTCTTGACATCGTTGATTTTTCTTTCAGAAGTCGAAGTCTTATCACTCTGTTTGTAAATTTTAATGAAATCATTTACATATTCTTCAACATTCTCTGCGATGTCCTTGAAGTATTCTGAAATCATCGTGTAGAGTTCGTCTTCCATAATTGCTATCGAAGTACAACTTTTTGCACCGAACCGTTTTTTCTCACTACAAATCCATTGGTAAATACTTTGACCTTTAGACCTACTGTTGGAATAACTTGTTCTCCAATATGGTCGCATATGAGAAGCACACCATATTTTTCCTGTGAAAATACTTCTGTCTTTGAAAGACCTTTCACGACTTTTTATTGCCGCACTTCGTTCAGCAAATATCTGATTGCATCTTTCCCATAAATCTTCATCAACAATAGCAGGGACAACTTCACCTGTTTCATCCTTGTACATTATCCACTCTTCTTCAGGAAGAAATCTCTGTTCTTTGGTACGATAGTCAACGATTTTGACTTTATTACCACAATAATAACCTTTGTACTTTGGATTTTGGATTATACCGGAAATTGTGTTGTGATGGATGCGAGTTCCGTTTCTACCACGATAACCTTTATTAAAAAGCATATCTTCAATTTTCCGTGTACTGTAGTCACCTGTTGAATATGTTTCAAAGATAAACCGAACCATTTCGGCTTCGGGTTCGTTGATAACAAGTTTGCAATCGTCTTTGTCATAACCGAAAATTCTACTGTTACCCATAACAGCACCTTTTTCGATAGAACGTTTATGTCCCCAACGAACTCTTTCAGAAAGTTTTCTAACTTCGTCTGCTGCTATACTTGACATAATGGTAAGTCTAAGTTCACTATCAGTGTCTATTGTGCAGATATTATCATTTTGGAAGAAAACACCGACACCACATCTAAGCAAATCTCTTGTATAAGTCAAACTGTCGATGGTGTTTCTTGCGAAACGTGAAACTTCCTTTGTGAGTATTAAATCAAACTCACCGTTTTTTCCATCTTCAATCATTCTCATAAACTCTTCACGGTTTGCAGCCTGTTCACCACGGATGCGGTCAACGTAACCTTCAACATAAGTCCAATTAGGGTTATTTTTTATCAAATCGGTGAAGTAACTTATCTGATTTTCTATAGAGTTTTCTTGTTCCTCTCTCGTAGTCGAAACTCGACCATAGAAAGTAACTCTCAGTGGTAAATCAAATATGGTTTTTCGTTCTAACTTCATTTGATTTGCAACTGAAAATATATCCATATTTTTACCTCTCTTTATTTAGTATCTATAATAATGTTACCGCGCCGTTTGATTTGTGTCAAGGCTCTTTGACGAATTACCAAAAATTTTCAGCATATATGTACAAGCCGCATTGTGCGGCTGTTTTCTCACTTTATGCAGTAAGTTTTTCAATTAGCGATTTCATCCTGTTACACTTGGCGAGGTCAATCATTCCTTTGGCAAGTAAGATGTTCGCCCAAGCAGTAAGTGTTTGTTTTTTTAGCAACAATTTTTCGTCACTTTTTTTCATATGGTTGGCCTCCTTCCATATAGAATAAATTTTCCCAATTCTCCATAATTATATTCCGAAAAATCATATTGATTACTTTTTAAATTTTATACGTTTTTCATACGACCTTGGCAGGCTCCACGGGACTCTCACCCTCTGTGTGGTTCTCACACAACCGCCCAATGCAGTGACGCGTTCAAGACGGGAGTATCATTATTGCATCTGTGTGTCGTTGCCTGTGGTGTTGCCAATACCACATAATCGGAACAAACTTTTATGTAAAATTCGCTATATATTTATAAAAGGAGTATGAAGTCAAATTCTGCAAAAATTACAATAAAAATTCACCGCTAAGCTCGGCACAGACTTAATGTATATGAAACAACTATACTGCGGTCAGTGCCGCTTTCTTTTTCAAAGAACAAATATGTGAGGCAATTATCAGCCTACAGAAATATACTTACAAAAAATAAATATATTTTTGTAGAATGGCAATTATCGGGGTGCGCCTTGGGTTCGCACCCCAACAACACATTCACTCTGGTTTAAATTTATTGATAATACTTGAGATGAGTTTTGCTTCGATGCGTTCTTGCATATCCTCATCAACATACTGACGTTCATTTCCTTCATCGTCCTTTATAACTCTTATACACTTACTTCGTGTAAATCCACGGAAGTGTGTTACTATTTTATTTAATGCAATGGGGTCACCATTAACAGCAGAAACTATTGTTTCATAAGGTATTGTTTTATATTTACTTTTATTACTCATTTAACCACCTTCCTCGGCAATCAATTCCTTTAGTAATTGTAATATTTTTTGTCTGCGCCTACATACCGTTGATTGAACGGCTTTGATTTCATTAGCAATTTCTTGGTCTGTTTTCTTTAGAAAATATGAATGAAGAATAATGTCGAGCTTGTCCTGTGGAAGTCGCTTCATTGCACTATATAAATCAGAATTGACAACGACTACTTTTATCATTTCATTATCGCTTGTAGTAATCCAAAAAGTTTGGTCTTCCAAGAAGTATGTATCAGTCGTGGATAGTTGGTTCATTTCTGATTCTGTAAGGTCTGAAAACGACTTGTGTCTTTTCTGTCTTAAATTGAGTTCACGATGAATATTTCGAGCTTCGTTCTCAATGACACGTAAACAGAAGGCAACAAGCTGAGCTTCAATCCTTTCTCTATCAGCAAGGTTCATATATTTACCCCCTTTTGCGTTCAACGAAAATGTTGTGGATTTCTTTTCATTTAAGACACACTTGAAATTTTCGATTTATGCACATTTTGAAAAATTTTTTTCAAAACATCGGGGGCGGTTCTCTTGCAAAATAAAAAGCACATTCACCTAACGGACATAATAAGCCCGTAGTGAATGTGCAATTTTTTATAAAATTATTCGATATTTTATTTTTCTTTAATACAAGTCTTTTTGCTGCCTTATGGTAATTCTCGTCATAGTTTTTTCTCCTTGGATGTAGTGCCTGATTAGATTGAGGCGAGTATTACCATTATATCATATTTTTAAGGTTACATCAATTACTATGTAAAAGAATTGTATAAACTGACTGCGAAAAATATTTTAAACCCGTCGATTTCGAGGGGTTTAAAATT
>JAQXIJ010000052.1 GCA_029007725.1 Bacillota bacterium | reverse complement strand
AGTAATCTGCCTGCGAAAAGGTGTAGTCATACTGCGGATATGCGCTGCGCAGTATGTCGAGAGTTTCTTTTGCCCATCTCTTTGAAATAGAGTCGGTGCGTATAATCCATTCATCGTTGTTGCCGTCAATGTGAGCGGCTCTGTATTCTGAATCGTTATATATGAACGGACACCATGCCGGATATTCGTTTGCTACATCAACATATAAAACCGTGTCCTCAAGACCTGCCTCTCGTATGGCGTCAAGCACGCTGAGCCATGCGTTTGCCAAGTCCTGAGGCGTCTTTATTTCCATTCTGACGTTGTTTATATCCTCGCGAAACCATGCGGACAAGCCGACCGCAACATCATACTTTTGGCATATGCGCATAAACTTAGTAAGATTTCCACGTATATCGGATACCTTTGTAAGAGCCGGGGCACCCCAGTCCTGCTGATTCCATTCCGGTTTCAAAGTCCAGACACCCTCAGGGTCTTTGGACAAAAGGTGCGGATATGCGTCAATTCTGACCGCGTCATACCCCCTTTTGACGAGCTCGCTTACGACATAATCCCAGTCTTCGAAGCCTGCACCTGGCCAGCGTCTTTCAAGCCAAGAAAAATCCCACATTGTAATTGCTTTAGGTTTTTTGTATAAATATTTCACAGATAAAACTCCTCCCAATATTCTTTAAATAAAGTATATCAGCAGACAGGATATTTTTCAATTAACAAAATCCAAGATATTATACAAAATGTATAATAAAATGAAAGTTCGTGTTGACCGCATTTGGAGGCTGTTTATGTGCCGCTTGATATATGTAAAAATGTTCCCAAGACTGCATACATGTTGGAAAAGCATTAATTCGCCGAAATGCATCATCTGTCAATTTAAAGTGCTGATAAAAATTTCGTTGTTGAGGCGTACATAAAGAATGAGATGTATTTAACGGATGAAAAGAAAAGGTGGTCAATAATTCTATCTCAGACAGGGATAGCGTTATGGAATATGTTCAGAGCAGTCAAAGCGCAGATATAAACAGTTGGAAGAAGCTGCTACACAAACCGCGGAATCATGACGGCATAAACCGTTAAAGAAACCTTGGAGTCGGTTTCTGAGCGCAATTATCATGATAATTATTATACAACCAAAAGGAGTGTTATATTTGACACAGGCAGAGTTAACGCGGGGGGTAATTCCGACGTAAAAACTACGACTGCCTTACACTTTTGAATTAAATTCCGGGAAATAAAAAAGAAAGTCCGTACACTGTGCACACTGGCATTAACCATTTAATGTGTATTGACGCAGGACGATTTTTCAGTTATTGTATGATTTTGAAAAACATTTCGATATTATGATGAGATGGGATTGCTAAAGACATAATTTGTCGGTGGGTTGAATCTGTATCGAATGTACAGCACCAAGCCGCTTGTAAATCTGCATAAAATGCAGTCAGTAAAGTAAGATGGAATGAATATTGAGAAAATAAAACAAATTCTCAGCGGCAAAATGGAAAGTTTTTGTCGGACACGCATAAATCCGGGTAAATCTTGTTTCAATGGTTGACTGCTTATGTTTGCCGGCGGCAGAAGATTCTTGCAGCTGAATAACACCTGACATGGAAAAATATACGTCTATTACATCGAGAAAAACTTTTATAGTGTATTGACTTTACACTATAAAAAATGTATAATTACATTTATTAATTTAGAAACAGTTTTTTATGCGGAGATTAAAAATTTTAGGTTCAACCGCATTTTTGATTAAATTAAGGAGGAGGATACGATGAAGGATAATTTTCAGATTTTTCAACTTATGCTTGCAATGCGTATTATATTAGCCGGAGTATGCGGAACAATAATCGGTATTGAACGGTCAAACCGCTCAAAGAGTGCAGGCGTGAGAACACATTGCATTGTTGCTGTGGGAGCGGCGCTTATGATGATAATTTCGAAATACGGATTTTCGGATACCTCTGCCGGTGAATTCGGAATGAGGGGTGCGGACGGCGCACGGATCGCTGCACAGGTTGTAAGCGGCATAGGATTTTTGGGCGCCGGAATGATTTTTGTGCACAAAAATTCAATAACAGGGCTGACAACTGCCGCAGGAATTTGGGCAACATCCGGAATAGGCATGGCAATCGGCGCCGGAATGTATGTTCTCGGCATATTGACCATGTTTATTGTTGTTGCGGCACAAATTCTTTTTCACAGAAATTTCAGATGGTTAAAAACGCCTGCGCTTAAGACGGTGCTTATTGATGAAGTGGATGTGCCGGATTATCAAAACGTTATAATTAATAAATTCAGAGATATGGGTATAAGCGTTGTTGATGTTGCGGCAGAAAAAGACATTGCAACCGGAACAAGAAACTATAGTCTGACAATAGAAGAGCCAGACACGGTAACAGAAGACGAAATTTTGAATGCAGTAAAATATAGCTGCAGAATAAAAAATTCATTATAAATAAAAGCTGTCAAAAACATTACAGTTGCACTGTGCAGCAGAAGCAGATTCAATATTATGTTTAAATGGGTATTTACACGTGCCACTGTGGCTTTGTATGTATTTCTAGAATTTATAACAGATACGTTGTGGATGAGTTAAAGCACGGTTCTCTTTGCATACTAAAAATGGTATAGAAATTTCCAGGGGGAAAAAACAAAAGTTCCGTAGATTATTACGAGAAAAATCCGACAATTTATAAGTGAATGCAGCAGCCCAAAGGAGTAAGCGGCAGACACACATATTGAAATTGACGACAATGATATATAAACATACACTAATAATAGTATGGCGCTTTATGTTGATGATACCAAGGTATTAAGCGATATTCCGTACTATCACGTAAGAGTAAAAATAAACAACGGAGGCGTGGCTGAAACAACCGACAAAATGTTAAAATCAGCTTTAATAATTACTAAAAGAACGTTTTAAGCAGTATATGATAAATGATGGCGAGTACAAAAGCTTTGACAGAACAACCGCTTCAAACGATGTTGCAACTAAGATTGTAAACAAATAAAAAATGTTCACGATTCACTTTATCTCATAAGCACTTTGAGCATATGTTGATTGGATTGGCGATATGGAAACAGTTCAGATTTCTCACGCAAATATTGACATTTCGCGTATAATCGGATAGAACTTAGCAACAGTGAGCGGTGAAACGATAGAAATAGATTCCCCATTATTTATAGAAAATGACTGCACATATCTGTCGATAATCTTTGTATAGGAAAACTCGGTGCAGATGTTAAATAGAATGAAAATCGTAACAATGACAAAACAATAAACTTTGTTTGGAAGCCTGCTCAAAAAATGGGCAGTTTTTGTGCTTTTAATTGTGTAAATAAATTCCACGACCAGCTCATGTGGAAAAATTTTAGCGTAAGGATATTGTATCGATACATGATACCAACAGACAGCCGCTTCATGCGGCTGTCTGTTGGTATCTGTTCTGTTATAGCGGTTTAAGCCTATGGCAACCCACTATAGTGGGCAGTGCAAACCGCCGGTTTAACATAGGATATGTTCACATATATTTTAAAGCGATTCAATATACAATTTTGCTTTTGCAATTGCGGCGAGAACCGTGTCCTTCGCCGGACCGCCGATGATATTTCTACCGTTTACACAGCTGGTCATACTGATTGCATCATATATATCGTCTTCAATTAATGAGGAAAATTCCTTGAATTCCGCTAATGTTAGGTCGTCGAGAGTCTTATCCTTACTGATTGCATAAAATACCAGCTTTCCAACAATCGTATGAGCATCGCGAAACGGCATTCCTTTTTTAACAAGATAATCCGCTGCATCGGTTGCATTTGTAAAGCCGCCCTTTGCACCATGTAACATATTATCCTTTTTGACTGTCATAGTAAGCAGCATATTGCAAAATACTGGAAGACAAAGCTTTACCGTATCAACTGCGTCAAAAATCGGCTCTTTGTCCTCCTGCATATCCTTATTGTATGCAAGCGGGATTCCTTTCATCGTTGTAAGCAGTCCCATGAGATGACCGTATACGCGGCCGGTTTTGCCGCGGATAAGTTCGGCAACATCGGGATTTTTTTTCTGTGGCATGATTGATGAACCTGTAGAATATGCATCGTCCATTTCAACAAAAGAAAATTCGTGGCTTGACCAGAGAATCAGCTCTTCGCAAAAGCGTGACAGATGCATCATTATTATTGAAAGACAGCTTGCGAGCTCTATTGCAAAGTCACGGTCAGAAACGCCGTCAAGCGAATTCATTGAAACCGCGCTGAAACCTAGTTCACGGCAAACATATTCGCGGTCGAGCGGATATGTCGTGCCGGCGAGAGCACCTGAGCCGAGCGGCATAACGTCGGTGCGCTTTTTGCAGTCGCTCAGACGGTCAAAATCACGTTTGAACATCTCGAAATATGCCATGAGGTGATGCGCAAAGGTTATCGGCTGCGCCTTTTGCAGATGGGTGTAGCCCGGCATAATCGTGTCAGTATGCTTTTCTGCAATGGAAACAAGCGTCGAAAGTGTTGATTTAAGCATTTCCGAAATTTCGTCGATTTCATCCAGTAGATACATACGCAAATCGAGCGCAACCTGGTCGTTGCGGCTTCTGCCGGTATGCAGACGCTTGCCGCTTTCACCGATTTTATCGGTCAAAAGCTTTTCTATGTTCATGTGTATATCTTCGGCATCAATAAGAAATTCCACTTTGCCGTTTTCTATATCACATAGAATCTCCTTAAGACCCGAAATTATTTTTTCAGAATCCTCCCACGGAATAATTCCCTGTTTCCCGAGCATGGAGGCATGGGCGATACTGCCCCGTATATCCTGCTTGTACATTCTTTTGTCAAAACGTATGGACGAGTTAAAGTCGTCAACTTTTTTGTCTGTGTTTTTCTGGAAGCGACCGCCCCAAAGTTTTTCCATATTAGCACTCCTTTAATAAAAAGGCGATAGATTATCGCCTTTTTATTATATGAAATTTATTTTTTATATTTGTTTTCTCCGTTTTTGTCCATCATCATTGCACGAACCTTAAGCGGCAGACCGAACAGATTGATAAAGCCTTCCGCATCCTTGTGTGAATAGAGCTCGTGTGAGTCACCGAAAGATGCAATATCCTCATTGTAAAGCGAGTATGGGCTTGTAGCACCAGCCGGATAGATATTGCCTTTGTAAAGCTTAAGCTTAACATCTCCGGTAACCGTTTCGTCCATAACGTCGAACATTGCACTCATTGCCTCGCGAAGAGGTGTAAACCATTTTCCGTCATATACAAGCTCGGAAAATTTGATTGCGGACTGACGCTTAAAACTTTGTGTGTCACGGTCAAGGCATAGATATTCAAGTTCTTTGATTGCAGCGTAAAGGATTGTTCCGCCGGGAGTCTCATAAACGCCGCGTGACTTCATTCCTACAAGACGGTCTTCCACAATATCTGCGATGCCGATACCATATGCTCCGCCGATTTTGTTAAGCTCCTGCAAAAGCGGAAGCGGCTCCATTTTTTTACCGTCAAGCGCGACAGCTTCGCCTTTTTCAAAGGAAATTGTAACATACTTTGCGGTATCCGGTGCTTTTTCCGGTGAAACACCAAGCTTTAAGAGGTTGTCAAGCTGTGGTTCGTTTGCAGGGTCTTCAAGATCCATGCCCTCGTGGCTGATGTGCCATACATTACGGTCACGTGAATAAAGTTCTTTTTTGGTTACCGGAATTTCTATGCCGTGAGCATTTGCATAGTCAACCGCGTCCTCACGTGATTTTATATCCCAGATACGCCACGGTGCTATTACCTTAAGTTTTGGATTAAGAGCCTTTATTGCAAGTTCAAAACGAACCTGGTCGTTGCCTTTGCCCGTACAGCCGTGGCAGATTGCCGTTGCACTCTCTTTTTCGGCTATCTCAACGAGTTTCTTTGCGATGATCGGACGTGCATGGGATGTTCCCAAAAGATACTTGCCCTCATATTCCGCACCCGACTTTATTACAGGCCAGATGTAGTCCTTTACATACTCAGCCTTGAGGTCTGCAATGTAAAGTTTTGAAGCACCTGCTTTTTTTGCACGCTCCTCAAGTCCTTCGGTTTCTTTTCCCTGACCGACATCTCCACATACTGCGATAACGTCATAGTCATAATTCTCCTTAAGCCATGGAATGATGATTGATGTATCAAGTCCGCCTGAGTAAGCAAGAACAACTTTTTCTTTAGCCATATTGAAATTCCTCCTAATTTGTTATAAAATATATGTAATAATCAACTTTAGTATTATTATACATTTTTATTTATAATTATGCAATAGTAAAATGTTATAAATGTTCATAAAAACAGGAGGATTTTTTTGTGATTATTTTAGGAATTGACCCGGGATATGCCATAGTAGGCATCGGAGTGCTTGAATACAAAGGAAATAAATTCCGGACAATAGAGTATAATGCCATCACCACACACGCCTCGATGATAACGAGTTTGCGGCTTAAAAAAATACGCGAAGAGATAGATGAATACTTGCATAAATATAAACCGAATGCAGTTGCTATAGAGGAGCTGTTTTTTAACAACAATGCAAAAACCGCCATTGCGGTGGCACAGGCAAGAGGTGTTTTGGTTGCGGAAACCGCGGCGATGGATATACCGATTTATGAATATACACCGCTTCAGATCAAGCAAGCAGTGACAGGCTACGGCAGAGCGGAAAAGGGTCAGATTCAGCAGATGGTAAAGCTGTTGCTTAATCTTAATGCCATCCCAAAACCGGACGATGCCGCCGACGCGCTTGCGGTTGCAATATGTCATGCACATTCTTCAAAAATGAATGACGAACTGGGCGAGAACCGTCTGTAAACTCCGTTACACAGATGTAATGCAATCGTAAACAAAGTAGTTGACAAGGTGTGGTATAATTATAAGGTAGCCTGATAAAATGAAAATATTGTGCAAAACGGAAAGGAAAACAGATGTACTGCTATATAAAAGGAGAGCTTGTGCTGAAAAAGGATAATTACATCATAGTCGACAATAATGGAATAGGATATAAAATTTTTACTTCGGCATCGACGATGGAGACTTTGAGAGAAGGCAAGGTTACAATTTATACTTATTTATATGTAAGAGAAGATACGCAGGATTTGTTCGGCTTTGCGACAAATGAAGAGCTTTCGATGTTTTTGCATTTGATTTCCGTTTCTGGGGTTGGCCCTAAGGCTGCGCTTGCAATACTTTCGGTTACAACACCTGAAAAGTTTGCACTGGCTGTCATAACAAGCGATACAAAAACGATAACAAAGGCGCAGGGAGTGGGCCCGAAACTTGCTCAAAGGGTGATTCTGGAGCTGAAGGACAAGCTTAAAAACGAAGATATGATTCCGCCAGAAGTGGAGGAAAGCACTGATTTTACCGACAACAGGGGCGAAGCAGTAAGCGCGCTTATGGTTTTGGGCTATGCACAGAAAGACGCAGCATCAGCCGTCGGTGGAGTTGATCCGACACTTGAAACAGAGGAAATCGTAAAACGTGCGCTTAAAAATCTTATGAGGTAATTATATGATATTTGACGATAACGAAAGAATAATTACAAGTGATTATATCGATGAGGACGCAGATATTGAGGTTGGCCTGCGTCCGCATACTCTTGCGGATTACATAGGTCAGGAAAAAGTTAAGCAAAACCTGAGCATTTATATAAGCGCAGCGAAGGACAGGCGTGAACCGCTTGACCATGTTTTGCTTTACGGACCTCCGGGACTTGGTAAAACAACACTTGCCGGAATCATTTCAAACGAAATGGGTGTAAATATCCGCATAACAAGCGGACCTGCGATTGAAAAAGCGGGCGATTTGGCGGCGATACTCACAAACTTGTCACAGAATGATATTCTGTTTATTGACGAAATTCACAGAATGTCTCGCACAGTGGAGGAAATTCTATATCCGGCAATGGAGGATTTTGCGCTTGATATTATAATAGGAAAAGGTCCGTCGGCTAAATCTATACGGCTTGATCTGCCAAAATTCACACTGATTGGCGCAACAACGCGCGCCGGACTTTTGACAGCACCTCTGCGCGACCGATTTGGGGTTATTGCGCGGCTTGAGCTATATACTCCGGAGGAGCTTGTAAAAATCGTCAAACGATCTGCAAATCTTTTGAATGTGGAAATTGACAGCGAGGGCGCTGTTGAAATAGCAAGCCGCTCACGTGGAACACCGCGAATTGCCAACCGCCTTTTAAAGCGCGTGCGGGATTTTGCGCAGGTAAAATATGATGGAAAAATAACGCGCAGAGTGGCGGCGGAATCACTTGCCATGATGGAAATTGACGACAAGGGGCTTGATGTCATCGATAACAAGATGATAATGGCTATGATTAAAAATTTTGGGGGAGGTCCGGTGGGGCTCGATACACTTGCGGCAACGATAGGCGAAGAACCGAACACTATCGAAGATGTTTATGAGCCTTATCTTTTGCAGCTGGGCTACATTTCGAGAACACCTCGAGGAAGAGTGGTCACTCAGGAGGGATATAGGCATTTTAATGTACCTATGCCCGAATGAGCTATGTTGATATGTTTGGGGGATATATATGGGAGGATTTTAAAATGAAAAAGATAGCAGTAACTATTATGGTTCTGTTCTGTCTTCTGTTCAATACTGCCGCCCAGGCGGCTATGGTTCTGGAATATGACGGAAAAGTTCAAAATTACAGCGGGACGATATATTCGCTGTGCGTGAACGGAGTGCAGCTTGATGACCTGCCGCTTGAACCAATTATTTTCAACGACCGGGCAGTTGTTCCGGTCAGAGAGGTTTTTGAGACACTGGGAGCAAAGGTTGATTACGATTTAGGTAAAATAAGCGTGAAGTTGGGAAATACCACGGTTGAGCTTCAGATAGATTCGCCAAAGGCTAAGGTGAACGGAGTGACAAAAAACATTCCGGACAACGTTTCGCCTAAACTTATCGCTAAAAAGGGTGATTCGGCAAAAACTATGGTTCCTGCAAGATTCATATCGGAAAGCGTGGGGCTGAATGTGGATTTTGACGAAAAGAACGCAATGATAAGCATTTATGATAATAATCACAGCGCCGGCGCGGTAAATTCCGGTGTAAAGCTGAGCAAGATCGCGTATTCTCAAAACGGCAACACAGTCACGGTTCGGGTTAGCGCCAATAAAGAAATAGATAGAATTTCATCGGCAAACGTCACATCATCAAATGTTTTGTATGTAGATGTGCCGAATGCAAAATATACCGCATCCAACAAAACCGAGGTCAATGCCGGAGCTGTCAAGTCGGTGCGGCTGGGACACAACAGTGGCTATACGAGGATTGCCATAGATACCGAAAATATGCAAAAGTACAGCGTGTCGTTGTCCGATGACAAAAAATCTGTTGTATTTTCCATAAGCACGGGCGACAGTCTTTCGACACCTGTGCCTACACCGTCGGCAACGGCAAAGCCTACCGCAAAGCCGAACAACGGGAAAAAAATCGTAGTTCTTGATGCAGGTCATGGTGGAAGCGACCCAGGATGCCATACAGAAAAGGGCGGAAAAACGATAAATGAAAAAACTATTGCACTGTCGGTTACGCAAAAGGTAAAGACAAATCTTGAGGCGAACGGCATAAGCGTTATAATGACGCGTGACGGCGATACATATCCGGAACTGACAGAGCGTGCGGACATTGCAAATAATAACGGCGCATGCATATTTATGAGTATTCATGTAAATTCTACTTCTGACGCGGAAACAAAGGCAAGCGGAATTGAGGTTTATTACAGCACGATGAATAACGGCGATGATTACGGCGTTACGAGCAAGGAGATGGCAGAAGAAGTGCTGAAGGACATCGTAAGTTTTACCAGCGCAAAATCGCGCGGTGTCAAGACGGCCAATCATGTTGTTACAAGAACATGTACAATGCCGGCTAATCTGATTGAGATAGGATTTATAAATAATCCGGAGGATCTTAAAAATATAACAGATTCGGCATATCAGGATAAGCTTGCTGCAGGAATTGCATACGCAATTATAGATATATATTCAAAAATACAGCTGCCGTAATTATTACAAAGGAAATAAGTGCGAAAATGAGCGGTGCGCATTACTCCGAACAGAGAGGCGTGCTTGCTTGTTTTTCGTGTTAAAAATAAAGCCGCCGATGTCGGCGTAATGGAGATTAAAATGAAAAGACAAGATTTTTATTACGATTTACCCGAGGAACTTATTGCGCAGGAACCGCTTGCAGACAGAAGCTCATCTAGGCTGATGTGTCTTGATAAGGTTACGGGTAAAATTGAGCATAAGCATTTTTATGATATAACAGATGAGCTCAACCCGGGCGACTGTCTGATACTCAACGATACAAAGGTTATTCCGGCACGTCTTTACGGACAGAAAGAGGGAACCGGCGGAAATATTGAATTTCTGCTTTTGCACAAGCATAAGCTTGACGAGTGGGAGGTTATTTTAAAGCCGGGCAAAAAAGCAAAGCCGGGTGCGCGGTTCGTGTTCGGAAACGGAGAGCTTACGGCGGAAATTAAGGAGATAGTAAACGATGGAAATCGAATAGTGAAGTTTTACTATGATGGAGTCTTTGAAGAGGTTCTTGACAGGCTTGGTGAAATGCCGCTTCCGCATTATATAAAGAAAAAGCTTGAAGATAAGGACAGATATCAGACTGTTTATGCAAAATATTCAGGATCTGCCGCTGCGCCTACCGCAGGTCTGCACTTTACCAAAGAACTGCTCGAAAAAATAAAGCAAAAGGGCATAAATATTGGTTATGTTACACTGCATGTCGGACTAGGAACTTTCAGACCGGTCAAGGCGGACGATATTTTGGAGCACAAAATGCATTCTGAATTTTATATTTTGCCTCAGGCTACGGCTGATTTAATAAACGAAACCAAGAAAAACGGCGGACGAGTCATTGCCGTAGGCACTACCGCCACAAGAACGCTCGAAACCGTGGGAATGAACGGTCCTCAGCTTTCTGAATCTACCGGTTGGACGGATATTTTTATATATCCGGGCAAGAAATTTCATGTTATAGACGCATTGATAACTAATTTTCATCTGCCGGAATCGACACTGATTATGCTTGTCAGTGCGCTTGCCGGCAGAGAAAATATTCTGCATGCGTATAATGAAGCAGTGAAAGAAAAGTACCGTTTTTTCAGCTTCGGTGACGCTATGTTTATACGTTAGGAGAAATTTATGTTTAAAATACTGCACACAAATGGTCTTGCGCGCCGCGGAGAGTTTATCACAGTTCACGGAACGGTTCAGACGCCGGTTTTTCAGAATGTTGGCACACTGGCTGCGATAAAGGGCGGACTTTCGTCAGAAGATTTGCGGAATATCGGCTGTCAGATAGAGCTTTCGAACACATATCATCTGCATTTGCGTCCGGGAGATAAAGTGATTCATGACCTTGGAGGTCTGCACAAGTTTATGAACTGGGATAGACCGATTTTGACCGACAGCGGCGGATTTCAGGTCTTTTCACTTGCTAAACTGAGAAAAATTACCGAAGAAGGTGTACAATTTAATTCTCATATAGATGGCAGACGGATTTTTATGGGACCGGAGGAGAGTATGCAGATCCAGTCTAACCTTGCTTCTACCATCGCGATGGCTTTTGATGAATGTGTCGAAAACCCAGCACCGTACGATTATGTAAAAAAATCCTGTGAGCGCACATACCGCTGGTTGCAACGCTGTAAGGCAGAAATTGCAAGGCTTAACGCATTGGATACCACCATAAATAAAAAGCAGCTGTTGTTCGGTATAAATCAGGGTGGAATTTTTGACGATCTGCGTATTTGGCACATGAAAGAAATAGCAAAACTCGATCTTCCGGGATATGCGATAGGCGGTCTTGCTGTAGGCGAGAGTAACAAGGAAATGTATCATATTCTTGACGTGGTTTTGCCACACGCGCCACAGGATAGACCGAGATATCTGATGGGCGTCGGAACACCGTCAAACATTATTGAGGGTGTTGCGAGAGGAATTGATTTCTTTGACTGCGTTATGCCGTCAAGAAATGCACGCCATGCCTTCATTTTTACATGGCACGGGACTATGAATCTTTTGAATCAGTGCTATGAGCGAGATATACGCCCGATTGATGAGGAATGCGGATGTCCCGTCTGCCGAAGATATTCGCGAGCATATATACGCCACCTTTTCAAGGCAAAGGAGCTTCTCGGAATGCGTTTTGCCGTAATGCACAATCTGTATTTTTACAATGAGCTTGTGGCTCGCATAAGACAGGCTATCGAAGAGGACAGATTTGAGGAATTCCGCAGAGAAAACACAGAAAAGCTTGCAAAACGAATATAGGTTATAAAAATCACCCGTATGACATATAGTTAATTGGGTGATTTTTTATATGAAAAAAATTTTGATGATTGCACTGGCGGTTCTGCTGCTTACAGTGGCAATTCCGGCAGGAATATATATTAAATATGGAAGGTACAAGCCTCCTGAGGACGAAAAAGAAAAGACGGTATCGGTTTATGTTCATTCCGAGGACAAGGTTACCGAAATGAACGAAAACCAATATTTAAAGGAGGTTGTGGCGGCGGAAATGCCGGCGAACTTTGAGTCAGAGGCGCTTAAGGCGCAAGCGGTCGCAGCGCGGAGCTATCTTGAGGCACGTCGCAGCGCATACAAGGCATCTGGAACGCCGGAGAGCCACAAGGGTGCGGATATTTGCACTGACCCGACTCATTGCAAAGCTTGGATAAGCGAGGAAAAGCGGCGCAAGCTATGGGGAAAGGACGCAAATGTAAACTGGAAAAAAATTGAAAAAGCGGTAGATGAAACGTCGGGAGAGGTTCTGACATATAACGGAACGGTCATATCTGCAGTGTTTCATTCCACGTCATCGGGGCATACCGAAAATGCAAAGGATGTGTGGGGCGGAAATGCACCGTATCTGGTGAGCGTTGAAAGCGAGGGGGACAAAACCTCCCCTAAATATAAGTCGGAAAAGGAAATGAGCCTTGAGGAATTTAAAAAAATTGCAGCAGATAATATAGACGGTGTCAAATTTGACAGGGAACTTATAGGCGATATTGCACGGAGCGAAGCCGGAGGAATATTGACAATTTCGGTCGGCGGCGTGAAAATTAAGGGGACAGAATTTCGCAAAATATATGATTTGCGTTCGACAAACGTGAATGTTGACATCAAGGACAGCAAGGTACATTTTGATGTGACTGGTTTTGGGCACGGAGTCGGCATGAGCCAGTACGGCGCAAACTATCTTGCTTCAGAGGGAAAAAATTATAAAGAAATTCTAAAGACCTATTATTCCGGTGTTGAAATTGAAAAAATATAGTGAAATGTAAAAATCTTTTATCAAAGCAACATACATATCGTTTTTAGCAGAGAGGGTAAAAATGTACAATAGAAAAAAATAATCCATTATGTTATAATAAAAATAGCATAGTTTTTTAGCACCGCACAAGATATTAATGTATATAGAAAAATGTATTTTTTAAATTCGCAAATTGCAATAGCAACCTGCAATAGTTTACAGAAAAGTAACGGTTAGCAGTAGAATGATGTTGGATTGCGGAGAGTGTGAAAATGTCAATGTTAAAATGTACAAAAGTTTTAATATAAAAATGTACAATTCTTTTAATGTCAAATGTCCCTCTCATTAATCTCCTCATATACATCCTTAAGCCTGTATGAGGGGCCTGTAAT
>JAQXIJ010000051.1 GCA_029007725.1 Bacillota bacterium | reverse complement strand
GTTTCTGTCCTTTGCCAGCACCGGAATCCCTGCAAGGTCAAGCATATTAACCACGTTTGAATAGCAAAGCTCATATTGCAGGGTAAATCCAAGCATATCAAATCGCGTAACCTCGTCACCTGTTTCCAATGCAAACAGCTTCATATCCCTTTTTCGCATTTCCTCTTCCATATCCGGCCACGGCGCAAAAACGCGCTCGCAATATGTATCGCTGCGCTCATTAAGATCATGGTAAAGTATTTTAAGTCCCAGATGCGACATTGCAATTTCATATACGTCCGGAAAGCAAAATCCGAAACGGCAGTCGACAGTTTCGGGATTTTTCATGACGCAGTTCAGCTCGCCACCGGTATAGCGCGTCGGCTTTTGCACCTTCATCAGGATTTTATCTCTTGGTGTGTATGACATCGGTATGTTCTCCTTAAATAAGTAATCTGCAAAAATGTGCAGATGCAACAAGTTAAACTTAGCCGACAAAAGACGGGCAGCCGCCGCTTCTGCGGCGGCTGAACTTGTTTTACGTACCATGCACATTTTTGTCCCATCTTAATAATCGGGCTTTTTCAGCTGCTGCACACTATATTTTGTGCAGTGTCAGTTTATTCCGCCACGTCTACAAAGTCCGTTTTTTCTTCAGACTGCTTGGGTTTTTTATCCTTCTTTTTGTTGCAGAATTTTTCCACAGCGTCGGTAAATGTGCTGTTCACCTTGTCTATTACCTCCGGAACCATGTCTATTATTTTATCTACAGACGTTGTTTTGTCACTTATAGGCAAAAGCCTTACATTGCCGTTTCCGACAACCAAAAACGCTATGGGCTTTACATTTGCACCACCGCCGCAGCCACCCCCGAACATGGGATTTTGCGGAGTAACCGCATCACCTTTTGCCGCAAATTGGCTTCCTCCTGCACCAAAGCCAAAGCTCACCGTTGAAATAGGTATAATTACAGTTCCGTCCGGAGTTGTTACCGAATCGCCCACTATGGTATTTACGTCCACCATAGATTTGATATTGCTCATAGCAGTATCCATAAGTCCCTGAATTGGATGTTCCGACATAATTACTTTCTCCCTTCTGTTTTTCTGATTTTTTTCAGTATTTTAAGTACATTAAAAACAATAATTATAATATGCACGTTTTTAAGACGCAATATACACCGAAGCTTTGAAGTGAAGCATACCTTATAAAATTCCGGCTGAATCATAATCTCCATTTTTTTTAGCCTGGAGCAGTTGTGTATCACACTGAGAACAGAATATACAAAACCGTTCAGCACACCTGTAAAAATTCCCGTATGCATGGCATTTTCAAACCCGAAATCAATGTTTACGTCTATCAGCTCAAATACCATTGCATGCTCTGCAAGATAGCGCAAAATCTTAACAGTATCCGCTTTAATTTCTCTGAAAACGCGCATATAGCCGTCAATTCTATTTTTATGTTCATCAAAATACAGTTTTTTGTTCAATTTTTCCGCTTTTGAATTATCCTCTTGTACCGCGGACTTTTTCCACTTTTTTTTCGGATAAAGCTGCAGCTTCAGCCACATATACCGGACAGACACCGTAACTTCGTTCGTCATCTCGTCCTTAATATAGTTTATATCAAGTCTTATCGGCACAAACAGCAATATCAATATCAGAGCAGCCAAGACACCCAATATTATCCACCAAATCATTGCTGTTGTTCCTTTCATTATTTATCACCCGGCTGCGTGCCGGCATCCGCAACGCCGCCGTCCGCCGAAATTTCCTGTTGACCTTCAATTTCCGGCTTTTCATCCATTTTAATAGCCAGCTGTTCATATTCCGGACTAAGATTTGAAAAATCAAGTTCCGGCAAATCATCCGGTTTTTTAAGTCCGAAACAGCGTAGAAAGTTCTGCGTGGTTTTATACAAAATCGGTCTGCCCGGAGCATCAAGACGTCCTGCCTCGTCAATCAGCTCGCGTTCCAAAAGCCTGTTTACCGCACTGTCGGAATTTACGCCGCGGATATATTCAATCTGACCTTTTGTTATCGGCTGTTTATATGCTATAATAGCAAGCGCCTCCATAGCGGCATTTGAAAGTGCCTGACGTCTCTGTTCACCTAAAATTGGTTGTATGTAATTATAATATTCAGGACGCGAGCATATCTGATATCCGTCGTCTATATCAATCAGCATAAACCCTCTGTGCTGCGTATCATAATCGTATTTGAGAATCCTGACGGCTTCTTCTACTGCCGCAATTTCAATATCCAACACCGCTGCAAGCTTTGCCGTTTTTACCGGCTCTCCAGCCGCGAACAATATGCCCTCTATTGCATACGGAATTTTGTCTTTTTCCATCGTTTACCTCGTTTATTTCTGCTCAGTTATGATAAAATCGTCCTTTACTTCATCATACTCGGCTGTAATTTTGTTTTCTTTTATCATTTCAAGTATGGCAAGAAATGTCGCGACCATTTCAGGCTTTGAACCCTCACTTCTGAAAATGCTTTTAAATTCAAGGCGGCTATTTCTGCGCATCATGCGGCGCACACGCTCCGCCATATCCCCGACCGAAACCTTTTCTCTTCCTACAATTCCCGAAAACGCTTTTTTAGTCGGTTTTTCCATGCGGATCTTTCGCTGCAGAATGTTATTAAACGCATTAGTCAGCTCATCGACCGTATGCTTTTTGTTATACTCCGGCAGCGGAAAATCAATCTTTTCTTCGTTTTTAAAGAACATATACCGTGACCAAAATTCCTTTTTTCTAAGCTCCTGTGAGGCTTCCTTGTATTGCTTGTACTCCTCAAGGCGCCGTGCAAGGTCATCGCGCGGATCTTCTTCCTCTTCCTCCTGATTTTTCGATAAAAGCATTTTTGATTTTATATACAAAAGCTGCGCCGCCATTACCAGAAATTCACTTGTATTGTCAAGCTGCGAATCCTCAATTCCCTCAATTGCCTCAAGATACTGCTCTGTTATTTCCACAATCGGAATATCGTATATGCTAACCTTATTTTTTGAAATAAGTTGCAAAAGCAAATCGAGCGGTCCCTCAAATGTGTCGAGCTTATATAGCATTGTATCCATCTTTCGCTCACCCTATACTATGAGGGATACAATTCCCGAAACCGTTTTAACTATCAGATTATAGAACACGTTTACACCGCTGCCAATTATTATATCGAACGCCCCTGTCAGCGACAGCACTATAATAATCAGCATACTGTATCTTTCATACTGAAGCATATTGTAGTATACTCTGTTCGGAACAAAAAGCCCCAGAACGCGCGAGCCATCAAACGGTGGAATAGGTATCAGATTGAAAACCATAAAGCAAAGGTTTCTGAATGCAAAAATATATGCAATATATTTTATAAAATAAACAACGTTTGCAGACCAACCGAAATTGCTTCCGACAACAAGCAGGAGTACAGCAATCAGAATTCCCAGAAATGCCATTATTAAATTTGCAATTGGACCTGCTATTGCAGTTAACGCCATTCCCTTTTTTCTGTCTTTATAGTACATCGGATTTACTGCAACCGGCTTTGCCCAACCGAATCCGGTCAAAATCATCAGGATAGTTCCGTACAAATCGAGATGTGCCAAAGGATTAAGCGTAAGCCTGCCCTCCATCTTCGGCGTAGGGTCACCCTGCTTTGACGAAACCCATGCATGAGCCAGTTCGTGTCCGGTAAGCGCAATCAGCGTAATCGGAACATTTATAAGAATACTTCTGAAGTTAAGCATTATTTCACCTACTAAACATAATATATAGCATATTATAACCTTTTTTCGTTGCAAAGTAAATAGTTTTAAAAAAAAACCTCTGTTTTAATAATAGCATTTACTAACATTTGCTTGATTTTTTCTACAAAATATGATAAAATTGTACAATATTACAGATGTATGTCTGATTTTTGGGAGGAACAAACATGGACTCAACTTATACAAAGCGCCTGACTTACATATCCCTTGCAATCCTATCTTTACTAATCGGGTTCGTATTTTATTTTACGCAGCATCTTGATTATCTTATTGATATGTGCGCTTTAGGAAATATGCGTTTTTCCTATATTTGCTACTGCGCTGTTCGGATTATTGAATCACTTCTTATCCCGGCGGTTTTCATTGCGCCGTGGCATATTGAATTCGGCAGAGTTAAAGCGGCAAGAATCACGTTTATTGCATACGGGATTTTTCAGCTTTTGTCGTTGGCATGGATTTTTCCTCTTGTTTTCAACCATTCGGCCGGTGCACTTTTCAGCAAATCGCAGATTGAGGATTTTTTGTTTTACAGCGATAACCTGTATCCGCCGTGTGTACTAACATGGGATACATATGGCTGTGGTTCATGGATATACACAATTATAAGCGCCGTTTTATCAATTTACATCGGCAAGAATTTTGATGACGACCGTGTAAAGGTTCGTTTGCTTATTCTGTCACTGTTCGGAATAAAACTCATGTTCCCCGCCTTTTCCAATCTGATTGCAGGCAAGCAAATTTTATCATCTCTGTGGATTGTGAACAACTATGGAAATATACTGTCATTTGCACTGCTGTTCACCGCAATATTCATCGTATCTCTGTCGGATCAGACATGGATGGAATGTATCTGGGATCAAAATGCTGCCGAGCAGATTCAGGATTCGGACGATGAGACTACCGAAGCTGAATTTATGCAATAACAACATAAAAAAGCCTGTAATTGTAAGATGTTTTCGGAGGTTTACTATGTTTTCAAGTGATATGAAAAGACTTTCCATTGATGTTTTTTGTATTTTTTCAATGATAACTTTGATTATGCTCTTTTGTATACAGCTGCTTCCGTTTATTAGCTCTGCCGCTGACTCCGGCACCATGAACGCGGCAATATTTTTGTATGCTCTGTACACCATTTTTCTGACCGTTTTTCCTATAGTACTGATGTCGTCAATGAGAATTGACAAGGTCTTGATTATAAGAGTACTTTGCATCGGAATTTCTACAACGCTTATTATAGGAACATTATATGACCTTATCTCTTTCGGCTTCTTTACAAAATCTATAACCGATGCCGACTATAGCAACGGTTTCGGGAAAATACTCTGGAACACAAGCGGCTTCGGAGGTTCCCTCCTCAGTATCGTTATCGCTCTTTGCTATACAGATTTTGCTGTACATATAAAGCACAAAAGGCGCATAAGCTATATAATTTTTCTTGCAATTTTTATTCTTTCGGTAGTCTGTCCTTATATATTTTCGCTCATATTTAATGGTCGTATGCCGGACATCTCATGGCTGAAAAAGAACATGGTTCTGCATACCGGGCAGATTTTTACCTTTGTTTCGGTATCAATTATGGCAACTTCGCGTTCGATTTGGACTGAATATATTTGGAGCTGAGTATATCAGTTGTAATCTATATCTTTTCTGATTTAAAATATTTCCGAAAACTTTTTAACGTACTTTTAACGAAAAAACGCTGACAAACTATAAGTTTATCAGCGTTTTTCCTATCGGTATGTCGTATATATTTTAACGCTCACAAATGAGTCTTGGGGTCCTCATTTGATCTGTAATCGGATTCTGTCGGCCACCATCGCTATGAATTCGGAATTTGTAGGTTTTCCTTTTCCTGTATCAATGGTATAGCCAAAAATTTGGTTCATGGTTTCGGGGCGTCCCCTGCTCCAAGCGACTTCTATTGAATGCCTAATCGCACGCTCTACACGTGACGATGTAGTGCCGTACTTTTTTGCGATGACTGGATAAAGCTGTTTTGTAATATAATTCAGCAGTTCCATATCTTGAACCACCATCATAATGGCGGTTCTTACGTACTGGTAACCCTTTATATGTGCGGGTACTCCCAGTTCGTGTATGAATTCGGTAACAACTGACTCTAAATCATATTCCGCCTTTGCTTCATCATTCGGCAAGATTTCCAGACATGTGTGTTTCGGCTTAATGGCAAAGCTTTTTATAGTATCGTAAATGGCCTCGTTAGACTGTGGTTTAAGCAAAAAATGCTCAGCGCCCGCGTCGGCTGCGGCATCCATGATTTTCCCACTGCTTGCAACAGACAATGCTATGCAGATCGGCTTCTTTGCCATATGTGAGTCCGACACCTTTTTCAGAACACTCAATCCATCACGCTTCGGCATTATGATATCTATAAGAGCAACATCTGGATTTGTTTCAAAAATCATTCCATATGCTTCTTCCCCGTCGTATGCCGCTCCCGCAACATCAATGTCAGGACGTGTACGCAAGTATTCTGTCAAGTCCTCCACAAAAGTTTTGTTGTCATCTGCAATAAGTACAGATACCTTCTCATTCATAGATAATCCTCCTCGTGCGTTAAATATAACGAAAAAAAGTATCTCTACTTAAATATTAAGTTGTGTTTCACTTTCAAAATAAGTGCAAGATACCTCCTTTACAACACAATAGTACCATATTTTTCCAAAGATTGCAAGAGTTTTTTATAAATTTTTGCAAATTATTTCATTTGCATTGTAACATCCAGCATATTTTCTGCGAAAATACCGTATCCACGCTTCGGATCATTTACAAAAACATGCGTAACCGCTCCTGCAAGCATACCGTTTTGTATTATAGGTGCCCCACTCATACCCTGGACTATTCCGCCAGTTTTTTCAATCAAAACAGGGTCGGTCACCTTTATTACAAAGCTTTTATTATTTATCTGTGCAGATTTTGAAATTTTTGTAATTTCGATTTCGTAGGTCTTTGCTCCGTTTCCATCTACATCACACAACACAAATGCGTTTCCCTCTTTTATCTGAAATCTAGACGCAACCGCAACAGACTCCTTTTGAGGCACAATCTCTGCTGTCCCGTAAATACCTATCAGGCTGTTGGTCTTTATCTCGCCAATAACTGTATCGCTGAAATTTCCCATCAGCTCTCCCGGATTTCCGTGTTCGCCTTTCCTGACATTTATTATCCTACACAAGTTAACAGAACCTGCTCCTACTGTCATGATTTCCTTGGTATCGCTGTCGCATATTCCGTGCCCCAAAGCAGCAAACGTTGAATTTTCGGGGTTATAGAATGTCAGCGTACCTATTCCCGCAGTAGAATCCCTGACCCATATTCCTGCCTTATACCCATAGCTTTCCTTTGAATAAACAGCATGAAGATTAACCTCTATCCTGCTGTCACCGCGCATAAGCCCGATCCGTGCTGACCCCTTTGCTTCATTAAGAGCTCTCGCAAAAGCCGAAGCGTTCATGACGCTCTGTCCATTTACATCAACAATCCTGTCCCCGACGCATATTCCTGCGTCCTTTGCAGGCTCTTTTGCCGCGCCGTTTCCGCTTTGCACCTCGCCAAGTCCGACAACCATAACGCCGTCGGTATGCAGTTTTACGCCTATTGATTCTCCGGAGGGAATCACATAGCATTTCGGAGTTACCGAAACATCAACGCTTTTTATCGGTATACAGTTAAAAAGCTTTACCGTACAGCTGAACTCACCTGTATCCTCAGTGCTTGCTCCCGCTGTCATTCCCCAGCTGAAATCCAGTTTATCTCCCTGCACTACTGTCATTTTTGCCGGAATTGTAATATATGCGGTTAAAAATGCAAACACCGGCAATAATAATAATAATTTTTTTGATAATTTTTTCAAGTTTTTCACCTCCGTCAATCGAAATTACACCATTAAATTAACCGCAAAAAAGGCTTCGTATACTGCAAAAGAAATTGCAGAAATGGTTTATCTTTCAAAATAAAAATCTGTTTTTTATAGCATTTTTTCAAAGAATGTGTTATACTGTTGTTATTGAAGTTTTTTGGAGGAAATATGGTTAATTTAGACACTTTAAACGAAATGCAGCGTCGTGCTGTTCTTAAAACTCATGGACCGCTGCTTATTCTTGCCGGCGCAGGCAGCGGAAAAACAACCGTGCTTGTCAATAAGATAGAATTTGCCATTAAATACGGCAACGCATATTACGGAGAAGAAAAGCAGGTCACCCCTGCGGATATGCTTCTTCTCGAGCAATACCTTAAAGAGCCAGAGGAGGACTATTCCGAGTATGTCTCCCGGCTTTTGGCGTGCTCTCCGCCCGAGGCGGGTGCTGTAATGGCGATAACCTTTACGAACAAGGCAGCAAATGAGCTTAAGGACAGACTTTCACAAAAACTCGGCAGTAAAGCGGCGGATATATGGGCAGGTA
>JAQXIJ010000050.1 GCA_029007725.1 Bacillota bacterium | reverse complement strand
GGCTTTTGACGGTTTACAGCCATTTCCAAAGCGGAAACCGTGAGGTTGGTATCAATGCGGCTTGAAAAGGCATAGCCGACGATTTTCTTAAGGCATAAATCCTTAACGATTGCGGTATAGCAAATTTTGCGAATCAGGATTTCAACAGTCAACCTGATATTGTACAAGGCTGGAAGTCGGGATCTATTGAAACAAAAGGAACAACAACAGCATTCAAGGAGCGTTCAGAAGGCAGTGGTGACTATTATCTGGAAGTTATGCCGACGAATAAAACGGCGTGGGATGCGGTCAATGTTGTATTTCTGATTGAAAATATAACATCAAGCGATACGGTTAAGCTTTCTTTTGATTATAATAACGGCGGTGCGTATAATCGAGGATTAAGAACAGGAATTGGCGGAGACTGGAACACTGATCTGCTGAGTTTTAAGTCAGACGGAACGGTAACATTAAATGGTAACAATGAAGCAAAACTTACATACGATGTAAGCGGCTGGGTTAATGTTACAATGTATATGATTGGTCAGACAACAACCTTTGTTACGGTATTGACTGATGACAAAGGAAATAAGCAAACTGCGATTGGATATACAACAAAAACAATAGGAAACATTCCGATGTTTCAGATTAAATCACAGGCTGTTGGTGAAAACGGGACACTGTCACCGTGGGGTTTTGATAATATCAGCTTGAGTGTATTGGATGGTATGTCATGGTGGAACGAATTTTCAAATGATTCGCAGGACTTTTCTAACATTGAAAATATGTCAGGTGACATGCAGTTTACTAACATAGGCAATTCATCCTGCTACACAAAAGTAGAAGGAGATATCGGTGGAAAGCCTGCAGATGACAAGGCTCTGAGAATGGCCTATTCCGGTCCGGCTAGCAGTAATGCACAAATAAAGCATAGCATTTTTGCAGGTTCAGAAAATGTCAGCAAGCTGTATTCGGTTGATTTTTGCAATGAAGATTCATATGTAGGTAAAAGTATTCAATTCGTTGTTGGTGGAACGTCATATATTATTTATGTTAATAATAACGGGACGATAACCTATGAATATATTAATGCCGATGGTAATAAGTCATGGCCTCAGCTTGCAACAGTTGCTTTTGGATTGTGGTATCATCTTGATGTGTTGATTGACACCGATCAAAATATAACGATATATATAAACGGCAAACAAGTAGGTCAATATGCAATGACAACTGCCGGAGCTCTTGACGCTGTTAACTACTTTATTTGGGGAAAAAATGACAGCGATGCATCAAAGGTTGCATGGGATATTGATAATACATATTTTGCCACAGGAACAAAGGATGAGCTTTTGACCAAAATAAAGACTCCTAATATTCCCAACGGTCAAGTAAAATTTTTCGAGCAAAATTTTAATGGAGAACTTGACGCAAATACAGCTCCATCTTCATTCTGGATTTCCGGTATAGACGGAACAATCAACACTACCGCAGCAGAAGAAGCAGGTTCAGCTAAAGCTGATGGCAACAAGGCATTTTATATAAGAACTACCGGTTATCAGGCACAGGAAAGCGATGAGAAACAGTTTACCGACCCGTTTATAGATATGAACGCTGATAAAGTCAATATCTTTAATTATGCATTTCCATTTACATATGAAGTAAGCATTAAAGCACCGTCTGTAAGCGTTGAGGGACAAGCGACAGCTGCGGCAAACATCGGTACTAAACAAGATGACGAGTCAAACATGTATTCAGTGTTTGACCTTCGGGCACAGGGAGATATTTATGTAAACGATAAAAAGTACGGTACATGGGTGCCGGGAGAATGGTATAATTTTGCCATTACAATGACACCGGGTACTGATAAGGTTACATATTATATGAATGGTGATTTATTAGCTCAGGATGATACATTCGTAGGTGGAAGATATGACAGCATAAATCGTCTTAAATGCTTTACCCTTGTATCACCGGTAGAGGGTACAGAGGTAAATTCGGAGGTTGCATTTGATGATATCATAGCATACAGAGGCGAATATGACAACAGTGCATCATTTGATGTAACATCAACGGAATACAAAATAGAAGGAAACAAAATATTTGTTAATTTTGGAGATAGCACTTTAAGAGCAACCAATTTTAAGCAGAAAATTGCTGCAACAAACGATGCAGAGATTGAAGTATATGAAGATTCAGCGTTCGATACAACGGCAAGCATTGTAACGGCAGGAAATATAGTTGCAATTACTTCAA
This sequence comes from Bacillota bacterium, assembly GCA_029007725.1. GTDB lineage: Bacteria > Bacillota > Clostridia > UBA1381 > UBA1381 > UBA1738. The sequence continues at coordinate 39,193 of JAQXIJ010000050.1, read as the reverse complement.
AAGACGGAAAAATTGTAAAATACTACGAAGTGGAAGACATAAAAAATCGTATTGAGCTCTCACAGAGCACTCTGCAGCCTGGCGAAAAACTTACTGCTTCCGCAATAGTTGACAGCGGTTCGGTAATCATGATTGCAGTATATAATGAAAGCGGAGCGCTCTTGAATGTTTACCCGAACATAGCAACAGAAGACGGCGAGTGCAAGGCTGAAGCTGTAGTTCAAGAGAATGCGGTAAAAGCAACGGCTATGATTTGGGACAGCTTTGAGCACATGATTCCGCAGGGTGTTCATCAGACTATAGAAGTAGAATAATATTGTTTTATATTCAGCAGACATAAAATTTAGGAGGTATTATCTTGAAAAAGCTTATTAGTATGTTAGTATGCTTATCGGCAGCAGCCGGTTTAATAAACACAACTTATGCCGAGGCAGACATAACGGCGTCAGCGTCATATAACTATGAAGAACAGGCACTGTCGGTAACAGGCACGTGCGGGACTTCATCGGAACAGGCAGTTATGCTGTACGTTCTGCCGGAAAGAGATAATATCTCCGACGTGTCGGATACAAATCCGCCTTCTGTAACCGAAATCACTTTGTCGGATATGAACGGTGGCTACAGCAGCAGGATTCTTTTGCCGGAGCAGATGAAAAGCGGAATGTATAGCGTTTTTGCCTACTCAAAAACGTCAAACACTTCCGACTCTTTCCTGTATCTCGGCAGAGCAACGAGTGATTTGACTGAAAGTATAAACGCTGCTTCAAGTGCTGACGAAATAAAGTCGGCGCTTGAAACGGCAGACATAGGTCTTTCCGAGGCGGAGGTTTCGGAAATCTCATATATGCTGAAATTTCGCAGGCCGAACGGCGGATTTAAGGACACTGACTCATTTGCAAAAGAATTGCTCACAGAAAAAGCTTTGTACGACATTAGAAACGGTGACGACACAGAAAAAGCACTTTTTAAATATCAAAGCGCATTAACATCAAAATCCGGAAATGTAATGTATGATTGCTATGCGGTATATGAAACTTTGACAGACAGTGCAAAAGCTCTGTTTGCACAACTTTTTGCAAAAACTAAAATAGATGCGGCGACAGATGTTGCAAAAACACTTGCCGAAACCGCGGTTTTGGCAGCTGTTCAGTCAGCTAAAGACTGGCTGGAACTTAAAAACGCAATTTTGGGTACAGACTATTCAGGAAATGAGGTTTCAAACGCATTTGAAATAATAAATCCGAATACGAACAATTACTCAAAGCTAAATACACCGGAAAAGGTTTTTCATCAGATGTTTGATGAAAAATCATCTATCAGTTTATTCAGCGATATACAAACGAGGTTTGAAGCTATTGCAAAAACGCTGTATGACAAACAACAGGAAAGCGGCAAAGACAATAGCACAGGAAGCAGCTCAGGTGGTGGCTCCGGCAGCGGATATACATCATCTGCAACAAACGGAAACAACGAAAATTCCGGTACAACAGTTTTTGCGGATATTGAAGGTCACTGGGCAAAAGCACCGATTTTGAAGTTATATGAAAAGAAGATTGTTTCTGGTTATCCGGACAATACATACAGGCCGGAAAATGCAGTAACGCGTGCAGAATTTATTGCAATGACAGTAAATGCCTTTAATATAACAGGTAACGAGGATATGCAATTTGTCGATGTCGACAGCGGTGCATGGTATGCACATGTTATGTCCAAGGCGGTTTCGGCAGGTGTTGTTGCCGGATATGAGGACGGAACGGTTAAGCCGGAGAACTTGATTACCCGTGAAGACGCTGCGGTTATTTTGTACAGAGTTATAAAAAGCAGATGCACTCTTCCGAAAAATGAGAAAAAATTTGCAGATATTGACAAATGTTCAGAATACGCACAGGAGGCTGTTACTATAATGGCAGCTGCCGGAATAATCAACGGTATGGACAAAAATCATTTTATGCCTAAGGAAAATACAACTCGGGCACAAATTGCAGTGCTTTTGATGAACGCGGCGGACTATTCCGCTGCACATTGATGCATTTGTACAGAAAGGGACGGTTTATAAATGAAAAAAAGACTTTTATTGTTATCGCTTGCAATAGCGGCAGCAATTACATCAATCAGCGGGACCTTTGCTTACGCCGACAGTGAAGTGAAATATTCCGACTTTTCCGATACATATGGATTGATAGGCGCTTTGGTTGAGGATAATACTTTGCCTGAAAAGGAAGATGAGCCAGTTACCAGAGCACAGTTTGTCTATACTCTGATGTCACTTATCGGTCAGGAAAATTCGGGAAACGATGTAACGAATTACTCCGATGTCGCAAGAAATAACTTTGCGGCGAAAAGTATAGACTATGCGGAAACTTTAGGTATAATTGCACCTGGTATAAAATTTTACCCGAATGATGTAATAACCTATAACGAAGCTGTCAAAATGTCACTTTCTCTTGCCGGATATTCAAAAATGGCGGAGAATGAAGGCGGATATCCGAACGGATATCTGCGGATTGCGGGCGAAAAAAGAATAAATGCCGGAATGAGCAGCAGCGAAATGACAAGCAAAAATACAGCTGTATTGCTCTATAACGTAATGAACATGGATCTTTTGGATACTACCTATTCAAAGGGAAACATGAAAATCAATAAAGAAGAAAATCTGCTCAGCAGATACAGAAATGTATATTCGGTAAAAGGCATTGTTGATTCAAATGAAAATTCCGGACTTTGGAACAAGGAAGCATATGCTCCCAAAGGAATGATATCTATTGACGGCGAACGCTATTTCGCGGACGGTATGCAGGAGATGTTGGGCTATAATGTAGAAGCATACTACAGCGAAGATAAGGAAACAAAGGACAAAACGGTGATTTTTGCGTCGAAAAGCAAAAATGATGTCATAGAAATCGATGCTCAGGATGTTGACAGCTTTAAGGATAATACCCTGACATATAGAAAAGACTCAAAAACTCGTAAATATAAGCTGAAAAACAATTACGGATTCATCTGGAACGGAAAGGCTCTGTATGACGCGGATATGGCGCAGTATTTTGAGCCGGAAACTGGAAGCGTTAAGCTGATAGATAATGACCGTGACGGTAAATATGATGTTGCTGTGGTTGAAAACGTAACGTACTGCTATATTTCAAGGCTTGATACCATAGGTATGAAAATCTATGATAAAAATATACCGGAATGTATTGATCTTTCAGATGATGTATGCTATAATATATACGATGTTGCGGAAAATTATAAGGAAGAAATATCATTCTATGACTTGTCGGAAAGCAGTCTTGTTGCCTGCATAGTTTCAGCAGACAAAAAGGCTGTAAAAATCGAAGTTTGCAACTATTATATCGAAGGAACGGCAAGCAAAATCGATACAACGGACAACAAAATTAAAATTGGTGACAAAGAATATAACCTTAGTGAATATGCAAAGAAGTATTGCAAAAATTTGAGCAGCGGCAGTAATGGCATATTCTATATAGGATTAAATAACGACGTTGTAGTTTACGAACCGGACGCATCTCAACTTAAATACGCTTGGCTGATCAAGGTATATGATAACGATGATGACACTTACACGTTAAAAATGCTTACGCAGGACTCAAAAATTGAGCGAATTACTCTGGCAGACAGGGTTAAGTTTGATATGACAACCGTAAAGGATTCGGATCAAATCAAGTCTCGTGTTAAAAGTATAGAGAATTCCGCTGACACCATGCGTCTTATAAAGTATGCAGTAAATAAAGAAGGAAAAATTAACTGCGTAGATACTGTTTCGGAAGCAACCGATGTGTCGGCATTTACAAAAAAAGAGAATGAAAAAGACAGTCTTACATTGTTCTATAATGAAGACTGTATGTATAAATCGGGACCTTCCACATTTTCTCCGCGTTTCAATATCGCCGGTATGAGCTATAACTTTGTTATTCCGGACGCAAAGAGCCGAAGCAACGATAATATGTATAAAATTGTTAATAATAGATATTATTCGAACGACAGCTGGTACAAGGTTGCAGCATATGATTTGACAGCTGACGGTACTGCAAAGGCAACACTTTACGTATCTTCGTCAAATGTAACCTCGGTATCAATCGATAATCCTGGTGCAGTGATTCAGAAAATCAGCGAAAGCATAAACAGTGATGACGAAAGCGTGTATAAGCTTGAACTTTGGGTAAATGGTGTGTTCAAGAGCCTGTGTACCAATACTGAAAGTGCAAGAGATATTGCAGCAACATTGTCACCGGGAGACATTATACGCTATGAAACAAACACCAACGGTGAAATAATAGGAATTGAGCAGGACTATTCCATTAAGAAGAGCAGCGTTATAAAAGGCTCAACAAGTCACAACAACAAACTTGAGTATGTATGTGGAAGCTTGTTCTCGTATAACGGCGGATATGCAAATATTGTCCCGAATCTTACACCGGATGGCAGAAAACTCGAAAATATCCGAAATTTAAAACTTGGAACACTTATATTTATTGAATATGGTAAAGCTGATGGTGTAATACACAACGTCAACATTTACAGTCAGCCGGAGAGCAGCATAAAAGATTATATGTCTGCGGGATATGACGCGGATTATGTAGTTTCAAGACAACGTTGGGCAGAACCGGTTACAACATACGTTTACAGGGAGGTAAAATAATATGTGCAGGTGGTCACAGGACACAGAGCAAAAGATAATTGATAAAATGAATGCTGTTGAAAAACGCAGCAGGGATAAAATCCCGTATACTTCAAAAAATGGTGTTTTTGATGACCACACAGACGATATAACCTGGTGGACAAATGGATTTTGGCCGGGACTCATGTGGATTATGTATCTTACAAGTGGCGGAGAAAATTTTAAGTCCGCTGCCAGAATTGCGGAAAAAAAGCTGGACTGCGCTTTCAAAAAATATGATGAGCTTCACCATGATGTTGGATTTATGTGGCACATTTCTTCCGGAGCGGATTTCCGAATTACGAAAAATAATGATTCACGATTGCGCACTTTGCGTGCAGCTGATGTAATTGCAGCGCGATTCAACGTAAAAGGTAATTTTATACGTGCGTGGAACAACTGGGGCAACGAAGACCATACCGGATGGACAATTATTGACTGCATGATGAATCTTCCGTTATTGTATTGGGCAAGTGAAGAAACAAAAGACCCGAGGTATAAATATATTGCAATGGCACACGCCGACTCTACCATGAAAAATCATGTTAGAGCTGACGGAAGCGTAAAACATATTGTGATTTATGATCCGGTAAGCGGAGAAGTGATAGATGAGGACCGCGGTCAGGGCTATGCAAAAGGTTCGTCGTGGTCACGAGGTCAGGCATGGGCATTGTATGGCTTTACACTCAGCTGGCATTATACCAAAAAGCAGGAATACCTTGACACCGCTAAAAGAGTTGCAAACTATTTTATAAGCTGCGTTTGTGACGACTGGCTGCCTAAATGCGATTTCAGAAGCCCGAAAGAACCTGTTATTTATGACAGTACCGCAGGTGCTGCGGCTGCAAGCGGTCTTATTGACCTTGCATACGCTGTAGGCGGATTTGAAAAGAATACATATCTGGAGGCCGCCTTAAATTTGCTCAAAGCTCTTGACAAAAATTTCTGTGACTACAGCTGCGATACAGACAGCATGGTAAACATGGGGACAGAAAGATATCATTCGGATGTTGGCAGACATATACCTATTATTTATGGTGACTACTATTTTGCGGAAGCAATTTATAAACTGAATAATGAAAACTATTTTCATATGTTTTAATAATAACAGAAAATAAAAAAATGGGGCAGTGTATTTTTATACTGCCGCATTTGCGTATTATGTGATATAATTCTTTATAATATAAAGCCTGGAGGTAAAAAATGGCTAAAATAACTGCAGATAAAAACGGGCATCTTTCGTTAATTGAATTTGGAAAAGAAACGGTGGGGTTTAGAAGAGACAACTATGGAGGTCCTAGCCTTTGGGCTGAGGATGGCGGCACAGACAGGGAATTTGCTCTTGAAGAAAAGGACGAAAACACATTTTGCGGAAGCATGGGTGCGGTCGAGGCAGAGATTAAATATGCCGTCTCTGAAAATGTAAGAATAAATATATTGCTAAAAAATACCGGAGCGGAAATATTTAAGCCTGAACGATTGTTTCTTCGCCTTGGCATAGATACATACATGGACACTTATCCTGAGTGGAACAAAAAGCTGTTTCCTACGCTTTTGCGATGCGAAAAAACGCATTTTTATGGATATTTTATGAGTCCCGATGGACAAATACTTGCAGTTGCGTCAAAAAAACCGATAAAATCATGGAAACTGGACTATAACATAATAAACGAAGACCACAACGGTCATAGAATATATACAGCTGAGCTTGATCTTTTGAGTACGCTTCCGCAGCCGGCACGCCATCCTCAAGGATTTGAACGTCTTGAGCCGGGTGAGGAAAAAGCATGGGAAATTATCCTGGTTCCGTGTGATGACGTTTACAAAATAAAAGAAAAAATTCACAAAACTACAGGTATTGAGTTTATTGAAGCAGAGAATTATACCCTGTTCGGTAACGAAAAACCACATCTTAAACTTATGTGCGGCAGAGAATACAAAATTTGCGTCTATGATCCGAACAACAAAAAAATATATGAAACGGATAATACCGACATAACCTGCGCATTTGAAAAGGAAGGTGTTTACCGCATAGAGCTTATTGCTGACTATATTTCGACCATTTATGTCTATAAGCGCAAAAAATGGTCATATTATCTTGATACTGCAAGAAAACAGGCGCTTTTAAAGCCTCAGAAGGCCACTACGCATCTTGAAGCGTGGTACGGATTTTTTTCGGCCTTTTTGGCTGCAAAATATATGCCGGACAGCGAGTATGACATACCGCTTTTGGATATGTTTGATAAAATTCTTGCTAAAATGTATGACATAAAGGAGGTTCGGCCTCTGACCGCTCCTGGCAGAATCAATAATACCGGCGCAGCGATAAGTATGCTGTGCGACGCGTATGAGGCAACAGGAAAGAAGAAGTATATAGAATTTGCTTCAAAGCTGGGCGACTGGATGATGAAAAGTCAGCATACCGACGGCTCATACCGTGCGTATTATAAAGAGCTCAGCGGACATGATAAAAACAGCATAGGTGTTCACTATACCGCGGTTGTTTATCCTGCAAAATCAATTCTCGAATTGGCTTTGATTGAAAAAAATCTCGGCAAAACCTCCGAAGAATGGAGGAAAAGATACGAGCGGCATTTTGACTCGGTAAAGCGCGCAATGGACGACCTTGCTAAAAATCGTGACGATATAGATACTGAGGGAGAAATAACCTTTGAGGACGGAATGATTTCGTGTGCGGCGCTTCAACTTGGAATGACCGCACTGGTTGTTGATGATGCAGCAAAACGGGAAAAATATACCGAAGCTGCGGAATACCTCATAAACAAGCACCGATGTCTTGAGCAGATGATTGTGCCGGATTGCCGCGTAAAGGACTGTTCACTGCGTTTTTGGGAAGCACAGTATGATGTTATGTACGGCGAAAATATGATTAACAGCCCTCACGGCTGGACATCGTGGAAAACCTATGCAACATACTATCTATATCTTTTGACCGGGAAGGAAGAATATCTTGTAAGAACCTTCGATGGGCTTAGTGCGTGTATGCAGGTTATTGATGTTGAAAGCAATGATTTGCGCTGGGCTTTTATCTGCGACCCGTGCGTAAAGACCGATATCTGGGTAGAAAATATGACAAAGCCACACAACGGAGTGAAGCGCAGTGCAGTAATCGGAGAACAGTATGTCGATATGATAAGCGGTTGGTATACAGTTAAGGATGATAATCCGGTAGGAGCATATCTTTCAATGAACCTTGAAACCGACAAGGGTACATTTAAGGTTGATAACCGGGGCGGATGCTGTGACAATGATGTTCATGAGCATTTTAAGTGTCTTGAGGAAGTTGCACTGACTTCTGCATATGTAATCATAAAAAATGATAAAATTACAGCTGTTAACTGTACTTGCGTTGTAGAAAACGGCGTGTGGACGGTACGGCCATATGAAAACATGGTATCAAAGGTACACGTAAATTCTGCGAAGGAAATACCGGTAAAAGTTGTTTTCTGTGATGGAACTGAAGAAGACACGTCAGTTTGCGGAATGAAGTGGATAAACAAATATTCGGCTGTGCAGAATCTTGAATAGTACCGGCAACTTTATTTTAGAAAGGAAAAAATACATGGAAAAAATCTATAGAAAGGAATTCCCAAATCCGCAGTTTGAGAGAAAAAACTGGCAGAATCTTAACGGCGAATGGGAATTTGAGATAGATAAATCAAACAGCGGCGAGGAAAGAAAAATTTATGAAAATGCTCTTTCAGGCAAGATCATCGTACCGTTTTGTCCCGAAAGCAAGCTGTCCGGTGTGCATAATGTTGACTTCATGAATTCAGTTTGGTACAGAAAAGAGATAGAAGTTTCTGCTGAAAGCCTAAAAAACAATATTTTTATTCATTTCGGAGCTGTCGACTATAAAGCGACTCTGTTTGTAAACAACAAAAAGGTCGGAACACATTTCGGCGGCTACACTTCATTTTATTTCAATATAACAAAGTACCTTACTGCAGGTAAAAATAAAATCTGTCTGCACGCGGAAGACGATAACCGCAGCGGAAATCAGCCTGCCGGCAAGCAGAGCGACAGATACCATTCATATGACTGCGACTATACAAGAACAACAGGTATCTGGCAGACGGTATGGATTGAATTTGTACCAAAAAGACATATTAAATCAGTAAAATACTTCCCAAACTACAAGGAATCAACCCTGACGATAGAAGCAGAGTGCGAAGGCTGTGAGACACTGGAAGCAAAGGCTGCCTTTGACGGAAAAACAGTCGGAGAGGCTTCGGCAGAATATACCGGAAGCAGCGTGGTACTTACAATGAAGCTTAGTGAAACACACCTGTGGGAACTTGGTCGGGGCGGACTCTATGACTTGGAGCTTACTTATGGCGAAGACAAGGTTTACAGCTATTTCGGACTAAGAAATGTCTGGATGGACGGCATGAAATTTATGCTGAACGGAAAATCAGTATTCCAGCGCCTTGTTCTTGACCAGGGCTTTTATCCGGACGGCATTTATACCGCAAAGTGCGAAGAGGATTTGATAAATGATATAAAGATTTCGATGGGACTTGGATTTAACGGCGCCAGACTGCACCAGAAGGTTTTTGAACCGAGATTTTTGTATCACTGCGACCGATTGGGATATATGGTCTGGGGTGAACATGGAAACTGGGGGCTCAATCATACTAAAGTCGATGCACTGCATCAGTTTTTGCCGGAATGGATTGAAGCGGTTGAGCGAGATTTTAACCACCCGTCAATAATCGGATGGTGTCCATTCAATGAAACATGGGACTTAAGAGGAAACCGGCAGTGCGATGCGGTTATTGAGGATGTGTACAAGGCTACAAAGGCGCTTGACAAAACAAGACCTTGCATAGATACAAGCGGACATTTTCATGTAATTACTGATATATATGATGTGCACGATTATGAGCAGGATCCGACAGTCTTCAAAAAAACCTATGATGACTTTGCAAAGTACAAAACGCTTGAATATTCCCTGGAGAAAAATCCTGCAACAAAGGGCAGACAGCCGTATAACGATGAAGCGTTTTTTGTCAGTGAATACGGTGGAATGCGATGGGATGCAGAAAATACCGGCACGGGCTGGGGCTACGGAAATGAGCCAAAAACCGAGCAGGAGTTTATTGAAAGATACAAGGGACTTACCGATACGCTTTTGGATAACGAAAAAATGTTTGGATTCTGCTATACGCAGCTTTATGATGTTGAGCAGGAAATCAACGGACTGTATACATATCACCGCAAACCGAAATTTGCTCCCGAAATTTTCAGAAAGATTAATGAGCGCAAGGCAAAAATCGAAGACTGAGCTTGCAAAACGGGAAATTTTGGTGTATAATTATAGAAATATATTAGGAAGGATGCACCGGAAATTTCGGCGCATAAAATGGGTGAAATATAATGGAATTGCGTATAATTGATAAAAATAAGAATGAGCTTTTTTCTGTTACCGCCAAGAAAATAAACTGTTGCTACGAAAATGAATATAACGAAGGCGACAGAATATTTATTCATGCGCCTAACAGCGAGTTTTTAAAACTCCGTCTTGACAAAACACTGGCAGAATCGATTGTGTATATTCCTTCAGGTGAGTTTGAATTCGAGATTCCGTTTGGACAGCTTAAGGATATATATGCTGCAGATGCGTTTGGAGGAAGCAGACATGAAATTTCGGTAAGCGAACCGACCGATGACGAAATTTATGCCGAAAGAAACATTGCTCTAAATTCGCATGATTTGCGCGGCCAGAAAAAGTATTTTCCACATGCGCACGCAAACCTTGTAACGCGAGATGAACCATGCTTTTTTGAACGCAACGCTATAGACGGTGTTTGTGACAATTCTGCACACGGAGGATATCCGTACCACTCATGGGCGGCCGGTGCAAGAGAGGATATGGAGTATTACATAGACTTTGGTAGGGATGTTGAGGTTGAAAAAATTGTATTTTTCCTACGCGGTGATTTTCCGCATGATACATACTGGAAGAGTCTTGATGTTGAATTTTCGGATAAGACTCGCATAAGTGCCGAATTTGAAAAAACAAGGGATGGTCAGGAGATTGTTCTGCCCGAAAAGAAAAAAACACGAATCATTCATCTGACAAACTTCAAGCAGGCGGTATATCCGCTGTCATGGGCAGCTTTGTCGCAGATAGAGGTGTACGGCAGCTATATAAAGGAAGATTTGCGCACAATGGAAGTGCGCTGTGCGTCTAACCCGGATGATGTAAAGCACTATACAACCGAAAGACTGCGAAAAGAGTTTCATATTAAAAAGCTGTTTACAAAGGATAACATAAGAATGGTTTATAGCCATATCGACAGAATTATAACCGCAGGAATTATGCCGGTTTATGAGGAGCTTAAGCTGGAGGCCGGAAAAGAGCTGGCAAGCGACTATTTTCTTGAACGAAGAGAAATGGGCTGCATCAACATCGGCGGAAAGGGAATAATCACGATTGACGGAACAGACTATGAAATGAATCCGCGCGACGGAATTTATATTGGCAGGGGTAACAAGGACATAACATTTAAGTGCGTTGATACAGAAAATCCGCCTAAATTTTACGTTTCATCATGCCCTGCGCACACATCCTATCCTATCGTTAAAATAGATATAAAAAAGGCTAAAAAGGTTCCGTGCGGAAGTGCTGAGGAATGTAACAAGAGAGTTATCAACCAGTACATACATCCAGACGTTGTGCAGAGCTGTCAGCTGGCAATGGGACTTACACAGCTTGAGGTTGGCTCAAACTGGAACACCATGCCGTGTCATACTCATGACAGACGCATGGAGGTTTACCTCTATCTTGATATGGACGAAAATGATGTTGTGTTCCATATGATGGGAGAGCCGCAGGAAACAAGACATATCATCATGCACAATGAAGAAGCGGTAATTTCACCTAGCTGGTCAATTCACAGCGGCGTCGGTACAAAAAATTACTCATTTATCTGGGCAATGTGCGGCGAAAACCAGGAATTTGACGATATGGACTTTATCGAAACAAAGGATTTAAGATAATATTAAAAGAACTGAATAAAATTTCACGCTTGGCATACCGGGACACGGTTTATAATCATACGATGTTAGGTTCAACGCTCAGTCTGCGGGATTTTCTTTAAGCCTTAAGCTTTTGAAGGGAGTTAATAATGAATATATTTATGAGATATCCGGGAGGAAAAGCTAAAGCGCTTACGCTCAGCTTTGATGATGGTGTAGATACAGATGCAAGGTTAATCGATATAATGAACAAGCACGGACTTAAAGGCACCTTTAATATTAATTCCGGGTTGTTCACAGAAGAAGGATATGTTTATCCGGAGGGCGCATATCACAGAAGAATGAGCAGGTCGAAGGCATATGAACTGTATTCATCTTCTGGACAGGAAATAGCTGCTCACGGCTATACGCATCCGTATTATGTATACATGCCGACCGCGAGCGTGACAAAGGATATTCTTGATGACCGTTCTGCAATTGAGAATATGTTTGGAAGAATTGTACGCGGTTTTGCGTATCCGTACGGCGAATACAATGATGGTATAATAGAAGCCCTCAAGGCATCCGGCATTGCTTATGCAAGAACGGTACATTCAACAGGAGGTTTTGAGTTGCCGGAGGATTGGCTGAAGCTTGCCCCAACTTGTCACTATGCGGATCCGCAGCTGCCGGAGCTTACAAAGCACTTCATTGAGTTGAAGCCGTGTCAGCACTGGAAGAGCGTTATGTTTTATTTGTGGGGACACAGCTATGAGTTTGAGCAGCACGATAATTGGAGTGTTATAGAAAAATTTGCTCAAGAAATAGGTGGAAAAGACGATATATGGTATGCTACAAACATCGAGATATACGATTATGTGGCAGCTTATAATCATCTTCAATTTTCGGCTGATTATACAATGTCATACAACGGTTCCGTTATTGATTTATGGATTGCCGCAGAGGATAGAATTATAAAAATCGGAGCAGGGGAAACGGTAAGAATCCAATAATTGACACGCAGCGACGCTTTGTGCATATCTTTCGAGCATAATATTCGAAAATACAGCGCAGCTGAAAATATTTATAATAAGAAATGTCTATATTATTGACACATTTGCATATAATATGACAGAATAATACAGATAAAAAAGTATACATATGTAAACCTATTAAAATATATGGACACAAAGCTAGTGCCTAAGGCAGATATGCTATGCTTGACTGACCGCAATGATTGAGATTTTCAATTTTTGCGGTCTTTTTCTTTTATGAAAAAACTGACGTAGGTGAGAGCTGGTGACGAAACTATGAAAGATAGTGCTTCTTGTGTTCGCCGACAGCCATATAGTAATTCAGTTTTTGTATTGAAATTTTGGAAATAATACAGCTCGTATATTTGTATATGTATGTAAAGAGTAGATATAAATGGCTTGATTTTGCTGAGGAATCAGACGATAAAGCTGTATCTCAGAAAGAACCGGTACTGATTCATCAGATATTGGGTATTGGCTCAATACAATAAAATCGCGAGAATGCTCGGGAAAATATAAAAAAACGCGTGTGAGGATACAGAGTTATAAGCTTACTGTTATTTAACAGCTTTTGGCGGTTAATTCTGCTCCTGGAATGCTGCTTAGGTTTATATTCTTTTTAGCGTTTGTGATACGTTTTTCATCATGGCCTATCACGCTAAGCTTTTCAATAATTTTTTGCCAATTATCGCAATACATCCTTTTAAAATATTTTTTAATCATCAGCACTTATTTGTTAAGTGTTGAAAAAATGTTGAAATTAGTTTATGCAGGGTGTATAATTATTACATAAAAAATATTGGAGAAAAAAGTTATGAGTAAGTTAGTCTGGCTTGACAAGGCGGTGTTTTATAATATTTATCCGCAGTCATTCTATGATTCAAACGGTGATGGTATCGGCGATTTAAACGGAATTGCTGAAAAGCTTGATTACATAAAAGAAATGGGATTTAATGCAATCTGGCTGAATCCCATATACGACAGTACGTTTAGGGATGCAGGGTATGATGTTACCGATTTTTATAAGGTGGCGCCGAGGTACGGCACAAACGACGATTTTAAAAATCTTGCATCCGAGGCGAAAAAGCGCGGCATAAAGGTTGTGCTCGATTTGCTTGCGGGACATACATCACTCGAGTGCGAATGGTTTAAGCAATCATCAAAGGCGGAAAAAAACAAGTATTCCAACCGATATATTTGGAGTGATAGTGTCTGGGACAACGGTGATGACACTTTGATTGGCGGCTATTCTGAACGTGACGGTTGCTATATGAAAAACTTTTTCTATTGTCAGCCGGCACTTAATTATGGCTTCAAAAACATAGAAAAGTCGTGGCAGCTTCCGATGAATCATCCTGATTGCTTAGCAACACGTGAGGAGCTTTTGAATATCATGCGTTTTTGGAGCAAGCTCGGTGCGGACGGTTTCAGAGTGGATATGGCGGCTTCGCTTATAAAAAATGACCCCAACAGTGAGGGAATTGTCGAGCTGTGGAATGATATTTCGGGTCGATTTAAAAAAGAATTTCCAGAAAGTGTGCTTATTTCGGAATGGTGCTATCCTAAGACTGCAATAGAAGCAGGATTTGATATTGATTTTTTGTTACACTTTAGGATGAAGTCATATACAACGCTGTTCAGATATGAAAAGGGGACAAATCAGGGCAAGCAGTGGATAGGAAACAGCTATTTTCGTGCAGCGGGACAGGGCGATATAAATGAATTTTTGGATGAATATCTTGATCATTATGAAAATACCAAAGAAAAGGGATATATTTCAATCCCGACTGGGAACCATGATATGCAGAGAATTTCGCTTGGCAGAAGTACGGACGAGCTAAAAATAGCGTACACCTTTTTGCTGACCATGCCTGGTGTGCCGTTTGTGTATTACGGAGACGAAATCGGCATGAAAAATATTGACGGACTGCCGTCAAAGGAGGGCGGATATAATCGCACTGGAGCAAGGACCCCAATGCAGTGGGCGAAAGGTAAAAATCTCGGTTTTTCCAATAGTGATACTCCGTATTTGCCTACAGACAATGCAGAGGACGCTCCGACCGTGGAAGACCAGCTGAAAAATGAAAATTCTCTGCTTAATCATGTAAGAAATCTTATAAAAATAAGATGCACACATAGCGCTTTGTGCGCAGATGGCGGATTTGAAACGTTTCGTACCGGATATCCGTTTATCTATAAGCGCTTTGATGAAAACGAAACGCTGTATGTGGCTGTAAATCCGTCAAAAGGAGCGGTCAAGGCAGATGTTCATGAGGCAAAAGAAATACTGCTTGCTCACGGAATGGAGATAAATGAAAAAAAATTGACCGGTAACGGGTTGTCTTACATTATTTATAAAGGTTAAAGTTAAAAAATTCACAGAAAAAAGCAGAGTTTTTAAGTTGAAATTATATGGAAAATATGATAATATTATACAGAAATAATAACTTATAATTTGTCTAAAAAAAATTATAATAAGATTATAAGCATATTGTACCAAAGAATCGGAGATAAATTTATGCCGGAATTTAAAAAAATTGAAATTGAGGATAAAAAATGGATTGACAAAATATTGCGAGTATATTCCTGTCCAAATCTTGAATATAACTTTACAACAATGTTTTTGTGGCAGGAGGCATTTGATATAATGGTTGCCGAGGAGGACGGTTTTTTGTTTATTTATTCCGGAAAAGAAGAAAACAGGTCATGTCTTTTCCCTGCAGGAAGCGGCGATGAAAGGTCGGCTGTTAACAAGCTTATTGCTTGGTCGGAAAGTAAAAATACCCCGTTGAAATTTCATAGCGTAAATGAATGGCAAAAAAAGTTTCTTGAAGAAAACTTCCCTGGACGCTTTTCGTTCCGAGAAACGCGCGAAGATGAGGATTATGTATATGAATCTGAGAAGCTGAAAAATTTGTCAGGGAAAAAGCTCTCAAATAAGCGCAATCACATAAACCGGTTTACCGCTGATTATCCTGACTGGAAATATGAAATTATAACGGGAGATAATATATACAAAGCTGAGGAAATGCACAGCAAGTGGTGCAGCATTATGGACTACAGCAAAAAACGCGGATTGCTTGATGATGAAAGAGTTGTAAAAAAGGCATTTAAGTACTATGATGAGCTTGGGCTGTCCGGCGGAATTTTATGTGCGGGGGGGAAGACGGTTGCATTTTCAATGGGTGACGAGCTGAACAGCAGTACGTTTTTAGTGCATATTGAAAAGGCATATCCCGACATAAACGGAGCATACTCCACTGTAAACCGTGAATTTGTCAGAAACAATGCCGACGGATATGAGTTCATCAACAGAGAGGACGATGCCGGTGACGAGGGCTTGCGCAAGGCTAAGCTGTCCTATAGACCGTGCCGTATTATTACTAAATTCAGAGCGGAGGAAATCGGCATATGACAGAAATTGCTTCTGAAAAGCATTACGGTCAAATTGTGGAAATATGGCAGGAGGCATTTGGTGACGAAACTGGCTTTATAGAGAAATTTTTGTCGGATTTTGCTGGCTGCACTGCAGTATGCCAAGAAAACGGAAAAGTTTTGGGAATAGTGTCGCTTTTGCCGGTGTCCTGCGGAAAAAAAAGAGGACGGTATATCTATGCTCTTGCGGTAAGTAAAACATATCGCGGCATGGGCATAGGTAAAAGCCTTGTCGGATTTGCGAAGGAACACATAAAAAAATGCAGGGAAGCCTTTATGGTGTTGGTGCCCGGTAGCGAAGAACTTTTTGATTTTTATGAAAAACAGGATTTTTTTTCGGTAAGCTGTACCGAAAAAAAGTATATAACTGCAAACGACAGAGGCTTTTTTGCCGAAGAAATATCGGCGGCGCAATATTATGAAATACGACGCAGTTTTTTTGAGGATAAACAGCTGATAGAATGGAGCAAAGACAGTCTTGAAAAAATCGCACGGCTTAATGACGGATATTTTGTTAAAATAAGCGGAAACGGCATCTGTGCGGCGGCATTTGCAACGATTGAAAAAGGCGGTATTTCTATAGATGAGCTATTGCAAAAAGACGGTGATTGTGCCGGAATGGCAGCTGCAGTTGAAAAGCTGCTTTCGTGTCGAGTGAGGCGCTGTGCGGTTCCTGATTTTGATGGCGCACCATCGGTAATGGTCTATCCAAAACAAGAAAATATATATTTTAATATAGCAATGCAATAAAAAAGGTATCCCAAACCTATATGCGTATCAAATGTATACACAAGGAGAAGGATACCTATTATTTTTTATTTCAGCGGGACATTTCCGAGTGAAATAGAGGAGTCGGTCGTGTTATAAAGCTTGGTCCATGTTGCACCTGCAACGCTTATGTGTATGTAAGGTCTTACGATCCTGAGATTTTCAAAATGACCTGTAACCGAAAGACCGACATCACCGGCGGTAAGCTTTCCTTCAGCGCCTTTGATCGGAGTAGCGCAGCCACGCACAACAAAGCGCTTGTTGGATGTGATGCTGTTCACTGTAAGACCGTTTGGACTCACGTTATCGCTTACATATATGTCATGGTTGGATGTAACGTTGTCGAGTACAACACCGTCACAGCGAATCATGGTGTTTTCGTTGATTTCGGTATATGTACCGGGTTCGTCAATATAATTTTTGATAAGGTTGTCCATTACAACAGCGAACTGCGCTCTTGTGATGTACGCTGTGGGGGTCAGCTTGCCGTTGGTTCCTTTCCAGCCGCCGTTTATGACAACACCGGCAACATAAGGCTTTGCCCAGTCGGCAACCTCGGTTGCATCGTAATATGTGTTTAGTACACTTGTATCATATACTCTTGACGGATTTTTGCCCGTGTAGGGCGGAAGAAGCTCAAAAACGTTTGCAAGTATCGTAAAACATTCCTGAAAAGTTATATTATTTTCTGGATGCATTTTATCGCCGTCACCAGAAAACGCCCCCATTTCATAAGCCTGCGCCATGGCGTCATGATACCATGAATCTGCCGCAACATCAGTGAAGGATGAAATGTCACCGAGCTTTGTTACCTTGCAGGCATTTGTGATAATTACTGCCATTTCAGCTCTTGTGATATTGTTGTCAGGACGTACCGTGTTGTCATCATAACCATGCAACAGTCCGTTTTTAACCGCATTTTCAATAGCAATTCCGCTCTGACCGTCCGGCATATCGGTAAAACTCGCTGCAGAAGCAATGCTTGAAAATACCATTGCGGACACAGCCACAAAAATTGCCGCTTTTTTTAATATACTGTTCATTTTTAACTCCTTTCAAAGGCAAAAATATGTATAAAAATATTTGCTATAATGTATTATAACATAATCCGCACTCAAAGTCCAGCGGTTTTAAATATTAATACGCAGATATAAGATATGAATATTTGTTAATTTTGTATAAAATATGCCAAGTATAGTGATTGACAAATTTTAGAATATATTATATATGCAGTGCATAAGTATCTACAAAGGTATGTTTTAGGAGGAGAAATAAAATGGACGTTAATAAACAAAGTATAAATGTGGGAAAAGCCGTTTGGCAGGGAGATATAAGAGGAAGCGCCGAGGGCAGCATTATAGTTCCGGACGTAAAGCCAGACATTTTGAAGGTTCTGCAGGTGGACGCCGACACCTTTATAACCGAGAAACAGATTGAAAACGGCAAGATTACAATAAGCGGAAAGGTGAACGTTACCGTGCTTTATGTTCCGGAGTCTGTGGAATTGCCGATTGAATCGATTCACGGAACTTTTGAGTTTTGCGAAACTCTTAAGCGTTCGGAATTTTCGGAGAATATGCGCTTTGCCGCATCCGCTGATGCCGAAAAGGTGAGCTATAAGCCGATTAATTCGCGCAAGGTCGGAATTGAGGCACAGATATGTATTTCGGTACAGGTGATTGCGGAAAAAAACTATGCCTTTGTAAGCGGGATTGAGGATGACTGTGCACAGTTTATGACGGACTGCATAAGACTGTGCAGCACTGAAGAGTGTCGTGACTTTAATTTTGAAATAAGTGACACGGCGGAACTTCCGGAGGGAAAAAGCAGCATTGGCGAAATTTTGCGTAGCAACGTGATGATTTCGGAAAAGGAATGCAGGGCGCTGCAAGGCAAGTTGGTCGTTAAGGGAAAGGCGAATGCGTACATACTTTATTTGGATGAAAAAAGCTGCATAGAATATATGGATTTTGAACTTCCGTTTACCGAAGTTTTTGATATTGATAGCCTTGCGGAGGAGCAGGAATGTGATATTTCGTTTGAAGTGTGCGATACCGACATTGCATTGCAGGGCGGCAGCAACCGCACAATCAGTATTTTTTCGGATGTTCGTGTGGCGGTCAGAGCGGAATGCCAGCAAGAGATCCCGATTCTGACAGACTGTTATTTCACAAATGCCGATGCAGAATTGTTGTATGAAAACTATGATATTGAAGAAATTGCCTCAAAGCCGTTCTTTTCGACAGTTATGAAAGAGATGATTCAGCACGATTCAAAGCTGCCGGAAATTCACAGCGTATACAGTGTTGTGGCAAAGCCGTATATAACCTCAGCACAGGTGCAAAGCGGCAGGATTGCGGTTTCGGGAAAGACGGTCATATACATTTTGTATACAACCGAGGATAAGCAGATTCCGGTGTGCAGCATAAATGAAGAAATTCCGTTCAGCTATATGATTGACAGTGACGGTGCAGAGCATAGCATGGAGGTTTTGCTCAACATTGAGTGCGAGCATATTAGCTATACTATTAATTCGGCAGGAAACGTCGAAATTAGGTGCGGACTGCGCATATGCGGCAAGGTGATGAGAAAATATCAGTTGAAAGCAATAATCGATGTTCAAGCAAAGGAAACAGAGCGTTGCAACAAAGGGATTATAATCTACTTTGTAAAGGAAAACGACAGTCTTTGGGAGGTTGCAAAACGATATCATGTAAAGGAGGATCAGATTGCCGAGTGCAATAGTCTTGAGGATGGATCAGCGCTGATAAAGGGCGAAAAGCTTATCATTCCGATTGCTAACTGAAAAAAAAGGATATAACAAGCCGACTGTTAGTAAAAAGTGCAATGGACGGCTGCTTATATCCTTTTTGCTTGTAAAACGTCCCGTATAAATATGTTTTATCCTTGTTTTGATACAAAATATATCATAAATCTTTAAAAATAGGTTGTAATTTCTTGGAGTATATAGTATAATAATGTTATATGATAATTAGGATGGTGTAGTATGCTCTTTAAAAATGTTGCATATGATTTGCAGGCAGTGCTCGAGCGTGATCCGGCAGCAAGGAACAAAGCTGAGGTGTTTTTTCTTTATCCCGGCATACACGCAGTTATGTGGCATAGGGTCGCACATTTTTTCTTTAAACACAACTTAAAGTATATAGCAAGATGGATTTCGCAGTGTACGCGCTTTTGGACAGGAATCGAAATTCACCCGGGCGCGACGATAGGCAGAGGTCTGTTTATCGACCACGGAATGGGCGTGGTTATAGGGGAAACCGCGGTGATTGGCAATGACTGTACGATTTATCAAGGCGTTACACTCGGCGGTACGGGCAAGGAAAAAGGAAAACGCCACCCAACTCTGGGTGATAATGTTATGGTGGGCTGCGGAGCAAAGATTCTCGGCCCATTTACTGTCGGCAGCAATTCAAAGGTAGCCGCCGGTGCGGTTGTGCTTTCCGAAGTGCCGCCGAATTCAACCTGTGTCGGAGTACCCGCGCGGATTGTCAAATGTGAGGGTGTGAGGGTTAAGGCAGACCTTGACCAGGTTAGCATTCCTGACCCACTATCCTCACAGCTTTGCACACTGTCGGTACATGTATCTAACCTCGAAAAGAAAATCATCGAGCTTGAAAAAAAGAATAAACCGGAAGGAAATAACAATGAAAATTTATAATACCATGACAAGAGAAAAGCAGGAATTTGTCCCAATTACTCCGGGAGAAGTTAAAATGTATTCCTGCGGACCAACAGTATATGACTATTTTCATATAGGCAACGCAAGACCTTTTATCATCTTCGATACAATGCGCAGATATCTTGAATACTGCGGATACAAGGTGACATTTATACAGAATTTTACCGATATTGACGATAAAATGATTAACAGGGCGAAAAAGGAAGGCATCACGGTAAAGGAGCTCGGCGAGAGATTTATTGCCGAGTATTACAAGGATGCCGAAGCACTCGGAATCAAAAAGGCTACAATTCATCCAAAGGCTACCGAAAATATTGATGCAATTATCGATGTTGTAAAAAAGCTGGAGGATAACGGATATGCATATAACGTCAACGGAAACGTATATTTCAGGACAAAAAAATTCAAGGATTACGGCAAACTGTCGCACCAGCCGCTTGAAGAGCTTGAGGCAGGAGCAAGAATAGACGTAAATGACGAAAAAGAAGATCCTATGGATTTTGCTCTCTGGAAAGCACAGAAAGAGGGCGAACCTGCATGGGAAAGCCCGTGGGGTATGGGAAGACCGGGATGGCATATAGAGTGTTCCGCAATGGTAAACAAATTCCTCGGCCCGACAATCGACATTCACTCGGGCGGAAAGGATTTGATTTTCCCGCACCACGAAAACGAAATCGCACAGTCAGAATGTGCCAATAATGCAGAATTTGCGCATTACTGGATGCACAACGGCTATATAAATATAAATAATCAGAAGATGAGCAAATCACTTGGCAACTTCTTTACAATCCGCGATATAACAAAGAAGTATAAGCCGGAGGTTATCAGATTTTTCATGCTTTCGGCACATTACAGAAGTCCGGTAAATTTCAGCGACGAGCTTATGCAGCAGGCAGAATCGGCGCTGACGAGAGTATATACCTGTCTTGATAATGTTAAATTCCTTATGCAGCAGGCAAAGGACAGAGAAATGAATGACAGCGAGCTTATCATTTCGGCCGAACTGGACAAGTCGAAGCAAAGATTTATCGATTCTATGGACGACGACCTTAATACGGCTGATGCACTGTCGGCAATTTTCGACATAGTTTCGACTGCGAATAAGGAGCTTTCGGAAAAAGGCGACAATTCAAAGGAAATACTCGATAAAACATATAATCTTATTCATGAACTCGGCGATGTTCTGGGACTGTTTGCCGAAAAAAAGACCGATTCAATCGATGATAAAATAGAACAGCTTATTGAAAAGCGAAACGTGGCACGCGCAAACAAGAACTGGGCTGAGGCAGACAGAATCAGAGATGAGCTTAAGGCAAGAAATATTGAACTTAAAGATACGCCGATGGGTGTAAAGTGGTCATATATAAAATGATGAATTTAAAAAATCCGGCTTCGTATTCGGCGCTTGTGCTGGCGTATATCGGCGATGCGGTCTATGAAATATTTGTCCGTGAAAAAGGGCTTTCAGTTCATCCTGATATGCCTGCGCACAAGCAGCATGTTGAAAATGTAAAAATAGTCCGTGCACAGGCACAGAGTAAAAGCATGGGTGTGCTTGAAAATATGCTGACCGAGCAGGAATATGCCGTATATAAGCGTGGCAGAAATGCAAAATCGGCAACGGTACCTAAAAACGCGAACCTTATTGACTATCGGCGTGCGACGGGCTTTGAGGCACTATTGGGATATCTGCATCTGTCTGGGCAGAAGGAACGTCTTAACGAATTGATGGAAATTGCATATAACAGTGCATGTACTGTTACATATAAAAATCAGGAGGAGTAAGTATAATGGAGCAAAAAAGAGCGACAGAGCTCGCAATTTTGGCTAACAAGGTAAGAAAAGGCGCTGTTACCGCTGTTTACAGTGCGGCATCGGGACATCCGGGAGGTTCGCTGTCAATCGCAGATATTTTGGTGTATCTCTATTATGAGGTGATGAATATTGATCCGAAAAATCCGAAGATGGAGAACCGCGACAGATTTGTTCTTTCAAAGGGACATACCTGTCCTGCACTTTATTCAGTGCTGGCACTTAAAGGATTCTTTCCGAAAGAGGACATAAAAACTTTCAGAAAAATCGACAGTTATCTACAGGGACATCCAGATATGAATAAGGTTCCGGGTGTTGATATGTCAACAGGTTCGCTCGGACAGGGTGTTTCTGCGGCTGGAGGTATGGCTCTTGCTGGAAAAATAGATGACAAGGATTACAGAGTGTATACAATTCTCGGTGATGGCGAGCTTGAGGAAGGACAGGTCTGGGAACAGGCAATGTTTGCAGCTCACTATAAACTAGACAACCTTACCGCTTTCATTGACAATAACGGGCTCCAGATAGACGGAAATATTTCCGATGTTATGAATCCGAATCCGATAGACAAAAAGTTTGAAGCGTTCGGATGGCATGTAGTTAATGCAGACGCACATGACTTTAATTCACTTGAAAAAGCCGTAAATGAGGCTAAAGCGACAAAGGGCAAGCCTACGGCGGTGATTTTGAAGTCGTTAAAGGGTAAAAACGTATCTTTTATGGAAAACGTTGCTGCATGGCATGGCTCAGCTCCGAATGAGGAACAGTATAATCAGGCAATGAAGGAACTGGACGAAAAGATTGCAGAGTTGGAGGCGAGTTTATAATGGCAAAAAAAGCTACCAGAGAATCATACGGAGCAGCTCTTGCAGAGTTTGGCTCAGATGAAAGAATAGTTGTATTGGACGCAGATTTGTCAAAGTCCACAAAAACCGAAATGTTTAAAAAGGTATATCCCGAAAGATTTTTTAATATGGGTATTGCAGAAGCAAACATGATGTCGGTTGCCGCAGGACTCGCTTCGACCGGAAAGATAGTTTTCGCATCAACTTTTGCGATGTTCGCTGCCGGAAGAGCATTTGAACAGATAAGAAATTCAATTGGATATACAAAGCTTAATGTAAAAATTGGCGCAACCCATGCCGGAATTTCGGTAGGTGAGGACGGAGCGTCGCACCAGTGTCTTGAGGATATTGCACTTATGCGTACCATTCCGAATATGGTTGTTATAAATCCTGCCGATGACATTGAGGCAAGACTTGCGGTCAAGGCTGCTATAGAGCATAACGGGCCGGTGTATATGCGTTTTGGACGTTTGGCGGTCGAGGACGTCAATCCGACAGATTACAAGTTTGAAATCGGAAAGGGAGTTCAATTGGCGGACGGAAATGACGTTACAATAATTGCTACAGGTCTTATGGTTCAGATGGCTCTTGAAGCGCACGAAATGCTGAAAAAGGACGGAATTTCTGCAAGGGTTATAAATATTCATACAATTAAGCCAATTGATAAGAAAATTATAACAAAGGCTGCAAAAGAAACCGGCGCTATTGTAACCGCGGAGGAACATTCAATATACGGAGGGCTTGGAAATGCAGTAACAGAGGTTGTCTGCGAAAACGCACCTTGCCCGGTAAAGATTATAGGAACGGATCGTTTCGGAAAATCCGGAAAGCCAGCAGAACTGTTTAAAGAATACGGTCTGACAGCGGAGAATATTTATAAAAACGCAAAGGAAATTGTGAAAAATAAATAAAAAGAAGGCTTGAAATTTTAAATTTTCAAGCCTTCTTTAAAAATCATATAATCAACTGAACTAAGTAAAGCTTATTTCCTTTTTAACTGTCAAGTCGGTTATTTGTTGTTATGTTGATTTTTATACCTATGCTTGTAACGAAGAAATAATCGAGTTTTAGTTAAAATATAGAAAAGGAAATTTGATTTTAGCCCAAACACAAAATGTTTATAAAGTTAAAGGTAATATTTTGTTAATTCTATGTGAAAAATATGCTAATATTTTGTTAAGTTTTTTATAAATATTCTTGCTTTTTGCAAGGCGATTTTCTTGACATATAGCCAAAAATGTGATAGAATCTATAATATTATCTGAATATTTGATAATTATTTCAAGTATTTTTGCCTTATGGCTGAAATAAATAAGTAATCAGAAAGAGGTAAGTAACAATGAAAAAGTTCACCAAAATTGCAAGCTTAGCTTTAACGGCAGCTATAGCAGTAACAAGTCTTGCCGGCTGCGGCACAGGTAAAAACACCGGTGATTCTGGAAGCGGAGATGCCAAGACGATTAAAATTGGCGGCATAGGACCTATAACAGGTGCGGCAGCTATATACGGACAGGCAGTTAAAAATGGCGCTGAAATTGCCCTTGAAGAAATTAATGCAAAGGGTGACCTTAAGTTTGAGCTGAAGTTTGAAGATGACGAAAACGATGCGGAAAAGGCTGTAAATGCATACAACAACCTTAAGGACTGGGGTATGAAGATTTCAATGGGTGCAGTTACAACTCAGCCTTGTATAGCTGTATCAACTGAATCAAACTCTGACGGGATTTTCGCTATGACCCCTTCTGCTTCTTCACCGGATGTTGTAAAGGATAAGGACTTAATGTTCCAGATGTGCTTTACCGATCCTAACCAGGGTATTGCATCAGCTAAATATATAAAAGAGCAGAATCTCGGAGAAAAGATTGCTGTAATCTACAATAACTCAGACGTATATTCAACAGGTATTTACCAAAAATTCATGGCAGAGGCGGAAAATGATGGACTTAATGTTGTTTGCGTAAAGACATTTACCGATGACTCTGCAAATGATTTTACATCGCAGCTTAATGAAATTAAGTCTGCAGGTGCTGATCTTGTATTCTTGCCGATATACTACACACCGGCATCACTTATCTTGACACAGGCAAAGAAAATGCAGTATGAGCCTAAGTTCTTCGGTGTTGACGGTATGGACGGAATCCTTACCCTTGAAGGCTTCGACAAGTCACTTGCAGAAGACGTAATGCTTCTTACACCGTTTACGGCTGACGCTCAGGACGATGCAACAAAGAGTTTTGTTGAAAAGTACAACAATAAATTTAAAGAAACACCGAATCAGTTTGCAGCTGATGGATACGATGTTGTAAACGCAATCTACGAAGCTTGTGTAAAGGCAGGTGTCACGGCTGACATGACTGCGGAGGAAATCGGAACAAAACTTGCTGAAACACTTACAAGTGACGATTTCAAGTTTGACGGTATTACAGGAAATGGAATGTTTTGGTCACAAAGCGGCGAAGTTTCTAAGGATCCTAAGGGTATGGTTATTAAAAACGGCGTATATGTAGGTATGTAATTAATTTGTGTCAAAGAAGGCGCTATCTATAAAGTGCCTTCTTTGGTACTTTTAATGCCTAATACAATGCAGCGGATTTTGGATAAATAAATGCGTTTCCGTCTGAAAAAGTATAGGGAACGCATTTATTTGTTTTAACCACAAAACACGAAACAGTAAAAAAGAGGTATAAGTATGTCTTTTATTTCAAACTTGATAAACGGTATAAGTCTCGGCAGTGTATATGCAATCATTGCTTTGGGATATACAATGGTTTACGGAATTGCAAAAATGCTTAATTTTGCACATGGTGATGTAATCATGGTCGGCGCATACATATCGTATTGCGCATCGGCATATCTGGGATTTCCGCCGGCACTGTCGGTTGTACTTGCAATGCTTGTATGTACCGTTCTTGGTGTGGGAATTGAAGCTTTTGCCTATAAACCGCTCAGAAGAGCTGGCTCGCTTGCCGTTCTTATTACAGCAATCGGCGTCAGCTACCTCTTGCAGAATATAGCCTTGCTTATATGGGGAAGTAACCCAAAGGCTTTCAAATCTCTTGTTACCTTCTCTTCAATATCACTGTTTGAAGGAAAACTGATTATAACCGCAGAATCTATTGTAACAGTAATTGCGTGTGTGATCATAATGGTGGCACTTACCGCTTTTACCAAAAAGAGCAAAATGGGTAAAGCAATGCGTGCGGTATCGGAGGATAAAGATGCTGCAGAGCTTATGGGTATCAACGTAAACGTGACAATTTCACTTACATTTGCAATTGGCAGTGCATTGGCTGCAATTGCCGGTGTGCTTCTGTGTTCGGCATATCCCACACTTCAGCCTACAACCGGTTCAATGCCCGGTATAAAGGCATTTACGGCTGCAGTGTTTGGCGGAATCGGTTCAATACCGGGTGCAATGGTCGGAGGTATTCTTCTTGGTATTATAGAAATATTCAGTAAGTCTTATATATCGACTGCGCTTTCCGACGCAATAGTGTTTTCGGTTTTGATTATAGTGCTTTTGGTAAAGCCTACAGGTATTTTGGGTAAAAAGATTACAGAAAAGGTGTGAGGTGTTAATATGAATAAAACAAAAAAATTGAGCAAATTCACACTGACAAATATCGAATGCTACGGCATGATAATTGTTGCTTTTGCTGTTTTGTTCCCGATGCTTAAAATGAATATGCTGAGCAACAAAATCAGCGGATTGCTTATTCCTATATGTGCGTATATTGTTATGGCAATTTCGCTCAATCTAACTGTCGGATTCCTGGGCGAGTTGAGCCTTGGACATGCAGGATTCATGAGCGTTGGCGCTTTCAGTGGAGTTATAACCGTTGCATGTATGCCGAACGCTGCTCCCACACCTATTAAGCTTCTGGTGGCTATAATAATAGGTGGAATTATGGCAGGATTTTTGGGACTTATCATCGGTATTCCAGTTATTCGCTTAAAAGGCGATTATCTGGCAATCGTAACACTGGCCTTTGGCGAAATTATAAAAAATATTATTAACTGTATCTATATCGGAGTTGATAAAGCCGGACTTCACTTCAGCATGAAAAGCGCTGAGGCACTAAATCTTTCCGGCGGAAAAATGATTCTGAACGGTCCACAGGGAGCAGTCGGAGTAAGTAAAATTTCAACATTTTTATCTGGAGTTTTACTGATAATCTTTGCACTGTTTGTTGTTCTTAACATGGTAAACAGCAAAACCGGTCGCGCTGTTACCGCAATTCGTGACAATAGAATTGCAGCTGAATCGGTAGGTATAAACATAACAAAATACAAGCTGACCGCGTTCATAATATCTGCGATTATTGCAGGTATGGCAGGTGCGCTATATGCTATGAATTTCTCGACTATTGCCGCAAGAAAATTTGATTTCAACACGTCGATTTTGATTTTGGTATTTGTTGTGCTGGGGGGAATGGGCAATATTCCGGGTACAATTATTGCAACCGCCCTTTTGTATACTCTGCCGGAAATGCTGCGACAATTTTCAGATTACCGAATGCTTATATATGCTGTTGTCCTGATTCTTGTAATGCTGGCAACCAACAGCCAAAGAGTAATGATACTCAAGGATAAAATCCTTGGGTCGCTAAGCAAAAAAAATGCTTATGAATCAAGCGGAGAGGGGGAAGTTTCAAATGGATAAGGGAAAAATGGTACCGGTTCCGAGCAAGGCAATTATTCCAGAACGTGACTTGGATAAAACCCCAATTCTAGAAACGCATCATCTCGGCATTGATTTTGGCGGACTGACAGCTGTTGACGAATTTTCACTTACGGTGGGCAGAACGGAAATAGCCGGACTTATAGGTCCTAACGGAGCAGGGAAAACCACCGTTTTTAACCTGTTGACCAATGTATATCAACCGACACGCGGAACAATAATGCTGGATGGCAAATCTACGCTTAAAAAGACAACAGAACAGGTGAATAGAATGGGTATAGCAAGAACCTTTCAGAATATCAGGCTTTTTTCCAATATGTCTGTCATAGACAATGTAAAGGTGGGCTTGCATAATTCCATACATCAGCCGCTTTTTGCGTCGATTACACGACTTTTCGGATATAAGGCATCGGAAAAAAAGTCACGAGACGAGGCAATGGAGCTTTTAAAGTTCTTTAATATGGAAGATATGGCGGATCATCAGGCGGGTTCGCTGCCGTATGGTGCACAGAGGAGGCTCGAAATTGCGAGAGCTCTTGCCACACATCCAGGAATTATCCTCCTTGATGAGCCGGCAGCTGGCATGAACCCATCCGAAACAGCTGAGTTGATGGAGAATATTCGCCGTATCAGAGATAATTTTCAGATTGCGGTCATGCTGATTGAGCATGATATGAATCTTGTCATGAATATATGCGAGGGAATATGCGTGCTTGACCACGGTAAGGTTATTGCAAAGGGTTCTCCTGAAGAGGTTAAATCAAATCCGAAGGTAATTGAAGCTTATCTCGGTAAAAAGAAGGAGGCAAACTGATATGAGCGATATGCTAAAGGTTGATAATATAAACGTATATTACGGACAGATACACGCACTTAAGGATGTTTCATTGGATGTTCAGCAAGGCGAAATTGTCGCGCTTATCGGTGCAAACGGAGCAGGAAAAACCACGACCCTGCGGACAGTTTCTGGGCTTTTACGCTCAAAAACAGGCAGCATATCATTTATGGATCAGAATATTTCGCAAACTCCGGCGTACAAATTGGTTTCAGAGGGAATAGCACACGTTCCGGAGGGACGTCATGTATTCCTTCAGATGACTGTTCAAGAAAATCTTGAGATGGGTGCATATACAAACGGAGCATATACAAAGTCGGGAATTGCTGATGCATACCAGCGTTTTCCGCGTCTCAAACACCGCAAAAATCAGATTGCAGGAACTCTTTCGGGCGGTGAGCAGCAAATGCTTGCAATGGCACGGGCGCTTATGAGTCAGCCAAAGCTTTTGATGCTGGACGAACCTTCTATGGGACTGGCACCGATTTTGGTACAGCAGATATTTGATATAATAAAAGAGCTCCATAAAGCCGGAACAACCATTCTTTTGGTTGAGCAGAATGCTGAAATGGCGCTTGCCATTGCCGACAGAGCATATGTTCTTGAATCGGGCAGAATTAAATATTCAGGCACCGGCGCAGAGCTTGCGCAGAGTGATAAGATTAAAAAGGCTTATCTCGGAGGCTGATTATAACGAGTTAGGGAAGAAATCTGTTGAGGCAGATTTCTTTTTTTATAAAAATCGCACAAAAATCCGTGCACACTCATATTTATACTATTGACTTTAGGTGAATGTTTTGCTAAAATACTTTTTACATATAAATTTATATGCAGAATATTATATATCTATATATGTCATGCATTGGTAATAAAATTATGCATAAATGGTATAATAAGTTACGACATGGTGCAGGAGGGAATATATATGTCAAAGGTAATAAAAAAGCTGCTGACGACAGCCGGAATTGTGGCTTCAGGCGCGGTAATGTTTGGAATGGCGGCGTATGCCACTACTGCTTCGTTGGTAAAAATGGCGCTTGACCGCGAGGAGCCCGAGATAATGAAGAAAAGCGGAAAAAGGATATCTGGAAACGAGGATACAAGTGAATTTGAAGAAGAGTATACGGCTGCAGCGCAAGTACTAAAGAACAGCGATCTTGAAACTGTCAAAATTACGGCACGCGACGGTATAACGCTGGAAGGGCATTTCTACCAGTGCGATACGGCGAAAAGAGTAATAATCGCTTTTCATGGCTGGCGGTCGTCGTGGTATGGTGATTTTGGTCTTATAGCGGAATTTTGGAATAGCAATAATTGCAGCGTTCTTTATGTAGAACAACGTGGCCAGAATAACAGCGGCGGAGATTATATGGGATTCGGACTAATTGAGCGCTATGACTGTGTTGACTGGGCAAATTGGGTTGTTGACAAATGCGGAGAAGAGCTGCCGATTTATCTTGCAGGTATTTCTATGGGTGCAACTACAGTACTTATGGCGGCAGATTTGGATTTACCAAATAGTGTTCACGGAATTATGGCAGACTGCGGTTTCACATCTCCCAAGGAAATATGGAAGCATGTTGCGCAGAAAAATCTGCATATTCCATATAATTTTCGCGGAATTATTGCCGATTCAATTTGTAAGCAAAAAATAAATATGCGGACAGGGGACTGCTCTACTCTTGAATCGCTTGCAAAAACAAATATTCCGGTGCTTTTTGTTCACGGCACGGACGATAAGTTTGTACCGATTGATATGACATATCAGAATTATAAGGCATGCACTTCGCCAAAACGTCTTCTTGTTGTTCCGGGTGCAAATCATGCAATGAGCTATTGCGTAGAAAGGGCAGAGTATCAAAAAACAGTTCTCGGTTTTTGGCATGATTTTGATACTAGACAAATAAAAAACGTTGCTGTTTGTTAAGCAACGCTTTTTATTTCTGTCAATGCTATTTTTATATTCTATTATAGAAAGAATATATATGCGCTCTTGACTGTTGATATTATTTACCTAAAAGTCTGCTGAATAAACCACCTTTTTCTTCTTTTTTATCTCCAGGATTCTTTTCCTCTGTTACAGGAAGAGGGGCTACTGGCTTTTCCGGCTCTTGCCTTTGCTGATCAGGCCTTGGTTCGGATTTGTGCATATTGTTTCGTCTGTAATCCGGTCTGCTGCTGCCGTATGGTCTATGCTCGGACTGTCTGTTTTCCTGCATACGTCTGTCGGAACTTCTCTTTTCTTCATAACCATCAGGCTTTGGAAGCAAATCCTTGTGTGACAGGCTTATTTTGCCCGTCTTTTCGTCAATTTCCATAACCTTAACGGTAAGTTTCTGACCAACTTCAACAACGTCTTCGACCTTTTCTACGCGGTCATAGGAAAGCTTTGAAATATGGCAAAGACCGTCCTTACCCGGAAGGATTTCAACAAATGCACCAAAAGGTGTGATTGTCTTGACTGTACCTTCGTAAACCTCACCGACTTCAGGTTCTTTTACAATAAGCTCAATAGCTGCTCTTGCAGCATCGCCCGAAGCCTGATCGACGGCAAATATATGGATTGTACCGTCTTCTTCAATATCGATTTTCGCATTGGTGTCAGCGACAATTTTTTGAATAACCTTGCCGCCCTGACCGATAACGTCACGGATTTTCTCTGTGTCAATGTGCATTGTTGATACCTTGGGAGCATATGGTGACAGGTGGTCGCGTACTGCCGGAATAGCTTTCAAAAGCACGTTATCGATTATATATTTTCTCGCTTTTTTTGTTTTTTGAAAAGCTTCGTTTATTACTTCATATGTTAAGCCGTCATTTTTTATATCAACCTGGATTGAAGTGATACCTTTCTTTGTTCCGGCAACTTTAAAGTCCATTTCACCATAAAAATCTTCAAGCCCCTGGATATCTACCATTGTTGTAAAGCCGTTGTCGGTTGTAATAAGTCCGCATGAGATACCTGCAACTGGAGCTTTGATCGGAACACCTGCAGCCATAAGAGCAAGTGTAGAACCACATACAGATCCTTGTGATGTAGAACCGTTTGAAGAAAGAACCTCAGAAACCGTTCTGATTGCATACGGAAATTCTTCTTCTGACGGAAGAACAGGAACGAGTGAACGCTCAGCCAGTGCTCCGTGACCGATTTCACGTCGTCCGGGACCGCGAGAAGGTTTTGTTTCGCCTACAGAATATGAAGGGAAGTTATAGTGGTGCATATATCTCTTTGTTTCTTCAGTATCGATGCCGTCCAGCTTCTGCATTTCGGCAAGAGGCGCGAGAGTTGCAACGGTCATAACTTGGGTCTGACCCCTAGTGAAAAGTCCCGAACCGTGAGCCCTAGGAAGAAGGTCAACCTCTGCGGACAGTGGTCTGATTTCGTCGAGAGCTCTGCCGTCTACACGTTTGCCGGCAACCAGCCATGCTCTTACGATTTCCTTCTGCATTTTATATAACAGCTCGCCGAGAGTTTCCGAAAGATTAGGGAACTGCTCTGAAAGCTTTTCGGTAATTTCGTCTTCAATTACACCAATTCTTTCGTCACGAACGTTTTTATCATCTGTGTCGAGTGCGTGCTTAATGTTTTCATATTCAAGATCTTTAACAGCGTTCCATAAATCCTGATTGATGGTGTGCGGTGTGTATTCAAATTTCGGCTTTCCGATTTCTTCCTTGATTGATTCAACAAAATCACAGATTTTTTTGATTTCATGGTGTGCAAATTTAATACCGTCCAGCATAACCTGCTCGTCTACTTCGTTTGCGCCGGCTTCAATCATTACAATTTTTTGCTTTGTTCCTGCAACTGTAACGTGCATTTCTGACTTTTCTCGCTGAGCAACAGTCGGGTTTATAACATACTCACCGTCAACAAGTCCGAGCCAAACTGCGCCTATCGGACCATTCCAAGGAATATCCGAAATGGAAAGCGCTATAGAAGTACCTATCATTGCGGCAACTTCGGGAGGATTGTCCTGCTCGACGGAAAGAACTGTTGCAACGACTGTACAGTCGTTTCTTAGATCGGCTGGGAACAGTGGTCTTATAGGTCTGTCGATAACACGTGATGTGAGGATTGCCTTTTCGGATGGCTTAGATTCGCGCTTGATATATCCGCCCGGGATCTTACCTACGGAATATAGTTTTTCTTCGTAATCAACCGAAAGAGGGAAGAAGTCTATACCTTCTCTCGGTGTTCTTGATGCTGTTACGTTGACCATAACCACTGTATCGCCATAGCGAACAAGGCAATGACCGTTTGCAAGACAGCACATTTTGCCGGTTTCGATAACGAGCGGACGTCCTGCAAGTTCTGTTTCAAATTTTCTGAACATAGTTTATCTCCTTATAATAATTTTTTTTGACCGGAGATATTATATTAGCAGATAAATACAGCCCACAAGATTGCGTTATGAGTTCTATTTATGTGCTAAATATCATATCTCCCATATGCAAATATGGGCAAACATACAATGCTTGCCCATAACATATCTAAATTACTTTCTAAGACCCAGCTTAGCAACTAAAGCACGGTATCTTTCGATATTCTGTGACTTAAGATAGTTCATAAGATTTCTTCTCTTACCAACCATCATAAGCAAACCTCTCTTAGAGTGGTTATCCTTCTTGTGGAAGTTCAGGTGTTCGTTATTCAAGTGATTGATTCTTTCTGTAAGCAAAGCAATCTGAACCTCGGGAGAACCTGTATCCCCTTCGTGAGTAGCGAAAGTAGTGATAATTTCCTGCTTGCGCTCTTTAGTCATAAATTTCACCTCCTATGATTAATTATCCCCATGTACTGAGAAACCGTTGGTGAATCGGTCATCTAAGTATAGGTTTAACTTAAAATGCAAAATAAAAATAACAATACAAACTACTATTATTTGCGGTTGAAACGCTTGTTGAACTTTTCAACACGTCCGCCTGTATCGACAAGCTTCTGTTTGCCTGTGTAGAACGGATGGCATTTTGAACAAATTTCGACCTGAATGTCTTCTTTTGTTGAGCCGATATTAATCACTTCGCCGCAAGCACATCTTATAGTAGTCTGCTTGTATTCGGGATGGATTCCTTCTTTCATCATAATTCCTCCTTTCGTAAAATCAGTTAATTAAAAGCACCATTTAACAGTATAACACTTTTTTTATGATTTTGCAAGAGTTTTTTAGAAAACAGTCAATTCATTTCGGTTCTGCCTTCGAGAGCCTTGGAAAGTGTAACCTCGTCAGCGTATTCAAGGTCAGAGCCAATAGGAATCCCATGAGCAATGCGTGTAACCTTTATGCCCATAGGCTTCAAAAGACGCTTTATATAAACAGCTGTGGCGGTACCGTTTACTGTAGGGTTGGTAGCCATTATAACTTCCCGCACCGTTTCGTCCGAAAGGCGTCGAAGCAGTTCCTTTATACGGATGTCATCGGGAGAAACATTGTCAATAGGCGATATGACACCATGCAATACGTGATAAAGACCGTTATATTGACCGGTTTTTTCTATGGCTGAAACATCTTTCGGTTCCTCTACAACGCAAATAACTGATTTGTCACGCTTGGGTGAGGAACAGATAGGGCAGGGAGAGATGTCAGTAAGATTTTGACATTCTTCGCAGAATAAAACCGAATTTTTTGCATAAGAAATAACCTTTGACATATGCTCGACTTCGTCTTTGGACATGGAATCAAGCAGATAAAATGCAATTCTTTCGGCGCTTTTCCTTCCGATGCCCGGAAGCTGCGCAAACTGCTCTATCAGCGTTTCAATCATTGGTGAATACATGTTTTTTACCTCAAAAATTTCAGAATAATCCCGGAATACTGATGCCGCCTGTGATTTCGCTCATGCCTTCAGCCATCATATCGTCAGCCTTCTTGATTGCGTCGTTTACAGCGACCATGATGAGGTCTTCGAGTGTTTCAACATCCTCGGGATCAACTGCTTCAGGACTTATTTTTATTGATTCAATCTCTTTTTTTCCGTTTACAACAACGTTTACAGCGCCACCGCCGGATGTCGCTTCAACCGTTTTCTTTTCTATTTCGCTCTGAACGGCTTCCATTTTTTCCTGCATCAGCTGCGCCTGCTTTACAACATTAGGCAACTTTTTGTTCTGATTCATTCCGCTTCCTCCGAAGCCCTTATACTTTCCCATGTTAAAAATTCTCCTTTAAAATTTATTCTTTATCAGATGAATCCTCATCTTCTAAAAATTCTTCTTCCTCATCGTCGTCTTCGTCTTCGAGAGAAGCCTGAGAAAAATCACTGCTATCAGGTTTATAGTCGACAAATTCCGACTCGTCGGTAAATTCAACGATTTCCGGAAAATTGTTGGCAAGAGTGTCTATTGGGTCGGTGTTTTCGGCTGCCTGAACGCTTTGGTCAGATATTTTCCAGAAATCTATTATATTATCTTCAATATCTTCAAAAAACGCTGTTTTTACATTAAAATCCGTGCCCGTATTCTGACGGAACGATGCGGTAATCTGCTTGATGTATGCCGCGGCAATTTTTTTCGGCATAATTTCATCCTTTTTATATATAAGTATTATGCCCTCTCCGTCAATGGTTATTTGCCTGTTCAGTACCGCTATGGCAAGATGCGGAAACTTTTTTGCCACCGCATTTGCAATCTTGTCCCATTTGCGTGCTGCTGCAACTATAGGACTCTGCGCAGTAAGGGCGCTTTTGTCAATAGGCACGAAAAGACGTGCAGACGGCTTGGGCTTTTTTGCTTCTTTTTTTGGCGGCTCAGGCTTTGGAGGTTGTTCAACCTGTATGTTTATGCCGTTTTTTATTTTTTCTTCACATTCGGTAAGCCTGTCTAAAATTGAATCGTACGATAAATCAAGCTCGGGTTTTGTAAGCTTTATAAGTGCCAGCTCATATATTATGCGTGGCTCTTTTACCCATTTGGCTTCTGCACGTGCCGCGGAAAGCTTTGAAACGGTATTTGAAAGTTTTTCAAATGAGGTTCGACCCGCCTGAGCTTTAAGCTCAATCATATCTTCAGCGTCACAGTCAAGCAGCGTTTCAGGCTCTTCTGTGACTTTGCATACCAAAAGGTTGCGGTAGTGCGACAAAAGACTGTCGATAAAAACGTTTAAATCCTTGCCGTCGTTCATCAGATTGTCGATTATTTTAAGAATACCCTTTGAATCTGCCTTATTAATGCAGTCTGCCATATCAAACATCACACCGGTTCCTGCAATTCCGAGGACAGAGGTTATGCTGTCACAGTCAAGGCTTGTGCCTGCTGCTGAAATACAGCGCTCGAGAATGGAAAGACCGTCACGCATAGAGCCGTCAGCAAGATGAGCCAGAAGCCGATATGCGTCATCGGTTATATTAAGTCCGTCACCCATTGCGATCTCACGCATACGACGGACTATATTGTCCGGCTTTATGCGCTTAAAGTCAAAGCGCTGGCAGCGTGACAAAATCGTCGGCGGAACCTTGTGAGCTTCGGTTGTCGCAAGAATGAAAATAACGTGTTCGGGCGGTTCTTCAAGAGTTTTTAAAAGCGCGTTAAAAGCGCCGCCCGAGAGCATATGCACCTCGTCAATGATATAGACACGGTATTTTGCTTTGGTCGCAACGTATTTTGAATCCTCGATAATTTCACGTATGTTGTCAACGCCGTTGTTTGATGCCGCATCAATTTCAAAAACGTCCATAACACTGCCATCGGCAATGCCGCGGCAGACTTCGCATTCATTGCAGGGAGAGCCATCTTTGGGATTAAGACAGTTTACTGCACGCGAAAAAATCTTTGCTGCGGTGGTTTTTCCGGTACCGCGAGTGCCACAGAAAAGGTAGGCATGGGCAATTTTCCCGGACTTAATTTGATTTTGGAGAGTGCGGGTAATATGCGACTGACCGACAACATCTTCAAACACAACCGGACGCCATTTTCGGTAAATAGCCTGATATGCCATAAAAGTTGCCTCCTTTTTGTATAATTGTAAAAACCCCTCAAAAGGGGTAAATTTCAAAAAAGGCTCAAACCGAGTTAATCTGTATCGCGCCCAAAGGTCTGCTTATTGCTGCTTGGTTCCCCATCTGACAAGGTTCACAGGATTGAGCCGTACAGGACTCGGTTATCATCGCCGATATTCAACTGTCAACTATAATATTATACTATATATTATGCAAAACTGCAAGAGTTTTTTGAAAAAATGCCGTGATTTTATTTAATTTTTTCCAGTTTTGCAAATGCTGCCATAAGACGCTTTGTTCCGATTGTGTCAAAGTTAACCTCAAGCATAGCGTCTTTCTCAAACTTCTGAACAGCTACAACGGTGCCCTTGCCGAATTTTTTGTGCCGAACACGGTCGCCGGCAGAAAAGTCGGTATTGCCCTTTGGAGCTGCGATGGGGGATTTTTTAAATATTTCGGCAGTGACGCTGTGAACCTTTGACATTGATTTCGGGATTTTGTCGACAGCTGCATTTCCGTCCTCTATAATATATTCATGCGGAATTTCATCAAGAAATCTTGAATTTATCTGCATTGTTGTGCGTCCGTATAGTGTACGCTGCTTTGCGTTGGTGATGTACAGGTATTTTTTTGCACGCGTAATCGCAACATAACATAGGCGGCGTTCTTCCTCCAAATCTTCCTGCGAATTCATTGAACGTGCGGATGGGAAAAGCCCTTCTTCCATACCGGACAGAAAAACTGCCGGAAATTCGAGACCTTTTGCGGAATGAATGGTCATAAGTATGCATACGTCCTCATCCTCGTCATAGGAATCCAGGTCAGAAATAAGCGCAACACTTTCCAGAAAACCAGACAGCGATGGATTTTCGTCCGTTTTTTCGTATTCCGAAATGGCGGAGATAAATTCGCCGAGGTTGTCGATTCTGGTCTTTGATTCGATGGTATTTTCCGAAATAAGCATCGGCATATACCCTGAGTCATTCATGACCTTTTCAACGAATTCGGTAAGTTTCATTGTCTTTTCGGAATTTTTCAGCGAAATGATCATCTCACAGAATTCCACAAGCTTTACCTGCGATTTTGAAAGCGAAGCATATTGGTTTGCATAGCGCGCGGCATCAAACATACTGATTTCGAAATCCTGTGTAATCGCGGCAAGCTTTTCTATTGTTGTACTGCCGATGCCGCGCTTCGGCTCGTTTATAATCCTCTGAAAGCTAAGGTTATCGTCCGGATTATGTATAAGACGCAGATATGCAATTATGTCTTTTATTTCTTTTCGGTCATAGAACCTCAGACCGCCGACAACCTTGTACGGAACAGCGCTTCTTAAAAGCATTTCCTCTATCACACGCGACTGTGCATTTGTCCGGTACAGCACAGCCATGTCAGAATAGTTCATTCCTGCAGAGTGAAGCTTTTCCATCTCTGTTGTTATGTAAACAGCTTCGTCGCGCTCATTATAGCCGTTATGAAATTTAATTTTGTCGCCTCCCGCATTTTCCGTCCACAGCGATTTGGACTTTCTGCCCTCGTTGTTGTGTATAACCGCGTTTGCGGCGTCAAGAATAATTTTTGTAGAGCGATAATTCTGCTCCAGCTTTATTATCTCCGCATTTTCAAAATTATCCTCAAAATTCAGAATATTCTGAATATTTGCTCCGCGAAATTTATAAATACTTTGATCATCATCGCCGACCACACAGATATTCTCGTGCTTTGCGGCAAGCATACTGATAAGCATATACTGAGCATTGTTGGTGTCCTGATATTCGTCTACCATTATATATTGGAATCTGTCCTGATATTTTTCGAGCACATCGGGGTTTTCCATAAGGATTTTTACCGCCCAGAACAGAATGTCATCAAAGTCAACAGCGTTGTTTGCCTTTAGTTTTTTTTGGTAAAGCTCATATATGTCTGCGATTTTGCTGAGTCTGTAGTCCGACTTGTTCACCATTCGGAAGGTGTCGGTATCTTGCATATTGTCTTTAGCTTTTGAAATAATTGCCGCCGTAGAGCGTATCGGAAAATTTTTTTCGTCAATGTCAAGCTCCTTGTAGCACTCCTTAAGCAGCGTTTTTGAGTCAGCGGAATCGTAGATTACAAAGCTGCTTTCAAAACCCAGCAGCTGAATATGGCTCCGCAGAATACGCACACACGCGGTATGAAAGGTGCAGAGCCACATGTCTTGTGATAAATCTCCGATTGCGCGGTTGACTCTTTCCTTCATTTCGTTTGCTGCTTTGTTTGTAAAGGTTATCGCCATAATATTATAAGGACGCACATTTTCACTTTCGATTATATATGCAATTCTGTTTACAAGCACGGTTGTTTTTCCTGAGCCTGCTCCCGCAAGAATAAGCAAAGGTCCCTCTGTTGTAAAAACAGCCTGCTTTTGCATATTGTTCATATGCGAAAATTCCTGTTGTATTAATTCCTTATCCATTATATCTTTCTCTTTCTTTTAAAGTTATTTTACC
>JAQXIJ010000049.1 GCA_029007725.1 Bacillota bacterium | reverse complement strand
GACCATCATCTTAAATACGTCTTTAAGGTCATCAAAATTCTTTACATCCAGTCCTTTCATGATATTGCGCAAATTCTCTTTGCGTTCCATCTCTAGCGCCCTCTCTTCAGGGCTTAATTTGTACTTTGGCATAATTAAAACATCCAAATTGATATTTTTATTATATATCATCTTGGAGGTATCGTAAAGACTTTACACAAAATCCGGTGTTGTCTCTATTCCGGACTCATTTACGTTTTTTTTACCATAATAATTCGTTGCGGCATAACTTATCCACTCCGTTGCTTATACTTAAATAAAGTTTCATCATAGTTTATCGCAAATTGTGCGGCTTAATTTGTGCTTTTTTAGCTTTTGAGTGGCCTTATCATGCTTTAAAATAACGAAATTATTGCCATAAACAACAATTTCACATATATTAATAGTATGAAGACAATACCGATAATATCGATATTGCTTTCATCAATAGAATATATATGCGAAAAGTATATACTTTTTTCCTGTTGCTCTAATATAAGTATCTATAAATACATATGCTCTTTGAAAAACTGTCTGAAACGTCGACCTTAATTGCGTCTAAAAAAATTTATTTAATCATATATATTCGCTTATAGAAAGAATTGTAGCTGGGAAGATAAGCTTATAGTGAAAGCAGGAACATGGAATACTATTGTGTTACAGCAATAACAGAAGGACTTTTGTATCATAAACTGTAAAAATCGGTATTCATCATATAATAGGTATTGAATTCTGAGGCCTTTTATGTCCGTAATTATCGAAATCAAATAAGTGAGGCCTCACTGTTTTATTTTTTTCTTGCTTTTTAGAGCAAAATGTGATATAATTTTGCAGTATATTTTTTTAGAGGAGAGATAACAAATGCTAAATATGTCACAAACAGGCATTGTAATCGCGATTGTACTTTATCTGATCGGTATGCTGATAATAGGTTACATATGCTCGAAGAAGAACAATGATTCGGGGGATTTTTACCTCGGCGGAAGAAAACTTGGCCCGCTTGTAACAGCTATGAGCGCCGAAGCTTCCGATATGTCGAGCTGGCTTCTTATGGGACTTCCGGGTGTTGCGCTTGCCGGAAGCATCGCCGAAGCGTCATGGACCGCTATCGGCCTTGCGATAGGTACTTATATTAACTGGCTGCTTGTTGCAAAAAGAATCAGACAATATACGCAGGTTTGCGGAAATTCCGTTACATTGCCGGAATTTTTCTCTAACAGGTTCAGAGACGACAAAAATATCCTGCGCGGAATCGCCGCAATAATAATAGTAATATTTTTTGTTCCGTATACCGCGTCTGGATTCAATGCATGCGGAAAACTGTTTGCAAGCCTGTTTAATGCCGATTATTTTTGGGCAATGACAATTTCAGCTGTAGTTATAGTTGCATATACTGCCATGGGCGGTTTTTTAGCAGCAAGCACAACTGATTTTGTGCAGAGCATAATAATGTCGTTTGCTCTTTTAGTAGTGCTGGGATTCGGTGTGACAAAGGCGGGCGGCATGAATTGCGTTATAGAAAACGCAAAGTCACTTGAGGGCTATCTGAGCCTTACATCGCTTAACAGCTGGCTTGACGGATCAGGAATTAAGAACTATAACGGAATTACAATAGCTTCAACGCTTGCATGGGGACTTGGATACTTCGGTATGCCGCATATACTATTGAGATTTATGGCTATTGAAGACAAAAACAAGATTAAGCTTTCAAGAAGAATTGCAACAATTTGGGTAGTAATATCCATGTTTATTGCTATTTTCATCGGTGTTGTAGGATATAGCCTTGTTAAAAACAATACTGTAAGCGGAATGCAAGATCCCGAAACGATTATAGTTGTCATTTCCAGAATATTGAGTACTCACGGCTTTGCGCTGGCGCTATGTGCTGGAATTATTCTAGCAGGTATACTTGCGTCAACAATGTCGACTGCAGATTCACAGCTTTTGGCTGCCGCTTCAAGTATTTCTGAGGATATTGCAAAGGGTGTTTTTGGCGTACAGTTGTCTAAAAAAAAATCTATGCTAATAGCGCGTATTACGGTCATTGCCATTGCTGCTATGGGAGTATATATGGCACGTGAATCGGATTCTGTTTTCAGAATTGTATCCTTTGCATGGGCAGGATTCGGAGCGTCATTCGGACCGGTTGTTTTGTTTGCACTTTTCTGGAAGCGTACTACAAAATGGGGAGCTTTTGCAGGCATGGCGACAGGATGTGCAATGGTATTCATCTGGAAATACCTGATTGCACCTATGGGCGGACTGCTTGCGATATATGAGTTGCTGCCGGCATTTATAACAGCATGCATCGCAATTATAATTGTCAGCCTTTGCTCTAAGGCTCCGTCAAAGGAAATTATCGACGAATTTGAACAAATATCAAAAATGCACTGATGCAGAAAAAAGTAGATTTTATCTGCTTTTTAGGTGTATTACGGTGTTTAAAACCGATATATTAGGTGATTGTAAAAGTAAGTCAAAAACAGAGGGACAAAAGCAATCACCTTAGAAAAAAGGATGATGCATAAAAACAAACAGAAGCAAGGCAGCACAAATAGACTGTATTT
This sequence comes from Bacillota bacterium, assembly GCA_029007725.1. GTDB lineage: Bacteria > Bacillota > Clostridia > UBA1381 > UBA1381 > UBA1738. The sequence continues at coordinate 27,545 of JAQXIJ010000049.1, read as the reverse complement.
TAAAACCGCCGAGCAGAGGCTCATTAAAAAAGAAAGTTACTAAACCTTTTTAATGAGTTTAAGTACACTCTTAAAGAGCTTTAATTCGTGAAGTGATTTTGCGAGAATAACACCAATTAATTGAGTTATTGCAGCAAGGTATAAATCGGCTTGAATAGTAAGTGTGTTGTGTGTTCTTAAAGAATCAAGTACGAAACAATTCTTTAGGTGAAATATTGTTCTTTCGATATATACTTTATGCTTGTAAAGATTATCCCAGTGTTCTGTATTTCGCGGAATCCCCGTATACATTCTTAAATTCTTGTCGTGATATGTATTGATTTGGAGCAAACCCATTTAAAACGTAATGAACGGTTATCACCGCCGCTTTTTCCAAGAAAAGAAAACGGTGTTTTGTCAAGCGAACATACTGGTGTTCCGTCTTCATCAAAAGACGAATCAGAGTTTTTTGAATTATGCTTGTTCAATGGTATGCAAACACGCTTGAATGAAAAATCGTTTTTCAGCATTGTGTAATTATCGTAAGAATCAAGGGAAGCATCACCTAAGATAGGTTCAGTAATCTCAACGAGTTTATGGAACAGTTGGGCAATGTAATCGCAGTATTTCTGTTTGAATCGAGTAAAGTATGAAGCGTTAGGGACGCTATCACATCCGCAGACATTACGAAGCTCATCTGAACACTTTAAAACAAAGATAAGCTGAGAGTCATAACTTAAGGCGAAAATCTTTTGAAGAATAAAAGCTTTGATGTAGCTTTCAAGATTATATTTATGCTTTTTGCCAAAAGTGATGTAAAAGGCATGTTTGAAAATCATATGAAATAAGAGAAATCAATATGCTTTTCCAATATTGAAACAAGCTCGTATTTATTTTCAGTAAAGGATGTATTAATATCCTCGTAAATGTCAAAAGTGATATTTGCGAAAATTTATTATTAGTCATGATTTTATCTCCGTTTTTTATTTGGTTTGTTATTTTTGCAAACTTAATTATACCATACAAACGTAGAAAAATCATCATATATTAATTCCAAAAAGTCGTTTGAAATCTGGCTTTTCAGACTTTTACAAATGGCTAAACCTATATAATTTAAGGAGAATGCAATGGCACTGTATGCTATTTCCGATTTGCATTTGCCACTGGGTGTGAACAAGCCGATGGACGTTTTTGGCAAAGCATGGGAAAACTATGTCCAAAGGCTTCGTGACAACTGGCAAATTACTGTAAAAAAAGATGATGTCGTAGTTTTGCCGGGGGATTTTTCGTGGGCAACATATCTTAGCGAAAGTAGATCTGATTTTGAATATCTTGATTCCCTAAACGGCAGAAAAATTATGATTAAGGGCAACCATGATTATTGGTGGACAACCATGAACAAACTAAATGAGTTTATTGCTGAAAACAACTATTCTACAATACATTTTTTGCAGAACAGTTCGTTTTGTTACAACGGAATTTCAATATGCGGAACTCGCGGTTGGACTACGCCACAAGGAAGCATGAGCGACGAAGACAGCAGAATATATGAGCGTGAGGTTCTGCGGCTTGAGCTTTCCTTAAAGGCGGCGCAGTATAAGGAAAACATTATCGCTTTTACACATTTTCCGCCAGTCCTGAAGGACTATAGAAAAAACAAAATGGTGGATATTCTTAACCGGTACGGCGTTAAAAAATGTGTGTTTGGGCATATTCATTCGTCTGGTGTAAAAAATGTCGCCGAGGGCTGTATTGACGGTATAGATTATACTCTGGTTTCTTGTGATTATCGTGAATTTATGCCGGTTAAAATAGCGGAATAATGTCTAATTTAACTGTTTTTTTTTTAAATAAAAAATATGTCTTGAAATTTTGTTGTTTTATGATATAATAATAAAGATGTAATAATGGTGGTGTATGCCATCATACAATTTGATGAGGAGGATTTAATAACAATGGCTGTTAAATCAGAACAAGTAGAAAAAAATCTTATAAAACTAACTTTTGAGGTTTCAGCAGAAGACTTTGAAAAAGCTATCAACAAGGCTTATGCAAAAAATGTTAAAAAGTACAGTGTTCCGGGCTTCAGAAAGGGCAAAGTGCCGCGCGCAATAATTGAAAAATATTATACAGAAGCTGTATTTTATGATGAGGCAATAAATTTTGTTTTGCCGGATGCATATACAAAAGCTCTTGATGAGGCGGATATAACACCTGCTGCACGACCAGAAATGGAAATAGATGAAATCAAAAAGGGCGAACCGATCAAGTTCACGGCTTTGGTGACAACAAAGCCTGAGGTTAAACTCGGTGAATACTTAGGTGTAAAAGTAAACAAAATTGAGCATAATGTAACAGAGGAAGATATTGACAAAGATATTGAAAATACGCGCAGAAAGAATGCAAGACTTATCCCTGCCGATGACAGAGCTGTTCAGGATGGTGATGTTGTAACAATCGACTTTGAAGGTTTTGCCGACGGCGTTGCTTTTGATGGAGGGAAGGGTGAAAACTATGACCTTGAAGTCGGTTCGGGTACTTTCATTCCTGGCTTTGAAGAGCAGCTTGTCGGTGCAAAGATTAATGACGAGGTTGAAGTGAAAGTTACTTTCCCTGAAGAATATCACACACCTAACCTTGCGGGAAAGCCGGCAACCTTTAAGGTGACAGTAAAGGAAATAAAGGCAAAGGAGCTTCCAGAACTGGATGACGACTTCGCATCAGAGGTTAGTGAGTTTGATACTCTTGACGAATATAAAAAGAGCGTAAAGGAAAGACTTGAAAAGGCTGCCGAGCAGCAAGTAAAGAACGAAACCGAAACAGCAGTAATAGACAAGGTTGTTGAAAATTGTGATGTTGACGTGCCTGAAGCTATGATAAAAGAACAGACAGAAAAAATTGTTGCTAACTTTGAGCAAAGGCTTAATTATCAGGGTATGGATCTTAAGATGTATCTGCAGTATACGGGAAATACAATGGATGCTTTCAAAGAAAGCTTCAAACCACAGGCAGAAAAGCAACTTAAGACTTCACTTATTGTTGAGGCTGTTTCAAAGGCTGAACATGTTGAAGTTACAGATGATGAAGTAAACGAGCGTATTGCTGAAATGGCAAAGCAGTATAACATGGAAGCAGACAAGCTTAAAGAGCTTATGCAGGAAAAAGACATTGAAAATCTTAAGAGTGATTTAATTATGTCAAAGACTGTCGATATGCTTGTAAGCAAAGCAAAAATCTCAAAATCTAGAGCAAAGAAAGCTAAAGCAGCAGAAAAACCTGAAGAATAATAGCTTTCTGCTATATGAAAGGAAGATGTAATTATGAGTTTGGTACCAATGGTTGTTGAACAGACAGGTCGCGGCGAACGAAGCTACGATATTTTTTCAAGACTGCTTGAGGATAGAATTATATTCCTTGGCGAAGAGGTTACAGACGCATCAGCAAGTCTAATTGTTGCACAGATGCTGTTTCTTGAAGCAAAGGATCCCGATAAGGATATACAGCTTTATATAAACAGCCCCGGAGGATCTATTACAGCAGGTATGGCTATTTATGACACAATGCAATACATAAAGTGTGATGTGTCTACTATATGTATCGGTATGGCTGCCAGCATGGGTGCATTTTTGCTCACAGCCGGCGCAAAGGGCAAAAGATTTGCTCTTCCTAACAGTGAAATTATGATCCATCAGCCCTTGGGTGGTATGCAAGGTCAGGCAACGGATATTCAAATTCATGCTGAAAGAATTATTAAGATGAAAAAGCATCTTAATGAAATACTTGCTGAAAGATCCGGTCAACCTCTTGACGTTGTTATGGCGGATACTGAAAGAGATAACTTTATGTCGGCAGAAGAGGCCCAGGCCTATGGTTTGATTGATGAGGTTATCGATAAAAGAACACAGAAATAAGAGGTATAAATAATGGCAAAACCTGAAGACATTAAAGAACTTTGCTGTTCTTTCTGCGGCAAAAAAGAGTCCGAGGTTGAAATGCTTTTGTCAGGGCCGGGCGTTTATATCTGCAACGAATGCGTAAAACAGTGTGAGCAGATTATGGCAGGTGATTTTGACAAAAAAGAGTACAAGACAGCCGGAGATTTACCGAAACCTCAGGAAATAAAGAAAATTCTTGATGCGTATGTTATAGGTCAGGAGGATGCAAAAAAGATATTGTCTGTTGCTGTTTATAATCACTATAAGCGCGTGGAATATCCGAGCGACAGCGATGTTGAGCTGCAAAAGAGCAATATTCTTATGCTTGGTCCGACCGGCTCGGGCAAGACTTTTCTTGTGCAGAACCTCGCTAAGATTCTTAACGTTCCGTTTGCGATTTCCGATGCGACAACACTTACTGAGGCAGGATATGTTGGCGAGGATGTTGAAAATATTCTTTTAAAGTTAATTCAAGCGGCAGATTATGATATCGAAGCGGCGGAAAAAGGTATAATATATATTGACGAAATAGATAAGATCGCGCGTAAAGGTGAAAATGTTTCAATAACTCGTGATGTCAGCGGCGAGGGTGTTCAACAGACACTGCTTAAGGTTTTGGAGGGGACAGTTGCATCTGTTCCTCCGACAGGCGGCAGAAAGCATCCGCATCAGGAATTTATTCAGATTGATACTACAAATATTCTCTTTATATGCGGTGGCGCGTTTGACGGTCTTGAAAAAATAATCGGCAACCGTATAGGTAAAAAGAGCCTTGGTTTCGGTGCTGAAATAGAAAGCAAAAAAGAAGCAAATATTTCTGAGCTTTTGAAAAAGGTTACACCTCAAGATTTGCTTAAATTCGGACTTATTCCTGAATTTATAGGCAGACTTCCTATAGTTGCAAAGTTGGAACAACTTGACAAACGTGCGCTTATCAAAATTCTTACCGAACCTAAAAATGCTCTTATCAAGCAATATCAGGTGCTTTTGGGAATGGATAACGTAGACCTTGAATTTGATGAAGATGCAGTTGAAGCAGTGGCATCACTGGCGCTTAAGCGCAATACAGGTGCAAGAGGACTGCGTTCCATAATAGAGGAAACAATGACAGATGTTATGTTTAATGTTCCGTCAGAAAAGAATATAACAAAGTGTATTATTCATAAGGATTGCATTACCGATAATGCTGCACCCGAAATAGTACACAAAAAAGCAGCAAGCTGAAATGTTAAAGCACTCATTAAAAAATGAGTGCTTTTTCAATTTACTGTTTATTTAATTAAATCTTTTATTACCTCGCCTGCAATAATCATGCCGGCAACTGATGGAACAAAGGATATACTTCCGGGAGTCTGACGCTTGGTAGGATTTTCTTTTGCAATTTTTTTTGGTTTAATTGCATTTTCTGTTGAATACAAAACCTTGAGTCTTTTAATATTCCGTGCATGCAGCTCACGACGCATTACACGTGCAAGAGGGCATACAGAAGTTTTGTATATATCTGAAATTTTGAATTTGGTAGGGTCAAGCTTATTTCCTGTACCCATACAGCTGATGATTGGAATATTAAGCCTTTGAGCCTCCTCGATAAGCACAAGCTTGGAGGAAACGGTGTCAATAGCATCTATGACATAATTGTATCCACTGATATTGACTTCTTTTTCCTTTGTATAAAAGGTAGTAAAAGCTTTCACGCAACATTCCGGATTGATGTCGTGTATTCTATCAGCCATAATTTCGGTTTTATATTTTCCTATGGTTGAGGTCAAGGCAACAAGCTGTCTGTTGATGTTGCTCTCTGATACGGTATCGTTGTCAACAAGTGTTATTTCTCCTATTCCTGCCCTTGCAAGCCCCTCACAGACAAAAGAGCCAACGCCGCCGACCCCGAAAACAATGACCTTAGCCGAAGAAAGCCGCTCACATGCAGCTTTTCCTATAATTATTTCAGTTCTTATAAATCTATTCATATAATTACATCAGCTTTTTAAGGTTTTCGTCAACTGCAAGAAGAAATTCTTCCGTATTAACCCTTTTCTTGTTAGGCAGAGTAGAGAGTGCTTCGAGATCGCCTGTCATAATGCCGCTTTCTATTGTATCGATTGTCGCCTTTTCCAAATTGTCGGCAAATTTGCAAAGATCGGGCGTGTTGTCAAGCTCACCGCGTTTCCGGAGTGCACCGGTCCATGCGAAGATTGTTGCGACACTGTTTGTTGAGGTCGCTTCACCCTTTAAGTGCTTATAATAATGACGCTGAACAGTTCCGTGAGCTGCTTCATATTCATATATTCCGTCGGGAGATACCAGAACAGATGTCATCATTGCAAGACTTCCGTAAGCTGTTGCAACCATATCACTCATAACGTCACCGTCGTAGTTTTTGCACGCCCAGATGTAGCCGCCGTTTGAACGTATAACTCTTGCAACAGCGTCATCTATCAGAGTGTAGAAATATTCAATTCCTAATTTTTCAAACTTGTATTTATATTCATTCTCATATATTTCAGCAAATATATCTTTGAAATGATGGTCGTACTGCTTTGAAATTGTATCCTTGGTTGCAAACCAAATGTCCTGCTTGGTATCAAGCGCAAAGTTAAAGCAGCATCTTGCAAAGCTTGCAATAGAATCATCCTTGTTGTGCAGACCTTGGATGATTCCGTCAGTACCTTTAAATTCATGGATAAGCTTTCTTGTTTCGTTGCCGTTTTTGTCGGTGCAGACGAGCTCGCATTTGCTGCCGTCCTTAACCTGCATTTCAGTGTTTTTATAAATGTCACCATATGCGTGTCTTGCGATTGTTATAGGCTTTGTCCATGTGGGAATATAAGGAGTAATTCCTTTAACTATAATAGGTGTACGGAAAACAGTTCCGTCCAAAATTGCGCGAATGGTTCCGTTTGGTGATTTCCACATTTCCTTGAGATTATATTCTTTAACTCGTGCCGCATTGGGTGTAATTGTTGCGCACTTTACGGCAACTCCGTATTTTTTTGTGGCTTCTGCAGAATCAATTGTTACCTGATCGTCCGTTTCGTTTCTATGCTCAAGACCAAGGTCATAGTATTCTGTATTGAGGTCGATATATGGAATAAGAAGAATATCCTTAATCATTTTCCATATAATTCTTGTCATTTCATCGCCGTCCATTTCGACCAGCGGTGTTTTCATTTTAATCTTTTCTGACATATTGTTTCTCCTTGTATAATAATTAATTTTCATGTATATTTTAACATATTAAAGCATGTTTTTCAATCAAAATAATATACAAAATTACGAATTTTGTATAGCGTATTTATATATAGTTGTAATATTTTATCATTCAGCCGCTTATAAGCTGCCAAGACGGGAACCAGCGCAAAAAGTTGACTACATATGCGTGTGATACCGGAAATCCTGAAATTACCGGATAGAATGCGACAAAAAGCAGCACTGCGCATACGGCATAGATATACGCATATTTTTTGAAACGTTTGTCGCGCAGAAAAAGTTGGTTAATCGAATATCCTATCATAAGAACGACAAAAGGTACGCATGGGAAGTAGTGGTATATAAATGTTGTCCGCGTTATAGGAATCCACGGTGCAAGCTGTGAAATATATGCAACTGAAAGGAAAAATGCATTTTTGTCGCGGTGCCTTATTGCCGAATATAGACAGTAGCAAAATGCCGATATGCCTATCCACCAGACGAGCGGATTCCCAAAAGCGCTGATTTCTTCATATTTTGTCCCAGTCTGTCCACTGTAATACCATATCGGACGCACCATTATCGGCCATTCGTACCAGTGTGAAGAAAATGGGTGAGTTGATGAGACGACAGTTTTTCCGTGATAATCCAGCATATCCGACTGATTTTTTATTATTCCCGTAATTCCGCTGCCGTTTGCACGTAAAAACGGTATATATGACAAAACATAAATTGTAAGCGGAACAAAAATAAACATTAATATGCAAAAGGCGATTGTTTTAAGTGCAGGAGATTTAAAACGCACCTTGTCCTCACGGAAACGCTTATACATAGTTGTAAAAAATATAACTGCAAGACCCACTGACGCATAAATACCCGTCCATTTGCACGCAATTGCAAATCCCATGCTGATGCCACAAAGACCGAGAGGAACAAAAGTCTTTTTAAGCGGAGAATCATAAAAGCTCATGGTACAGTATTTATACATAAACAGATACATAAGAATGATAAAGAATGTTACATAAACGTCAATCGTGGCGATTCTGGTCTGCGTAAAATGCATAAAGTCAAAACTAAACAAAACGGTGCATACAGTCGCAAGCCATCCGAAACCGAACATTTTTTTTGAAAGTATAAATATAACCGGTATCATGAATATTCCGAACAGTGTTCCAGCAATTCGCCAGCCGAAAGGAGTCATTCCGAAAAGTTGTACACCTAACGAAATTAAAATTTTACCCAAAGGCGGATGTGTCCATTCATAGACCGGTAACTTGTGAATGAATTCGTACGCGGTGCGTGCATGATATATTTCATCAAAATATGTGCTGTTTTTATAGCTCTGCTTCTCCGGCACAACACTCTGTTCATCGAAAAGCTCGGTCGGTGCGGAAACAGGCGTTATAAGTCTTGAGTGCTCGTCATATATCCCGAGTTCCATAAGATAAACCTGCTTTTGCGATGTCGAAATTGTAATATATTTTATATTGTTTGCTAATTGCTCAAACTCAGACCAAAAGAAAACAGTTGCTTTGGTTTCGGCGGCGGAAGACAGCAATGTGCCGTTTGCATCATAAAAATTAAATGTCAGGTTTCTTTCGTCACTGAGTTCGCGCGGACCGATATAGTACTTAACAGATGAAATATTAGTATCTTGAGCAAGTTCAATTTTTATCGAGGAATTTTCGGGTATTTTTGTGTAGGTTTGAGGCGCATGTCTGTCGCCGAGATTATAAAAAGCTATAAGCGAATATACAGCGGTTATTACGCAGAGAGCTATTATCTCCGCTTTTGTTATCCGCGGAAGCACGGATGTTTTTTCAGGCAAAATCGATGGTGACGTAGCATTGTGCGGTTTCATAATTTCAGCTGTATCGCAATGACGGCAGCTCAGTGTGCTGTATACAGCGGCGGCTATGAAATACACAAATGTTATGCAGCCGAGCACAACGGCGGTTTTTGCAAATCCGCTCGATGAGTATGTTTTCGGGTTATAGAAAAACAGAACGTGAGCCATATTTATAAACTGTAATACCGAGATTCCGCAAAACAGGAAAAATTCGCCGCGCCGTTTGGAAGCCGCAAATGAACAGAGAAAAAGCGCTATAACGGGGTACGCGTATCTGTCGTGCATTTTTACAGAGAACATGAATACGCACAGGCATATAAACGCGCTTGCGTGAAAATATCCGGAGACCGATTTTCTTTTAAAAAAAATGTATGCCGAGACAAGCACCGCAATAACTATGGAAAAATATCCGATAAAGGATACAAACGGCGTTAATTCTGCCCAGTTCATTCCTATAGCAGCCCAAAAATTATATGCGTTTACCGAAGCGTACGCGTAAGAAGCAAGTGTGCTTTTGTACTGTTCAATAACCGGGGATATGCCGAACGGCATCGCGAAAATGAAAATTGACGCTAGCGAGGCAAGAGCGAAAAGGAGATTTTTAATGACTTTCTTTGTTGTGCAGTTGTCCATAAACACATTTACAATGATTCCGTACAAAAGAACAGGGGAATAAAACAGAGCCTGAGGCTTAACAAAAATGGCGGCTGCAAAAATAAAATATGCGGCGGCCATTTTTTTCTCGGACAGTTGATAAAGCATCAGCAAAACCAAAAATGTATATACAGAATCGATCTGACCCCAAATTGCGGAATCGGTTATAACAGCCGGATTAAACAAAAGTAGCGCAGCAATTACTGTGCTTATTGTACTGCCAGTATGCTTTACGGCAATTTTATATACAATATAAGCACAGAAAATGTCACATAGTATCGCCGGAAACTTTAGAAGAATGTAAGATGATGTCTGACTAAGAGTTAGAGTGTTTTTTACAAATCCGATGATATAGAGAATATACATATATCCCGGAGGATAATCGGTGAATGAATCTGAAATGTAAAAGTTCGCAAGTCCGTTTTTGTACAGCATATCGGTCCACGAATTAAAGCAGGATATGTCGGTTTCATGCCCCTGATAAACCGCGGCAAAAAATAGTCTTAAACCCAAAGCCGCAAGTGCTGCTGCCCAAAATACACCATTGCCTGAAAAAGTTTGTTTTTTGTTACTATTCGGCTCAATTACCGAGTAGTATATAAGGTAGGCAATAAGCAGTGAAAAAATCGAAATTAAATAAACTGTCAGCAAATTTTACACCTCTTTCTGTTTTATGTATTATACCATTATTTTTCTTTTTTTTCAATATAAATGTTTAATGTATGCGAAACGGTGGTATATATATAGTAAGAGGTAATATACCTTTTAATGCAGTACAAAAGGAGATGGGCATATGAAGTTTAACATCATCGGAAGAAAAATTACGGTTAATGACAAAAATTCTGAGTACATTACCAAAAAAATCGGGAGGTTAGACAAATTTTTTAAGACGGAGGCAGATGCAAGGGTCGTAATAGGAACCATCAAGGATAAAGAATATATTGAAGCAACAATTTCTTCGGAGGGAGTTATGTTCCGTGCCGAGGTTACGGATATAGATGTTTTCACGGCAACCGATAAGGTGGTTGATGTAATCGAAAGACAAATAAGAAAGAATAAAACAAAGCTTGCAAAAAAGGTAAAAAGGGAAGCCTTTAAAGATGAACAACTGTTAAGCGGTGACCAGTATACCGAGGGAGAAGACACTTCAAAATTTAACATTGTTAAAAAGAAACGTTTTAATGTAAAGCCGATGAACGCGGAAGAAGCGGTACTTCAAATGAATTTATTAGGACACAATTTCTTCGTGTTTAAAAATCAGGACACTGACGAAATGAACGTCGTTTATAGGAGAAAAGACGGTGATTATGCGATTATTGAATCGACAGATTAATCGCAGGATATCTGGTGGCGGGGACTCGTAATTCGGCGAGTCCCCATTTGTTATAAATTTTAGAGCTTTTTGTGTAAAAAAAGGAATTTTGCACATTTTGGTCGTATTTATATTGTGGGAGTGATTAAAATGTATATTCTAGCCATCAACGGAAGTCCTGACAATAACGGCAATACGGCATTTCTGTTAAAGGAAATATTGTCGCACTGCAAGGGCGCTGAATGTGAGATAGTGAATGCCGGTGAGGCGGTGGCTTCAGCAAGACAGCCATTTTGTGTAAGCTGCTCCAATCCGTGCAGTAAGGCGTGCTTTAAGGGTACAATGCTTGAGGAAGTATTCGATAAGATAACAAGGGCAGATTTTGTAATATTCGCCTCGCCGGTGTATTTCGGCTCAATGTCCGCACAGCTTAAAGCATTGTTTGATAAAACGCGCGCAATCCGCGGCGAAAAGCTTTGGCTCGGAAAGCCGATGGCCGCAGTAAGCGTGGGAGCAAGCAAGTACGGCGGAGAAGAAAGGACGGTAGATCATATTCAATCATGCGCACTGGTGCTGGGAATGCACGTTATCGGAAACAGCAGTGAGCTTGGTATGGGACACTTTGGTGTTTCGGCTCACAGACCTGCCGATAAGGACGAATATGCAATAGCTCAGTGCAAGAGCCTTGCAAATGCTATTATAAATCACAAATTTTAGTATAAATTTATAAAAATACGGAAAAAGTACATATTATCTATATATATTTGCGGAAATGAAGTATGGCAGCGCTTATGCGTCAAATAAATATTAAGAAATTTTTCAAGAAAGGAGATTTTTATGCCGATTTACTCAGAAGAGCTGCTTAATGAAATAATATCACAGAATGACATAATTGACTATGTATCACAGTACGTAAGGCTGAAGAAAAACGGCAGGGACTATACCGGATTGTGCCCTTTTCATAATGAAAAATCTCCTTCCTTTCACGTAAATCAAGAAAAACAGCTTTTTCATTGCTTCGGCTGCGGAGCTGGCGGAAACATTGTTCAGTTTGTAATGAAGTCCGAGGGACTTGATTTTGTTGAAGCGATAAAGCTTATGGCAGACCGAGCCGGAATCCCTCTGCCGGAAGAAAATGATGCCGCAGGTGACGTGCTTTACCGCAAAAAGCAGCGTATTTATCTTATGAACAAAACGGCTGCGCGGTTCTATTATGAAACACTTACAAAGTCACATGACGGAAAGCCGGGACTTGAGTATTTCGCGGAGCGCCGCATAAGCGGTCGGACAATTACCAAATACGGACTCGGCTATGCGCCGGACAGCTTTGATTATCTGAAAAGTCATATGAATGAAAACGGATTTAAGGACGATGAGTTGATTGAAGCCGGACTGTGCGTTACAAAAAACAACAAGGTGTACGATAAATTCAGAGGACGTGTTATTTTTCCAATAATCGATTTACGTGGAAATGTAATTGCTTTCGGTGGCAGAATTATAAAAAACACCGATACTACCTCAGACGGCTATAAGCCACCGAAATATCTTAATTCTTCAGATACGCCGGTGTTTAATAAAGGCAATAATCTGTTTTCGCTAAATTTTGCAAAAAAAACCGCTGAAAAGCAGTGCATTTTGTGTGAAGGATATATGGACGTTATTTCGGTATGTCAGGCGGGGGTTACAAATATCACAGCAACGCTTGGTACGGCACTTACCGAAAGCCAGGCAAGGCTTCTTATGAAATACACCGGAGAAATTCTGCTGTGCTATGACAGTGATGAAGCTGGTCAGAGGGCAACAAAACGTGCAATTTCAATAATAAACGGTGTTGGTGGACGATGTCGAGTAATGAAACTGAAGGGTGCAAAGGACCCTGATGAATACATAAAAGCAAACGGTGTTGAGCTTTTCAGGCGGGTCATGCAGGATGCGCTGCCGTCAACACAGTTTTTGCTGTCGGTGATAAAATCAAGGTATGACCTGGACAACCCTGACGGTAGAATTAAGTTTGTACAGGAGTCCGCGTCGGTTCTGGCAAAGTTACAGAACGCTATCGAAATTGACGAATACGTAAACCGCATTTCCGACGAAACCGAAATTGCAAAAGATGCAATATATGCAGAGTTAAAAAAACTAAAGGCTTCGGTAAAAATCAAAACCGGACCTTTAAGAACAATTAAAACAGAGCAGAGCGCCAAGCGCGCAGGAGACGATTCAAAAATAATTAGTGCCCAAAGACGGCTGCTGAGCCTGATAATTGAGAGCAAAAAAAATTACCGTGCCGTTAAAGATGAGTTTTCACCTGAAGACTTTTCTACAGACGCTTTACAGAAGCTTGCTTCTGCCGTGTATTCAGCCTATGAAAATGGCGAACACATAGATCCTGCTCTCATAATCAGTCATTTCAGCGGTAGCGATGCTGATGTTGTTTCAAAAATTTTCTGTAATCTTGAAACCTACAATGATGAAAACAACACGGTCGCCCAGCTTCTTCAAAGCATTAAATCAGATAGATTGAATGAAAAAATTTTAAACGAAAAAGATGCCGTTAAATTAAGGGAGCTGTTGATTCAGCGGCAGAAATTGGAAGGAAAAAAATAATGTCAGATTTAGAAAGCAAAAAACAAATAGTCAGAGAGCTGATTGAAAAGGGTAAGAAAAAGGGAGTTCTTACCCACAAGGATATCATTCAGTCGTTCTATGAAACTGAAATTACGGTAGAGGAGCTTGAAACAATTTATGACGCACTGGAAAAAGAAGGCGTTGAAATTGTCGAAGACCTAGAAAAAGAACTTGAAGAAATTGAGGTTTCAAAGGAGGAACTTGAGGATCTGTCTGTTCCAGAGGACATAAATATCGATGACCATGTAAAGATGTACTTGAAGGAAATAGGCAAGGTTCCGCTTTTAGATGCCGACGAAGAAACAGAGCTTGCAAAGCGTATGGCTGACGGAGACGAGGAAGCTAAAAAGAAACTTGCTGAAGCAAACCTAAGACTTGTTGTAAGCATTGCAAAAAGATATGTCGGACGAGGAATGCTTTTCCTTGACCTGATTCAAGAGGGCAATCTTGGTCTTATAAAGGCAGTGGACAAGTTTGATTATTCAAAAGGATATAAGTTCAGTACCTATGCCACATGGTGGATACGTCAGGCGATTACTAGAGCCATTGCCGACCAGGCAAGAACAATTCGTATCCCGGTGCATATGGTAGAAACAATTAATAAGCTAGTGCGCGTATCGCGTCAACTGGTTCAGGAACTCGGCAGAGAACCTACTCCAGAGGAGCTCGCAAAGGAACTTAATATGTCTGTAGAAAAGGTTCGCGAAATTTCAAAAATATCTCAAGAACCGGTATCACTTGAAACACCAATAGGCGAGGAAGAGGACAGCCATCTGGGAGACTTTATACCTGACGATGATGCACCGGCACCATCTGAAGCCGCAAGCTTTGTAATGCTGAAAGAGCAGCTTGTTGACGTTTTAAAAACCCTTGCGCCGCGAGAAGAAAAGGTTTTGCGTCTGCGCTTTGGTCTGGATGACGGACGTCAGAGAACGCTCGAAGAGGTAGGAAAAGAATTTAATGTAACCCGTGAGCGTATAAGACAGATTGAGGCAAAGGCTTTAAGAAAGCTGCGTCACCCGTCAAGAAGTAAAAAGCTTAAAGATTATCTTGAATAGGGGAAAACTATGGACTGGATACAAGTTACGATTTATACGACAAGTGCAGGCATCGAGCCTGTTTCGGGCAGACTATATCAACTCGGCATAACAGGAATAGAAATCGAGGACGAGGCAGACTTTAAGGATTTTTTGGAGAACAACAAAGATTGCTGGGACTATGTGGATGATGAACTTCTTACTGCAAAACACAAGGAAACCTGTATAAAAGCATATATAAGCGACAATCAGTTCGGCTATGAGATGCTTGCTGCTATAAACGCTTCCATGATGGATCTTCGAGAATATGATAAAGACGGAGAGTTCGGGCGTCTTGATATTTCCACGGGAAATATTAAGGAGGAAGACTGGGCGCACAATTGGCGAAAATATTTCCATACAATGGAGATTGGCGACAGACTTATTGTCAAACCGTTTTGGGAAAATATCGAAAAAACCGACAAAACCGTATTTGAAATTAATCCCGGAATGACATTCGGTACAGGCTCACATCACACAACTCGTCTTTGTCTTGAGGAAATTGAATCAACAGTAAAACCTGGTGATGTCGTGCTTGATCTTGGCTGCGGAAGTGGAATTTTGTCAATTGTTTCCCTTCAGTTTGGGGCAAAATCGGCATTTGCGGTAGACATTGATCCTAATGCTGTCGATATTGCATATGACAATGCAAAAAGAAACGGAATAGACCGCGAGTCATATACAGTAAAAGCGGGAAATATCCTTTCGGATGATGCTCTGCAAAATGAAATACTTGCTCAAAAATATGATGTGGTTCTTACCAATATAGTTGCTGATGTTATAATTGCAGTGCTACCATTTGTAAAAAGAGCCCTTAACTCCGGCGGAATATTTATTACATCAGGAATAATTGAAGACAGAATTGGCGATGTAAAGGACGCGCTTTCTGAAAACGGCTTTGAAATTCTGAAAGAAAACCACAGCGCTGACTGGGTAGAGTTTAAATGCCATATAATGTGAAATAATATATAAAAATATTGACTTTTTATACGATATGTTGTATAATTAAGATCTGCTAAATAAAGTTAATAATAATGAAATTGTCTTTTCAACTATCATGGTTGTACCAGGCAAGTGGTGGTGTACGGTGTATTCAACAATGACACGAGCTTTGTCATTGTATGATTAAATTTTGTTAACGAGATTTAATATTGATTCCATTGAGTGAAGTACTTCAAAAAGATTCTTAAAACTTTCTCACATAGCTTCATAATACAAGCCATGCTTTTCCCTTTGGAAAAATCAATACCAACATTAATTATTAAACACTCCTTCTTTATGAAAATAAGATGTGTAATGTTACTTCAACAAGCTTGTTACTATTCATTTTGACTTGTGATGCAAATGCTGTTTTCTTAAGCAAACAGGAACAACATGCTTAATCGAATCTTTATAAAAAAATTCGGCTGAAACTTTCAAATACGCACACTGAGTTCAAGGTTATGAATGACATACAATGAAAACTTATCATTATAATAAAAATAAGCATGACTTGTAAAAAATACCGAGGTACAGGCTACAAGCTATGCACAGATTGTACCAAAGGTTATGTAAAAGGTGTAATTTCTATGTCTAAATTTTTTATTTCCCGGGAAAATATTTACGGAGATAAGCTTAAAATCACAGGGGAGGACGTTAATCATATAACAAGAGTGTTGCGATTGGGAACGGGAGACAGACTGACCTGCTGTGACGGAATGGGAAAAGACTACTGTGTTAGAATTTCCGCTACAGATAAAAAAGAGATTGTGTGCGATATAGAATCGGCGTTTAAGGCTGAAACAGAGTCAAGCATAAAGGTTACTCTTATACAGGGTATTCCGAAGGTTTCAAAAATGGATTACATTATCCAAAAAACTACCGAACTCGGAATCAGTGATATATATCCGTGCAAAATGTCGCGCTGCGTTTCAAAACCTGACGGCAGCAAAAAGGTTGAGCGCTGGCAAAAAATCGCAAGAGAAGCCGCAAAACAGTCAGGAAGAGGAATTGTGCCGTCCGTACACGATATAATTACAGTCAGCGAAGCGGTTGAAATTCTGAAAAACACGGATATTTCATTTGTTCCCTACGAATGTGCCGAAAACGCCTATTTAAGACCCGTACTTACGTCAAAAAATGATGTAAAAACAGTAGCCTTTATGATAGGCCCGGAAGGCGGATTTGACAAATCAGAAATTGAAAAACTTACTGCAAATAATATAAATATTGTCACGCTCGGCAAGAGAATTTTGCGTACAGAAACTGCAGGGGAAGCGGTTTTGTCCATGATAATGTACGAGATTGGCGACATTAATGGAGGTTTATAATGGCAAATAAGAAAAAACCCTCAAAAAAAATTACATCTTATAAAAAACGAGAGAATGAGCACATTGAAAACCGTATTTTGATAAATTTTGGTATAGGTGTACTTGCATACATACTTCTGCGTTTTCTCTATGTAAATAAATATATGGACGACGTATGGACGTTCAGTTTTGCGGGAATCTTTGCCATATGCGCGGTTGTATTCTATGTTTTTTCAAAAAGGAATGAAAAACTTAAAAATTATGCGCATATGTTTTCAGCTTTCTGTGCGGCGCTCATTTTTACGCGCATCTGCCGCATAGCATACTGGATTTTGGGAATGAGTACATATATGAAGCTGTATAACATCAGATTTTTTAATATACTTTTCACTACAAGATATGATGTTATTCTGATTTCTCTTCTCGGCGCTGTCTATCTTGCGGGAATGCTGATTTATAATTGCATTCTTATAACAAAGCAAAGCAAATAAACGATATCGCCGTTATTGCGGCGATATTTTCTGTATATAG
The DNA here is from genome assembly GCA_029007725.1 of Bacillota bacterium. GTDB lineage: Bacteria > Bacillota > Clostridia > UBA1381 > UBA1381 > UBA1738. The sequence continues at coordinate 10,107 of JAQXIJ010000049.1, read as the reverse complement.
AGGTATAGATATGGATAAATTTGAGCTTGTATCTGAATATAAAATGTCCGGCGATCAGCCGCAGGCGGTTGAAAAGCTTGTAGACGGGTTGAAAGAAGGTTATAAGGCTCAGACGCTTCTCGGTGTTACCGGCTCCGGCAAGACATTTACCATGGCAAACATAATTGCTCAGATGAATAAGCCGACGCTTGTCCTGGCACATAACAAAACTCTTGCAGCACAGCTTTGCAGCGAATTCAAGGAATTTTTTCCGAACAACGCCGTTGAATTTTTTGTAAGCTACTATGATTACTACCAACCAGAGGCGTATATTGCGGCTTCCGACACGTATATCGAAAAGGATTCGGCGGTCAACGACCAGATCGATGAGCTGCGCCATAGTGCAACTTTTGCTCTTTTTGAACGAAAAGACGTAATTATAGTTTCCAGTGTTTCGTGCATATACGGACTCGGCGATCCGGAGGATTACCAGAAGCTGATGCTGTCGCTTCGTGTCGGCATGATCAAAAACCGTGATGACATTCTTAAAAAGCTTGTTGATATGCAGTATGAGCGAAATGACATTAATTTTATACGAAACAAATTCAGAGTACGTGGGGATGTCGTTGAAATTTTTCCGTCTAATAACGGTGAAAATGCCATAAGAGTTGAATTTTTCGGTGATGAAATAGACAGAATAGCAGAAGTAAACGTTACAACCGGCGAGATTGTCGGAACGCGTAATCATGTTGTGATTTCGCCTGCATCTCACTATGTTACCACCAATGAGAAAATGCAAATTGCCATAGGTGCAATCTTGGACGAGCTGAGAGAGAGAATAAAATTTTTTAAGGATAACAATATGTTGATTGAAGCGCAGCGGATTGAACAGCGCACCATGTATGACGTTGAAATGCTTCAGGAAATAGGCTTCTGTCAGGGAATTGAAAACTATTCGCGGCTTATAAGCGGCAGAAAACCAGGCTCCGCACCTTATACGCTTTTGGACTATTTCCCAGATGATTTTCTGATGTTTATTGATGAATCACACGTTACAATTCCGCAGGTGCGCGCAATGTATAACGGCGACCGTGCACGAAAAGAGTCACTTGTGCGCTACGGATTCAGACTGCCGTCGGCGTTTGATAACAGACCTCTTAAGTTTTATGAATTTGAAAATAAAATAAATCAGGTGATTTTTACTTCCGCAACACCGGGAGAATATGAAAAAGAGCACTCCGAAGCAACTGCAGAACAGCTGATTCGCCCTACTGGACTGCTTGACCCTGAAGTTATAGTGCGTCCGGTTGATAATCAGGTTGATGACCTGATAGCTGAAATAAACAAGCGCGCAGAAGAGGGCACAAGAGTTCTTGTTACCACTCTTACAAAGAAGATGGCAGAAAACCTGACCGATTATCTGCGCGAAATGGGAATACGCGTCAAATATATGCATTCTGAGGTGAATACGATTGAGCGTACCGAAATAATTCGTGATTTGCGGCTCGGGAAATTTGATGTTCTTGTCGGAATCAATCTTCTGCGCGAGGGACTTGACCTGCCAGAGGTATCGCTTGTGGCGATTCTTGATGCCGACAAAGAGGGTTTTTTGCGAAGCGAAACCTCCCTAATACAGACTATAGGCAGAGTCGCAAGAAACGAGAACGGCAAGGTTATTATGTATGGAAATATTATAACGGGATCAATGCAGCGCGCCATAGACGAAACAAACAGACGACGGATGCTTCAGAATAAATTCAACAAAGAGCATAATGTAGTGCCACATACGATAAAGAAAGATATCCGAGAGATTATAGAAGCTTTAAAGCCTGTTGACGGAAGTGAAAAAACAGAAGTTACTGATTATCCGGCAATGCTTGAAAATCTTAATGATGAAATGCTTGCGGCTGCCGAAAATCTAGAATTTGAAAAAGCGGCAGAGATTCGTGACAGAATAAAGCAGATAAAAAAAGAAATAGGTGTAAAATGAACAACTATATAACTATAAAAGGTGCAAAAGCACACAACTTAAAGAATATTTCACTCAAAATTCCACGTGAAAAGCTGGTTGTTCTGACCGGTCTTTCGGGTTCAGGAAAAAGTTCGCTTGCATTCGACACAATATATGCCGAGGGGCAGCGGCGCTATGTTGAATCTCTGTCTTCATATGCTCGGCAGTTTTTGGGGCAGATGGAAAAGCCGGATGTTGAAAGTATAGACGGACTTTCGCCGGCAATCAGTATTGACCAGAAAACCACGTCAAAAAATCCGCGTTCAACCGTAGGCACGGTAACGGAAATTTATGATTACCTGCGTCTGTTATATGCCAGAATCGGTGTGCCACACTGTCCTAAATGTGGCAGAGAAGTAAAACGTCAGACGATTGACCAGATAGTGGATCGTCTTCTGGTGTTGGATGATGGCACCAAAATTCAAATTCTTGCTCCGGTCGTGAAAGGGAAAAAGGGCGAGCACAAAAAGGTGTTTGAAAACGCAAAAAAGTCGGGTTATGTACGCATAAAAGCAGACGGAATACAGTATGATCTTTCGGAGGAAATAGCCCTTGACAAAAATAAAAAGCACAACATAGAAATTATTGTTGATAGGCTGATTATCCGAGATGGAATTGAAAAGCGTCTGACAGATTCTATCGAAACTGCAGCATCTCTTACAGGCGATGTGGTGATGGTGGAGATAATCGGCGGCGAGATTATGAGTTTTAGCCAGAATTATGCCTGTGATGAGTGTGGAATAAGCTTAAGTGAGCTGGCACCAAGAAGCTTTTCGTTTAACAATCCGTATGGTGCGTGCCCTGAGTGCGATGGACTCGGATCACTTTCAAAAATTAATCCCGAACTCCTGATTGCCGATGAAAACAAGGGGATTCTTTCCGGCGCAATTAACTGCACTGGTTGGGCAACCGGTATCAGCGACAGCATGGCGAATATGTATTTTACGGGTCTTGCGGAGCACTACGGTTTTGACATAAATACACCGTATAAAGATCTGCCCGAGCATATAAAGAATGTAATTCTTTACGGTTCAAACGGTGAAAAAATCAAGTTTCACTATACACGCAATTACGGAAACGGAACATACAGTGCAGTTTTTGAAGGAGTTGCAAGCAATCTTGAACGTCGCTATCATGAAACTAGCTCCAACTATTCAAAAAACGAGATAGAAAAAATGATTGATACCGTTGTATGTCCTAAATGTCACGGAGCAAGGCTTAATGATGAAATTTTAGCCGTTACGGTCGGCGGAATCAATATATATCAGCTTACCTGTATGTCGGTAAAAGATGAGCTGAAATTTATTGACGGGCTGAAACTTTCGGAGCGCGACACCCTCATTGCTGCGCAGATTATAAAGGAAATTCGAGCAAGACTGAAGTTTTTGGTCGATGTGGGACTTGATTATCTGTCGCTTTCACGATCTTCGGGAACTCTCTCTGGCGGCGAAGCACAAAGGATCAGGCTGGCTACTCAAATCGGTTCGGGACTTATGGGAGTATTGTACATTCTTGACGAGCCGAGTATCGGTTTGCATCAGCGCGACAATGATAAGCTTATTGCAACACTTAAACGCCTGCGCGATTTGGGGAACACGGTAATTGTTGTTGAGCATGACGAAGATACAATGTATGCAGCCGACTATATCGTAGACATAGGCCCTGGCGCCGGAATAAACGGCGGCGAGGTTGTTGCTGCAGGAACGGTTGAGGATATAAAAAAGGTTGAGCGTTCTCTTACAGGTCAGTACCTTAGCGGAAAAAAGAAAATCGAGGTACCGGAAAACAGGCGAAAGTCTATGGATTTCATTGAAGTAATCGGAGCAACAGAAAACAACCTTAAAAATATAAATGTTAAATTTCCGCTCGGCGTATTCACCTGCGTTACGGGTGTATCAGGCTCGGGAAAAAGCTCACTTGTCAATGAAATACTATATAAAAGTCTGGCAAAAAATTTAAATCGCGCAAATGCTCACCCAGGAAAGCATAAGAGCATAAAAGGTATAGAAAAGCTTGACAAAGTAATAAACATCGACCAGTCGCCTATAGGCAGAACTCCGCGTTCGAACCCGGCAACATACACAAATCTGTTTAATGACATACGTGAGGTTTTTGCTTCAACAAATGACGCAAAGGTACGAGGATATAAACCGGGAAGGTTCAGCTTTAATGTGAAGGGAGGACGATGCGAAGCCTGTTCCGGTGATGGAATTGTAAAGATAGAAATGCATTTTCTTGCCGATATATATGTGCCATGTGATGTCTGTAAGGGTATGCGTTACAACAGAGAAACGCTGGAAATAAAATATAAAGGTAAAAATATATATGAAGTACTTGAAATGACAGTTGACGAGGGAGTGGAGTTTTTCAAAAATATTCCGAAAATCAAGCGCAAACTTGAAACTCTTCAAGACGTAGGACTGGGATATATCAAACTCGGTCAAAGCTCAACAACTCTTTCGGGCGGCGAGGCGCAGCGCGTGAAGCTTGCAACTGAGCTTTCAAAGCGTGAAACGGGACGTACAATATATATTCTTGACGAGCCGACGACTGGACTTCATACGGCAGACGTTCACCGCCTTACCGATGTTTTGCAAAAGCTTGTGGAGACAGGAAACACCGTGGTCGTAATTGAACATAATCTGGATATGATAAAAACAGCTGATTATATAATCGATCTCGGACCGGAGGGCGGCGACGGCGGCGGAAAGATTGTAACCTGCGGTACGCCGGAGGAGGTTGCAAAGTGCAAGGAATCATACACTGGGAAATATTTAAAAAAATACTTGGAGAGGTAATTTATGTTTGATTTGATTATGTTTGACCTCGACGGGACTCTTACAGATCCGAAGGAGGGAATAACAAACTGTGTTAAATATGCGTTGGAGTCATTCGGAATACATGAAAATGACGAAAGAGTGTTGATGAAATTTATAGGACCGCCACTGGTGGATTCTTTCGAAGAACTCTACGGATTTTCGCCCGAGGATGCAAATCGTGCTGTTGAAAAGTACCGCGAAAGATTTTCCAGTATCGGAATTTTTGAAAATGCGGTTTTTGACGGAGTACCCGAAATGCTCACAAAGCTTAAGATAAAAGGCAAAAAAATTGCGCTCGCCACCTCAAAGCCTCACATTTTTGCGGAAAGAATACTCGAAAAATTTAAGCTTTTGAAATATTTCGACTATACGGTGGGATCCGAGCTTGACGGAACACGCAATTATAAGGATGAGGTTATCAACGAGGTGCTGGGCCTGGCATCTACCGACAAAAGCAATGCTGTTATGGTCGGTGACAGAAAGCATGACATATTGGGTGCGAAAAAATGCGGCGTGACATCGATAGGAGTACGAGTCGGATACGCGGAGCCCGGCGAACTTGAAGCTGCCGGTGCGGATTATATATTTGATACTATTGCCGAACTTTCGGATTTTTTGCAAAAATAATCCTTGACTTTTCGAAAAAAAAGTGTCATAATAAATATAATTAAAGACGATGAAAAAGACAGTAGCTATCGGCAGAAGCCAAAAAGAGAGGGAATATCGTGGCTGTAAGTATTCCTTTGGCGGCGGACAGTGAACACCACTTTGGAGTTGCATATCGAAAGTTCAGTAGATATCGCCGTTTAAACTTGACGTTATAAGTAAATGAGTGATGATTCTATCATAATTAGGGTGGAACCGTGCATATTCTGATATTTGCACCCCTAAGGAAACGCGTGTTTTCTTGGGGGTTTTTCTTTTGAGAAGATCGCGCAGGGATTTAATCAAACTTATTTTGAAAGGAAGTTAGTATAATGGAAATGAACGAACTGCAAACCTTAAGACACTCTGCGTCGCATGTGCTGGCGCAGGCGGTTAAAAGACTGTTTCCGGAGACAAAGCTTGCGATAGGACCTGCAATAGACACAGGATTCTATTACGACTTTGACTCGGAGCACACCTTTACTCCGGAGGATTTGGAAAAGCTTGAAGCGGAAATGAAGAAGATTGCAAAGGAAAATCTTAAAATTGAAAGATTTGAGCTTCCGCGCACCGAAGCGCTTGAGCTTATGAAAGACGAACCGTATAAAGTGGAGCTTATAAACGATTTGCCAGAAGATGCAACAATATCTTTTTATAAGCAGGGTGATTTTACGGATTTGTGTGCAGGACCTCATGTGAAATATACAAGCAAAGTAAAGGCATTTAAGCTTTTGAGTGCAACCGGCGCATATTGGAGAGGCAGTGAAAAAAATAAGATGCTGCAAAGAATTTACGGCACGGCATTTTTGACCAAAGATGAACTGAACGCATATATTGAACAAAGAGAGGAAGCAAAAAAGCGTGACCACAACAAGCTCGGACGTGAGCTAGAGTTGTTTACAACTGCGGACATAATCGGCCAGGGACTTCCTATCTTGCTTCCGAAGGGTGCAAGAATTATCCAGCTTTTGCAAAGATTTGTGGAAGATGAAGAGCAGAAGCGCGGATGGCAGCTGACCAAAACTCCGCTTATGGCAAAGAGCGATCTTTATAAGCTTTCAGGTCACTGGGATCATTATAAAGATGGTATGTTTGTTATGGGTGATGAAGAAAAGGATAAGGAGGTTTTTGCTCTTCGTCCTATGACTTGTCCGTTTCAGTATCAGGCATTTTTGAACAGGGGACGCTCATACAGAGATTTGCCTATGCGTCTTAATGAAACGTCAACATTGTTCAGAAATGAGGCTTCGGGTGAAATGCACGGACTTATCAGAGTGCGCCAGTTCACCATTTCCGAAGGTCATCTTATGTGTACTCCTGAGCAGCTGGAGGGCGAGTTTAAGAGCTGTCTTGAACTTGCAATTTATATGCTTAAAACCCTAGGTCTTTATGAGGACGTTTCTTATCGCTTTTCACAGTGGGATCAGAATGACCGCGAAAAATATATAGGAACACCGGAGCAGTGGAATGGAGCGCAGGGTATGATGGAAAAGATTCTGAAGCATCTTGAAATCCCGTACAAAATCGGTATAGGTGAAGCAGCATTCTATGGTCCAAAGCTCGATATTCAGATTAAGAATGTATACGGAAAAGAAGATACGCTTATTACCATTCAGATTGACCAGATGCTTGCTGAAAAATTTGGTATGGAGTATGTTGACAAGGACGGAGTAAAGAAAAATCCGTATATCATTCACAGAACCTCTCTCGGATGCTATGAAAGAACACTTGCTCTCTTGATTGAAAAATATGCAGGTGCGTTCCCGATGTGGCTTGCTCCTGTTCAGGTTAAGCTTCTTCCTATAGCTGACAGACATCTTGATTATGTGAACGAAATCAAGAAAAAGCTGGAGGACGCAGGCATTATAAGAATCGAAGTTGATGACAGATCTGAGAAAATAGGATACAAAATTCGTGAAGCACAGCTTGAAAAGGTTCCTTATATGCTGGTTGTTGGCGATAAAGATATAGAAAACAACGTTGTTTCGGTCCGTTCACGCAAGGACGGAGATATCGGCAGTGAAACTATTGAGAAATTTATTTCCGACGCTCTCTATGAAATTAATAACAAGATAATAAAATAATATATGGGAGTGCATAGCACTCCCTTTATCACAAAAAAGATTGATTTTCATACTATATTTACAAGGTGATTGTATGAAAATTAGTCTTTCAAGCCGCAAACTGCTGACGCGCGGCAAACTGTTTTTTTTATTATTTATAATCGTGTTTTTGTCGATGATTTCACTTTCGGCGCTTGTTTTTGTGCGCTTTAAACCGAATTTTGAAGAAAGGGCAAAGGATGCTGCACGTGTTAAGGCAACAGAAATTCTGAATCGGTCGATAGGCTCGGTATTTGATGACATAAATTGCTGTGATTTGGTAAATATTACAAATGATGACGCCGGAAATGTCAAATCAGTTTCTGCCGATACAATAAAAATGAACAGACTTAAAACCTGCATCTGCAGCCGTATTACAGAGCTTGCAGAAAAAAATGAAGATATGATAGTATATGTACCTATGGGAAGTCTTACGAAATATAATGTTTTGCAAGGCGTTGGATATAAAATTCCGATTAAAGTTGCACAGGATGGAATACCGTCGGTAGACTTTGAGGATGAATTTGTGCAGTCGGGAATAAATCAGGTTAAACATAAGATTTATATCACGGCCAAGGTAGATATTGTGATAGTTTCGGCAGTGATGAACGTATCCGAAACGGTTTCGACCGAAATTCCTGTGGCGGAAACGGTCATTGTCGGCGATGTGCCTACATATTTTGGAGATAAAATGAGTTTTGTCGGGAGATAATTATGGATAAAATCGAAAAAAAAATAAAAAAGCTTTCGGAACTTTTGAACTACCATTCAAAGAAATATTATGTTGACGACAACCCGGAAATTTCCGATTTCGAGTATGACAGAATGCTAAGAGAGCTGGAAGATCTCGAAAAAGAATATCCGCAGTATCTGTCGCCGCTGTCACCTACGCAAAGAGTCGGCGGCGCGCCGGTTGATAAATTTGAACCCATAACTCACAGTGTTGTTATGGAAAGCTTGCAGGACGCGTTCTCAAAGGATGAAATCTTAGATTTTGACAGGCGTGTTCGCGGTGTTGTTTCAAATCCCGAATATGTTGTGGAGCACAAGATTGACGGGCTTTCTGTATCGCTCGAATATCGTGATGGAAAATTTGTGCGTGGCTCTACACGCGGCGATGGAACGGTAGGCGAGGACGTTACGCAGAATCTTAAAACAATTAAATCTATTCCTATGGCTCTCAGCGAGGCATTGCCTTTTCTTGAGGTGCGCGGCGAAGTGTACATTTCAAAGGAAAATTTTAGAAAAATCAATGAATATCGCGAAGAAACAGATGAGCCGGTCTTTGCAAATCCACGAAATGCTGCTGCTGGCTCGTTGCGTCAGCTTGACCCGAAAATCGCAGCTGGGCGAAAAATGGATATTTTCGTTTTCAACATTCAGCAGATTGAGGGCAAAACCATAACTTCGCATCTTGAAGGACTGAGATATTTGAGAACACTCGGATTTAAAACAATTTTGAATGACAGTGTATTTTCCAATATCTCCTCCGCATTCGAACGTGTGTTAGAAATAGGGGAGGAAAGAGGGGGGCTCCCATTCGACATAGACGGCGCAGTTATAAAAGTAGATGATCTTGAAATGCGAAAGCTTTTAGGTTCAACCGCAAAATTTCCACGCTGGGCGATTGCCTACAAATATCCACCCGAGCAAAAAGAAACCACAATAGAAGACATTCTTGTTCAAGTGGGTAGAACTGGAGCGGTTACACCACTTGCGGTGCTTACTCCTGTGCGCGTGGCGGGTACAACTGTTTCACGTGCAACGCTCCATAATCAGGACTATATTGTCGAAAAGGATATAAGAATAGGAGATACTGTAATAGTACAGAAAGCAGGGGATATAATTCCCGAGGTGCTTGAGGTAAAAAAAGACAAACGTACAGGAATGGAAAAGACTTTTGAAATGCCGACAAAATGTCCTGTCTGTGGTGCTTTGGTAGTGCGTGAAGATGGTGAAGCTGCTTACCGTTGCACGGGCGTAAACTGTCCAGCACAGAGAATACGTCACATCATACATTTTGTTTCACGCAATGCAATGAATATTGAAGGACTTGGACCATCTATAATTGAGCAGATGATTGACCGTCATCTTATAGAAACTGCCGCTGATTTGTATTTTCTTAGAAAATCTGATATTGAAGATATGGATAAAATGGGCAAAAAGTCTGCGGAAAATCTAATAAATTCAATAAACGCTTCCAAAAAAAATCAGCTGTCAAATTTGTTGACCGCACTGGGAATCAGATTTGTCGGTGCAAAAGTCTCAAAATTGCTTGCAAAACATCTTAAAACGCTCGATAATATAATTTCGGCTTCTGAGGAAGAACTGACTGCAATAGACGAAATTGGGTCTGCTATGGCAAAAAGTATTAAAGACTATTTCAAAGAGGAACAGAATATTGCTTTTATAGAAAAACTGCGAAGTGTCGGAGTTAATTTTGATGAGCAAGACGACGGAAAATCCGATATGAGATTTGAAAATTTGATATTTGTTCTGACCGGCACTCTTAATGACTTTACAAGAAGCGAAGCTTCTGATATTATTGAAA
>JAQXIJ010000048.1 GCA_029007725.1 Bacillota bacterium | reverse complement strand
TTTGTAGAAAAATACGCAATATGCACTTTTGCCAAAATGCAACAAATGTTACATTTATCCATTTACAAAACACATTTCTGTGTTATAATATAATCTGTCAGTTTTTTACTGAAAAAACAAAATCGGGTATTAGAAATGCCTATAGTGGAGGAATAATATGGCAATTAGTTTTGATGCTGAACATAAGGTTTTCAACCTGAGCACACCAAATACAACTTATCTTTTTGGACTTTTTAAGAACAAGTTTCTGTTACACATCTATTATGGGAAAAAAGTAACGGGTTCTTTTGATATAAAGGACGTATGTGACTACGGCGTGCGCGGATTTTCTGCGGAATCTGTTTTGACACCGGGCGAGGAATATTCCGAAAACGACATGCCGTTTGAATTTCCGACATACGGAAACGCGGACATGCGTATTCCGGCATTTCATGCAAAATATGAGGACGGAAGCACTCTTACAAGGTTTATGTTTGCGGGATACAAAATCACAAAAGGAAAGCCTAAGCTTAAGGGGCTGCCGGCCGCATATGTTGAGGACGATTCCGAGTCGGATACACTTGAAATTGAGCTTAAGGATGAGGAAACGGGAATTTCGGCATTTCTGCTCTATACGGCATACAACACCTGTGATATTATAACACGGAGCGTTAGAATAAAAAATCATAGCCAGTCGAATGTTAAGCTGGACAGAGTTATGAGCATGAATATAGATTTTCATGACAACAATTTTGATTTTGTTCATCTTCACGGCGGCTGGGCAAAGGAAAGACACATAGAAAGAGTGCCGCTTATGCGCGGCTTTATGGGTGTGGACAGCAAGCGCGGAGCAAGCAGCCATGTGCACAATCCGTTCTTTGCACTTGCCAGAAAAAATACTACCGAATCAAGTGGCGATGTATACGGCTTCGGACTGGTTTACAGCGGAAATTTTGTTGCAGGGGTTGACGTTAATCCTGAGGATATTTCACGTGTGTTCATGGGTATAAATGATTTTAACTTTGAGTGGAATCTCAGAGCAGGAGAGGAGTTCCAGGCGCCGGAGGTTATCATGTGCTATTCTGCAGACGGTTTTACCAAAATGTCTCAGAACTTCCATCGGTTAGTTAGAAAGCGTATTTGCCGCGGCAAATTCCGCGATACCACGCGGCCTGTGCTCATAAATAATTGGGAAGCTACATATTTTGATTTTAATGAAGAGAAAATAGTCGCAATCGCAAAAGCCGCAAAGGAGCTGGGCGTTGAGCTTATGGTGCTTGATGACGGTTGGTTTGGAAAGCGTAATAATGACGACTGTTCACTTGGTGACTGGTATCCCGATAAAAACAAGCTGCCAAACGGCATAAGCGGACTTGCGAAAAAAATAACGGATATGGGTATGCAGTTCGGACTGTGGTTTGAGCCTGAAATGGTTTCTCCGGACAGTGACCTTTACAGAGCGCACCCTGACTGGATTCTGGCAACTCCGTCAAAGCCGGCGAGTCTTGGCAGACACCAGTATATTCTTGACCTTTCGAGAAAGGATGTACGTGATTATATAGTAGGCTTTATGACCGAAAACCTGAGTGCTGCACCGATATCGTACGTTAAATGGGATATGAACAGGAGCATTACGGAAGCCGGCTCGGCAATGCTTGATAAAGAACGTCAGCAGGAAGTATCGCACAGATATATGCTCGGTCTGTACGAGGTACTCGAAACGATTATGTCAAGGTTCCCTGATGTTTTGTTTGAGGGATGCAGCGGCGGCGGCGGACGTTTTGACCTTGGCATGCTGTACTACTATCCGCAGTTCTGGACAAGCGATGACACAGACGCTGTTGAAAGAATGTATATTCAGTATGGAACAAGTATGCTGTACCCTACTTCGACCATGGGAGCGCATGTGTCGGCAGTGCCTAATCACCAGATGGGCAGAACAACCTCAATAGATGTGCGTGCAGATGTTGCAATGATGGGTAGATTCGGCTATGAGCTTGATCTTGCAAAGCTTTCTGCTGAGGAAAAGGAAAAGGTACGGGAACAGATTATAAGATATAAGAAAATAGAGCAGATTGTACACAATGCGGATATGTACCGTCTTGTATCACCGTTTGACAGCAACAATATGGCAATGGAATTTGTAAGCGAGGATAAAGAAACTGTGCTTGTATTCTACTTTACCATTCTCGGCAAGCCTAACCGCAGACCGGAAAGACTTTGTCTTGAGGGGCTGGAAAACGGAGCTAAATATGAAGAATCCGAAACCGGAAGAGTGTTCGACAGTGATGTGCTGTCAAATATCGGAATCCAGTTTGTATGTGACCATGATTTCCAGAGCAGAGTCATGACATTTAAAAAAGTTAAATAATCAA
>JAQXIJ010000047.1 GCA_029007725.1 Bacillota bacterium | reverse complement strand
AATGAATGTAACAAGTTTCAGACACTTAATAACATCTGCATCCTGAACATTTACCCAATACTGATAAAAATCGTACGGCTTGCATTTTTCAGGGTCAAGCCATAAAGCTCCCTTTGCGGTCTTACCCATTTTTTTACCATCCGAAGTAGTCAATAGTGTAAATGTCATGCCATAAGTCTGCTGCTGGTCTTTTCGCTTGCACAGCTTTATACCTCCCAAAATGTTTGACCACTGATCATCACCGCCAAGTTCTATCTTACAGTTATATTTTCTGTTAAGCATAAGAAAATCGTAACTCTGCATAAGCATATAGTTAAATTCCAGGAAGGACAGTCCTTTTTCAAGGCGCTGTTTAAAGCATTCTGCAGTAAGCATTGCGTTTACTGAAAAACACGAACCGATATCACGTATAAAATCCACATAGTTTAGATCCAAAAGCCAGTCTGCGTTATTTACCATCAGGGCTTTTCCGTCCGAAAAGTCCACAAGGCACGAAAGCTGCTTTTTAAAACATTCACTGTTATGGTCAATAGTTTCTTTGGTCATCATCTGACGCATATCGGTTCTGCCAGAAGGGTCGCCGATGTGTGCTGTTCCTCCGCCGATAAGTGCGATTGGTCTGTGACCGTGATCCTGCATATGCTTCATAACGACCATTTGCAAAAAGTGTCCGATATGCAAGCTGTCCGCCGTTGGGTCAAAGCCGATATAAAAGGTTACCTTTTCCTTGCCCAAAAGCTCGCGGATTTCTTCTTCGTGAGTAACCTGAGCAATAAGTCCGCGCTCTTTCAGAACGTCAAAAACATTTTCTTCCGCCATCATATTTCTCCTTAAATTTTATGAAATATCCTGAACAAAAATTTCTCTTACGCTGTTTGTGTCTGCTTTCTGCTCAGTCTCTGCAGCAGATGCCTTCACTCTGCCGTCACGTATGTCAAAGAATTTTTTGGCAACCTGCGGGAAAAGTGCATAACTGAGCACATCTTCTTCGGATTTTGCAAAATCCTTTGATTCTTCTTTATATTTTTCAAGCTCCGGTTCCAACAAATCAGCCGGTCTACATGTGATAACTTCATCATCGCCGATTGCAAGTTTTCTTACATCTTCGTTCACTTCGCCCGGCAGACGTCCGTATTCGCCGCGTAGCATACCCTTGGATTCCTTTGAAATCATCTTATATCTGCCCATAAGAACATTTAAAACAGCCTGTGTTCCGACAATCTGACTTGTAGGAGTTACAAGCGGAGGATAACCAAAATCTTTTCTTACTCTCGGAACTTCCGCCAGCACCTCATAGTACTTATCCTCTGCATTTTGCTGCTTCAGCTGCGAAATAAGATTTGACAGCATTCCGCCTGGAACCTGGTACAAAAGCGCGTTCGGGTCGACATTAAGCACCTTCGGGTCAAGTATTCCTTCTTTCTTGAGTCTGTCGGTAACTTTTCTAAAATGCGCGGCAGCCTCCGAAAGCTTGTTAAGGTCAAGACCTGTATCACGGTCAGTACCTTTAAGCGTTGCAACCATAGCCTCTGTCGATGGGTTTGAAGTTCCGTTTGCAAGCGGTGAAAGTGCACAGTCAACGATATCTATGCCTGCCTGAGCAGCCATAAGATTTGTCATGTCGCCGGTACCCGCAGTATTATGTGTGTGCAGATGAATTGGCACACTGATATTTTCCTTAAGCTTTTTAACAAGTTTATAGGCGTCGTACGGAAGCAAGAGATTTGCCATATCCTTTATGCATATTGAGTCCGCGCCCATTTTTTCAAGAGTTTCGGCAAGTTTTACGAAATAATCAAGGTCATGAACCGGACTTACGGTATAGCTTATCGCCGTTTCGCAGTGACCGCCGTATTCCTTAACAAACTTAATGGCAGCTTCAAGGTTTCTCGGGTCATTAAGCGCATCAAAAACTCTTACAACATCAATTCCGTTCTGAATTGATTTTTTGCAAAATTGTTCCACAACATCGTCTGCATAATGCTTATATCCTAGAATGTTCTGACCTCTGAAAAGCATCTGCAGCTTTGTATTCGGCATATTTGCCTTAAGAGTTCTCAGTCTTTCCCACGGATCTTCGTTCAAAAATCTCATGCAAGCGTCAAATGTGGCGCCTCCCCAGCATTCCAGCGACCAATATCCGATACTGTCAAGAATTTTGCAGGCAGGAATCATATCCTCTGTTTTCATTCTTGTTGCAGCCTGGGACTGATGAGCATCACGAAGGATTGTATCTGTTATATATAATTTAGCCATATTTTTTCCCTTTCCAAATGCAAAACATTTATATTCCGGAATCATGCGCAGTCATGCTGCGCAATATGTGCAGCATTAGTGAGGAATCATTGCCAGAAGCGCTCCGGCTGCAATAGCAGAGCCGATTACGCCTGCAACATTCGGTCCCATAGCATGCATAAGAAGGAAGTTACCCGGATTTTCTTCTTGACCAACCTTTTGTGAAACGCGGGCTGCCATAGGAACGGCAGATACTCCCGCACTTCCGATAAGCGGATTAATTTTTTTCTTCAAAAACAGGTTCATAAACTTAGCCAAAAGAACGCCGGTAGCAGTTGCAACACTGAACGCAACAACACCCATAACAATAATTTTAAGCGTTTTAGGGCTGAGGAATGTATTTGCCGTTGCTGTCGCGCCAACAGAAACACCCAGGAATATTGTAACAATATTCATAAGTTCATTCTGGACTGTTTTTGACAGTCTTTCGGCCACACCGGACTCTGTAAGCAGATTACCGAACATTAGGCATGCAATAAGGGGTGCAGCAGAAGGAACCAAAAGTGCAACAAAAATTGTAACAACAATTGGGAAAATAATCTTTTCCGTCTTTGAAACCGGTCGAAGCGCTTTCATTACGATTCCGCGTTCCTTTTTGGTTGTCAGTGCCTTCATGATAGGTGGCTGAATAACAGGCACAAGCGCCATGTATGAATATGCGGCAACGGCAATCGGGCCCAAAAGATCCGGAGCAAGCTTTGATGTTACGAAAATAGCGGTCGGACCGTCGGCTCCTCCGATAATACCGATTGAACCGGATTCTGCCGGAGTAAAGCCTATACATCTTGCACCGATATATGTTGCAAAAATACCAAATTGTGCAGCAGCACCCAAAAGAAGACTTTTGGGATTTGCAATCAGCGGGCCAAAATCCGTCATTGCGCCTACTCCAATGAATATAAGACATGGATAAATACCAAGCTTAACACCAAGGTACAGATAGTCTATAAGTCCCGGTGTTATCACCGTACCGTCCGCAGTGGCAGCTCCTCCAAACAGAGCCCAGTTTGCATGTCCGCCGGCAAACAGTTCTTCGTGATATATGTCGGAACCGACAAGGTTAGTAAGTAGCATGCCAAAAGCTATAGGCAAAAGCAGCAGCGGTTCAAACTTTTTAACAATAGCAAGGTACATGAGTACACATGCAATAAGAATCATAACAAGTGTCTTCCAGTTGTCGCCCATAGCAAGCATACTGAAGCCTGTCTGATTCAAAAAATTAATAACTGATTCCATCTTACAAGCTCCTCCGATTATTTAATTGTGCAGAGCAAATCACCCGACTGCACTGAAGCACCCTTTGTAACAGTGATTGAAGTAACCGTTCCGTCACAAGCAGCCATAATTTCGTTTTCCATTTTCATAGCCTCAAGAATCATAAGCACCTGACCCTTTTTAACCGTGTCACCGGTCTTTACTTTTATGTCAAAAATGGTACCTGGCATAGGGCAGGAAACCTTTTCACCATCGCCTGCAGCAGCCTTTGGTGCCGTGGCAACAGGGGTGGCAGCCTTTGGCGCTGCAGCAGCTTCGGTTTCGCCCATAAGCTCAATTTCAATTTCATACTGAGTTCCGTTTACGTTTACCTTATATTTTTTCATAGCCATACATCTCCTCAAATTCTCTTGAATGATAAAACTCTAATGTTATTTGCTTGGGTTCCTATTTCCTCCGCAATTACCGCGCAGGCTGCTGCAACAATTTCCTGTTTGTTTGCTATCTGTGCGTCAGGGCTTACCGCCGGTGCGCTTTCGGCAGAAGCACTTGCGTCAGATGTCTTTTTTACCAGCGCATTGCATACCGCACTCATAATATAGCACAGCAATACTATACAAATAAGTCCTGCAAAAACAGTACCCATTCCCAAGCATATTACAACCGCATTTGATGGTGCTGTCATAAATTTTCCTCCCTTCAGTTCACGCTTTGTGGGCAAAATTATATGCAAATAAATTGTTCAAATTTACCTCATTATACATTTTACAATAAATAAAACCATTTTTCAAGGGGTTTGATAAAATTTTCACTATTTAACGCAAAAAAAACATATGCCTACAGGCATATGTTTTAGTAAAATTTACAAATTTTTTAGATAATTTATTTCATGTGCAGTGAGATATCGCCATCTGCCAAGCGGGAGCGTACCAAGTTCAACATTACCTACCGAAATTCGCTGAAGTTCAACCACCCTTGCTCCAACGCTTTCAAACATACGACGTACCTGCCTGTTTTGACCCTCATGAATTGTTATTTTTATTGTTGTGTGACCGTTGTCGGCATCCAGCATTTCGAGCTGCGCAGGCGATGTAACAAAGCCGTCATCAAGCGTTACACCCTTTCGCAGCTCTGCAAGACCTTTTATTGAAATTCCCCCCTTTAAAACCGCAATATATGTTTTATCTACTTTAAATTTCGGATGGGTTACCTTATAAGTAAAGTCACCGTCGTTTGTCAGAAGCAAGAGTCCCTCGGTGTCATAGTCCAGTCTGCCAACCGGGAAAATGCGTGTTTTTATTTCGTTTTTTAACAAATCCACTACAGTCGGACGTTCAAACTGATCATGAACTGTAGAAACATACCCTATTGGCTTGTTAAGCATGATATAATAATTCTTTCTGTTCGGCTTTATCTCCTTTCCGTTTAGGGCGACCGTATCGGCTCCTATTTCCACCTTAATCCCCTGTTCGTTCACAGTTTTTCCGTTTACCTTTACCCTGCCTTCTGAGATAAGGTTTTCAGCAGCGCGTCTTGATGCCACTCCGCACATTGCAATATATTTCTGAAGTCTGACTATTTCTCCCATAATATTCTCCTATATGTTTTCTTCCAAAAGTTCCGAATTCAAAATATCCAGAAGTCCCGAATTATTTATGCAGACACCTGTTTCGTATGCCTTGTTCAAAAGTTCGATTCCAGAATCCGAAAAGGTGCAGCTTCTGCAAACTATAATCTGACCGTATTCTCTGCCGAAAAGCAAAAATTTTCCGTTTTTGACACTACCTAATTTTTCAATTGTAAATTCATCCGCTGCACCGAAATCAAATCCTTTTTCATAAAGCATATCAGCGTAGTACATTCCCTCAGCCGCAGATTCGCCCGCCGGGCTTTCTATGTTATATTTGAGCCGTTTATTCTTGAATACAAATCGTTCCATGACCCCGCGCGACGGAATGATAAGCAAAATATCCGGATTGACCGGTGCTGCTTCTTTGCCCGAAATTCTTTCACAAACAATATTTTCATAATATGCTTTCTGTAGCAGGTCGTCTGTTTCTGCAAAAACAAACCCGCCGCTTTTAAAGCCGGACGCAGCTATTGGATATTCACAGCTTTTCGGATAGAGAAACGACACACTTACATTATGCTCATAAATCATTTCAAGAAAAATTCCGTAATTTATCGGATGTATACCTCCAACATCTTCAGCAAATGCCGAAAATTTCTTTCCGTAACTATCGCACCATACTTTAATCGGCCTGACCAGTTCATCAAAAATCAGCTCAAATGCATTGGTAAAATACCAAGAGCGGAAGGAGTTTAACCCTTCTTCCTCATCGAACAAAATTTTAATATATTCAAAAAAGTCACTGCCAAAACTGCTGCGGTATTTCTCTGCAAGAGAGTAATTAATGTACGGTTTTGTTATAGTCGGAAGCGGTGAAATTATCCCTGTAATGTATTCAAAATCCGTTTTTGACAAAGAATCTTTGATTTTTTCGAGCATTGCCGACGTAACGGTTTTAAACGATGTTTCCCCAAAATCCACTCTAAAACCGTCAATCATCGCGCAACTGTATTCAGCCGTTTCGCTGTTTTCGCACTTAATCCATGCCTCAAGTTCATATTTTGATGCAAACCCAATCTGCTCTGCAAGGTTGTCGGATACCTTCAGCACAACTCCCGAAAACCCGTTACTCTTCAGTTTGTCGAAAAACACCTCCTTCGAATCCGCTCTAGCCTCCGAAAAATATTTCATGCTAATTCTTTCCTCCTGCAATAATTTCGCTAACCTTAATTCCGTCCACCGCAGCGCTCATTATTCCTCCGGCATATCCTGCTCCTTCGCCGCATGGATAAAGCCCTTTTATGTTCGACATAAAACTTTCTTTGTCTCTCAAAATTCTCACCGGTGCGGAACTGCGCGTTTCCGGTGCAGTCAGAACTGCACCTCCGTCTGCAAACCCCTTTATTTTCCTGTCAAAATCAAAAATAGCTCTTTTCATTGTTTCAGTCACAAAATCAGGAAAAATTTTTTCTATATTGCAGAATGTAACTCCTGGCAGATAAGTCGGCTTCACTTTTTTATCTGGCTTTGTGCCTAGGAAATCAGACAGATACTCCGCAGGAGCATTCCCATTGTTTCCTCCTGCTATAAATGCTTTTTTTTCAATTGTTTCCTGAAAATATACACCCGCCAACGGATCATCTGATGCAAAATCAGACGGAGTAACATTAACTAAAAGTGCACTATTTGCATTTTCCCCGTCACGTGCCGAAAAGCTCATTCCGTTTGTAACAATGGTACCGATTTCAGAGGCCGAGGCAACAACGCTTCCTCCGGGACACATACAAAAGGTATACGCGCTTCTTCCGCCGGCATAATGCACAGATAGCTTATAATCAGCAGCCTCAAGCGCGTCTGCAAAATCGCCGTACTGGCTCTTGTTTATAAGTGACTGCCTGTGCTCAATCCGTGCTCCGACCGAAAAGCTTTTCTGCTCCATTTTTGCGCCGAGTTTTTTTATCATACTATAGGTATCGCGTGCTGAATGACCTACTGCAAGCAGCACAGCATCGGTTTCAAGTCTGTATCTGCCGTCCGGGAAGTCGACCATAACCGCCGAAACGGCTCCGTTTTTTGTTTCAATTCCAGAAAGTTTATTCAAAAAGCGTACCTCTCCGCCGTTTTTTTCAATTTCCATACGCATATTCTTTACTACTTTGGACAAAACATCAGTGCCTATATGAGGCTTAGCTTCATAGACTATCCTTTCATCGGCACCAAATTTTACAAAGTTTTCAAGCACAAACCTGCACCGTTTGTCATGAATTCCGCTGTTTAACTTGCCATCGGAAAAGGTTCCCGCTCCGCCCTCGCCAAACTGAACATTTGTTTCGGTATCCAAAAAACCTGTCTTCCAGTACCTTTCGACCGCTGTCTTTCGCGTATCAACATCTGTACCGCGTTCAATCAAAATCGGTCTGTACCCACCATTCGAAAGCATAAGCGCTGCAAAAAGTCCGCACGGGCCCGCTCCGACAACAACAGGGCGGTTTTCACGTGGCTTTCCCGTTGGAAAAATGTAGTTTTCTTCAGTCACTTCATCAAATCCGCAAAGTTTTACATCCGTTTCTACATCAGTGCAAAACACATAGTGCACATTGCTTTTTCTTCGTGCGTCAACGGATTTTCTTCGTATTTTATAGCTTTTTATATGCTCCCTGCCAATACTTGCTTTTTTTGCAATATCATCAGCGGTGATTTCTCTGCCCAGTGGTACTTTTATATTATCAATCCTATACATTTGCCGCCTCTTTCCCCGCAACATATCCGCTTGCCCATGCCCATTGCAGGTTATACCCGCCGCAGTCGCCGTCAACATCAAGAAGCTCACCTGTTATATACACATTTTTAACCAGCTTGGATTCAAGCGTTTCCGGATTTATATCGTCTGTACAAACGCCTCCCGATGTTACTTGCGCATTATCCCAAGACATGACCCCTGTCACAGTAAAGCCCCAGCATTTAATTTTGGCAGCAATTTTCCTGATTTCGCTTTCAGAAAGTGAATCGCTTCGACGCGACAGCGGCACAATTTTACAATCCTTTAAAAGTAAATGCGCAAGATTTTTATTCAAGATTCCCACAAGATAGGTTTCAAGCATCTGAACCGGTCTTGCCTGTAAAATCTCCAAAACCTCTTTTTCTGTATAATCTGGCAGTAAATCAATATAGACCATATCCGCCGCACTAATATATTTTGACAGTCCGAAAACCGGAATCCCCGAAATCCCGTAATTATTAAATTGAATTTCGCCTGTGCGTTCCTTGCCGTCTGACAAAAAAACTCTGCCGTACTGACGGACGCCGCCAATGCTTTTTTCTGTCTTTATCTGAACAAGCGACGGTTTGATCAGGGTTATTCTGTGGCCGAGCGACTCAAGCAACGGATATACGCTGCCATTCGAGCCTGTTTTCGGTGCAGCCTTTCCGCCGGCGGCAAAAATTATTTTATCCGCATAAATCTTTTCATTTTTTCTAGAGAAAATCTCAAATCCGTTTCCTTTTTTTTGTACTCTTACAGCATCAAATTCTGTTTTTACAAAAACCCCGAGCCTGTCAGCCTCAAGCCGCAGCACGTCAAGCACAGCTGATGCCTGACAGCTGTTCGGATAAACTCTGCCCTCTGCTTCAATTTTCGGAATCACACCAAGACCTTTAAAAAAATCAATCGTTCTTTCAGGAGGAAATCTATCCATTACAGGACGTACAAAATCAGTATTGTAGTCCTTAAATGACGCATTGATATTTGTAAAGTTGCACCTTCCGTTGCCAGTTGACAAAAGTTTTTTCCCCACCCTGTCATTTTTTTCTGAAATTGTGACAAATGCGCCGCACCTTGCCGCCGAAATTGCAGCCGCAAGTCCTGACGCGCCTCCGCCTATAATCACAATCTTATTCATACGTGTCATTTTCCTGTTTTTGTTCCTTTAATTCTATGATATTGCTTAAAATACGCCTTAAAACTATAAGCACTGGCACCGAAAGAACCATACCTATAACTCCGAACAGTCCTCCGCCCATGGTTACGGCAAAGATTATCCACAGCGGCGAAATATCAAGCATATTTCCCATAATTTTAGGTCCAATATAGTTTCCGTCAATCTGCTGCAGAATAAGCATTGCAACACCGGTCCATATTGCGCGAAAAATTCCGCCGGTAAAGAAAGTTATTATTACTGCCAGTACAGAAGAAATTATCGAGCCGAAATACGGAATCAGATCCATTGCGCCTATCATCACGCCCAGAATCATTGCGTATCTTACTCGGAGAATTGACAAAACAACCGTTGAAAGCACAGCCATTATAAGACCGTCTATCACCCTTGAATAGACATAGGTTTCAAAAATATCGTTCACCATTCCCAATACGTTAAACAGCAATGCATTCCTTTCTTTACCTAAAAGGACGTCACAAACATGTTTTGCGGAATTTATAATCTTTTCCTTATCTATAAGCATGTATACCGAAATGATGATGCCAATAAAAAAGTTTACCAGACCTGATGTGATATCTATTACGCCCTGTGCATATTTTGAAAATTCGGTTATGTCTATTTTGCCCAAAAATTTATTAAATGCATTTTTTGCGTTAATTTCATTCACTTCAAAAATCGAAATATTCGCATTTTTCTGCCATTCAAGAATCGTGTTTATTGCCCTGTCAAAATATGCTGGAATATTGCTGTATAAATCAAGAATATTTTTATACAGGGCCGGAAAAATCGCTCGCATCAGTACATATATAAACAGGCATGTCAGCACATACACACCTAAAATGCTTATTTTTTTGCTGTGCTTTTTCAAAAAGTCGTATTTACTTTTAAGGCAAAAGGAATTGATTTTTTTGCATGGCATATTTAGGATATATGCCAAAACAAATCCGGTTATAAACGGTGATAGTGCGGAAAAAATCAGACTTATAACTGAACCAATTTTATAGAAATTGTCAAATGTTTTATAAACGAGTATTACCGCAACAACAAAAATAAATGCCATTACCCAAGTTCTGTACTTATCAAATTTCTTCATATTTTACCTCTTAACATTCGGGTTTATATAATAAATAGGGCTGTAACCAAAAATCACAGCCCTTATTATGTATAATTTTTATTGAGCAGCAGCAATGGTAACAGCAGTGCACATGAACACACCGTTTGAATACGAGCCGTATGCCGATACAGTATCCCCCTCTGAAATTTTGCTTATTGTTGTTTCGGAAAATGCCGGTAGAATATAAAACTTTGTCGTGCTCTTACAGGTGATGTATGCTGTAGATTTTGAACCGTTTTCGTCATAAGAAATTATTATTACATTAAGACTTGGGTTTACACCGGTAACGACACCGGTAAGTGCAGCGTTTGTCGCAGTTCCGTTTGTTGCTGTAGCCGTAATCTTTGTTACAGCATTGCTTTCGATTGTAAGCGTTACGCTGTCGCCGATATTGAAGTCGGCAAGCTTTGCGGCTTGATTGTTTATTGTAACGGTCACATCTGCAGGTATGTCATATGTAACCTCTTCACCGTTGGTCTTGATTGTCAGCTTTGGCGATGCCGAAATCTCATAACCCTTCACCGTGCCGTAAACCGTTGAAGTTTTTGAGGTTGCAACAATAGTTTTAACCAAGCCGTATTCAAGCGTAATTGTCAGAGTATCTCCGCGGTAAAGCGAAGAATAGTCAATCACAGAGCCGTTTTTATATATTTTGGCTTCGCTTGAAAGTGCATATGTTTTTCCGTCATATGCGGTATCCGCGTGCTTTATCGTGATTGTTCCGAGTGGGTCAACATTTTCAAGTTCGGCATTTTTTATTGTTTCACTCTTCTGCATACATGAAACGCTTATAACCTCATCGTCCGACACAACAAAAGATATATAATCACCGCTTTTTATCTTGTTCACGTCAGAGGTTTTGCCATCTATAAGAACCTTTACGTCATCTGCACAGCTGTAAGAGGAAAGCGAAGATCCTGAAACGCCTTTTACGTTAATGCTGACCTTTCCTGATTTTGTTGCATATCCCTGATATATTCCGGTTATCGTCATATCCGGCTTTGAATTTAAGACATCAGCAAAAGCCAGTGAAATCTTCTGGTCATCCTCAATATACGTCATGTAGATGTTTTGACCATCGACAAACTGACTTGGAAGAACCTTTTCGCCTTCAATCATGAACACGGTATTATCGGAATATCCGATTGTTTCTGTTTCTCCCGAATCGGTAACTATAGACAGATTTTTTACATTGGTATCAATACCGGCTATTTTAGCTTTTTCAAAGGAATATTCTACCGTATCTGATGTTCTTGACAGCATAACCGCAATTTGCCCTCTCAGAACGGATGTATTCGGGGAGAACGTACCGTCACCCATTCCTGACATTATTCCCTTTTGTGTAACATAATAAACATACTGTCTTGCAGTTTTAGGAATGCTTGCGATATCGGTATAGTCCATATCCACAAGTACCTCATCCTTTGCCCTTTCTTCGGCATACATAGCCTTTGTTATAAGAACCGCAGCCTCGTGGCGCGGCATAGGTTCAGATTTTTTTTCATCCTTGAAATATGTGTCCAGCTCACTTTCTGAAAGTACTCCGCGGTACAACATGTATGCGATGTCGCCCTCAGCATACGAAAGCTTGTAGTCCGCAAGCTTTGCGGCATATTTCCTTTTTGCATATTCAACAATATTTTTGTTTACATCACTGTTTGAACCCATGAGTCTTGCAAACAGGGCAAATGCCTCCATTCTTGAAACACTTTTTCCGGGCTTGAAAGTGCCGTCCTCATATCCGCTTACAAGGCCCTTTTCCGCCATGTCTTCAACGGATTCATATGCCCATTTATATGTATTCGTTTCGGTTACATCCGAAAATGTAGCCGCAAAAGCCGGCATTGCCACAGCAAATGACAGTGCCGATGCGATTATCACTTTAACTGTTTTTTTCATATTTACAACCATTCCTTCCTGTGCATGATGCACAAATTCAAGGCTGAAAGAAAATTGTTCACCGATCTCTTTAAAACAAGAGGTGCCGCGAGCAAATTTATTCAGACTTTTTCTCCCATATATATCATTATAGCTTAATACTAACATATTTATTTAATTTTATCAATATTTCTTAATAATTTGTATAATATTTGTAACATTGCATTAATTTTTATACAATATATTGTATTTAATTCTTAAAACAGTACACAAAAAAGCAGCGGCACATAAGTACCGCTGCCTCTAATTGTATAGAGAAGATATTAAGAGCATTTAAAAAACGATTATTTAATGATTACGACTTCCTGAACAACATCTTTATAGATCTTTACAAAGACTCTGTTACCTTCGTCATCATCGTACTTCTGTATATCACCTGTGGTTACTACAGATACGTTATTCTTTGAAAGTGTTGTATCCACACTGTAAACAACAACGTCGCCTGACAGCTGCAGATTCATAACGCTTCCGTCGTTTACGGTTACGTTCATAGAGTTAGAGAACTTTCTCGTTACCTTACCGTAAACTGTTTTAAGGTTTTCAACAACTTGAGTTTCGAATTCTTTTGCTTTGTCATTTATATCAAACAGTACTCTAATATTTGTGATTTCTCCGTTTGCGTTTGTCACATACTGAATAATATCGCCTGTTTCAAGCTGCTTGTTATTTTCGCCTTTAACAAGAACGCCCTTATCCTCAGCATAAACAGTTATAAGCTTACCATCTTGATATGCTGTCAGAAGATCGGTTGTTTCGTCATCATCATTAGACGCCTCGTTTACCTTTGAAACAACCGCAATGGAAGATTCTGCGTTTGTTTGAAGGTTAGAATCGGTTACAACCACCGCTTTTGCTACAAAATCATCACCCATATCATATGCTGTCACATTATATGACGACTTATCCTCAAACATTGACAGCTTGCCGATCTTGTAGTCCTGGCTGTCCTCGTTTATATCAAATATAACTGTTGCAGAATTAAGTCTTACCTTACCGATTGACTTTGTTGTAGCATTGTACTTTTCGTTTTCGTAAACAAAATTCTTTGTAAAAACAGATTTATCAACTGCGTTTGTTTCTGTGTTGTCCTTGGCTGTGTTTATTGAAATCAGCTTTCCATCGGAGTTAAGCGAATAGGTTATAAGCTGCTTCTCTGTTGTACCGCCTGCGTTGATTGCTTCAACCACCTCTTCTGCCTTTGTTCCGCTCTTTCCGTTAAATCTGATTTTGTCATTTGCAGTGAGAACTGTTTCTTTTCCGTCCTTAGTGAATACCTTAAATGTTGAAGTTTCGGTAGCTTCGGTTGTATATGCTTTAATAAGGTATGCATAGTTTGAAGACGCTGTCACTGTTGTGTCAACACCTGCAATAGCACCAGATACGTCAAGGTAGAACACTCCCTCTGTGCCGAGTGTAAGATCCTCTTTATAGTTGTTTGCTATATCATAGTGAACTCTGTCTATAAAGTAACCGTCCTCGTCAGAACCTGTAATTTTGCCCTCAACGGTTTTGCGCGATACCTGAATGTCATATCGCTTTTTGTCCTTGCTTTCCGCAATGGACAAAACATCGTATTCTTCAAGGTCACTCAGTTTAAGTTCTTGAGATCCAATCTGAATTCTGTAAATCAAATCCTCATCATCGTCATCAAGTTTGATTGTCGGATTGCCGTACTTGTCGATAATCTTGTTTGTAGAAGTAACCTCGTCGACAACTATATTCTGATATTCTGTCACGAAAATAATATCGTATCTGCCATTGTTGTCTGTGTCCAGAAGCGTTACATAGCCCGCGCTTCCGTTTATGTCAACAAGATCATAGTCCAGTTCTTCGTGCTTTCCATTATAAATCAAGGTTGCTTCTTTTTCAAGAGTCAAATAGCTCGTTGAAGTTGAGTTATCGTTCTTGTAATATTTGATTGCCTTGTAAGCACCCTTGTCCGTCACCTCTTCAAAAAGTTTTGCGGGAACGGTATATGTCTGATTTTTATTGCTGTCCGGCAGGGCAAGAATTACTTCGTTTTCGCCCTTGTCATTTTCTTTGTAGTAATAAGTTACGTTATATCCCAAAAGATTGTTCATGTTATAAGCAGTTTCAAAAATCTCTGTTCCGATTTTTATCTGACCTGCTTTAAGGCTTGAAGGTCCGGTAATTCCTGTATCTTCAACAGCCGAAATTTGACCTGTTGCCTTTGTAACTTCCAAAACGTCTTTCAAAAGAGTTTTGTCTGTAACTTCCCATTTTGTATCTGTTCCGAAGCCTGTCTGCTCCATCATTTTTGCGTTAAGAGCGTTGACCGTCATATATGCGACGTTTCCTCTTGAAATCGGGTCTGTGTTTGAACCCTGAACATTTTTGGTCAGTCCGTTGTTTGAGCCTACAACCAAATAACCCTGCGGGAAGCCTCCCTTTGACTCGGCAAGAACCTCATATCCCATAGCTCTCACCATAATTGTCATTGCCTCTGTGTATGTGATTTCCTTTTCAGGCAAAAAAGCGCCTGTGTCATAGCCTACAACCAAGCCAAGTGCTGTAGCTACATTGATATAGCCGTTTGCCCAGTGGTCTATTGATACGTCGGGATATTTGCTTTCGCCTCTTGCAGACTCTGCCGCATCACCCAGTCCCATTGCAAGGACTGCCATTTTTGTTACCTCTGAACGCTTGATTGTGTCGTTCGGTCTGAAATTTCCATCGCCGTCACCGTTCATTATATCAAGTGCCTGAAGAATCTGGATAGGTTCCTCGTAGCGTGTCCCCTGAACGTCAACAGGTATTCCTGATGCAAAAGACACCGCGCCAAGTGAAGATACTGACATTATGGCGGTTAAAAACCCGGCAAGGATTTTTTTTGAACCTTTCATTTTTTGTCCTCCTTTTAATTTGAATACTTTTTGGTATTCTGCCTATACTATATCTGCGGTTTACATAAAATTTTGCCAATTTAAAACAGAAACGGCTCAAATTAACTGTTTTTTTTAAGCACATAATTTTTTGTCAACCACAAGTCATATAATACACTATGGGAAACTAAAATTCAAGTTGTAAGTTATGGTAATTATTAAATTCGCGTATAAAAAAAGCAGCGACAAAATTCAATAATTTTATCACTGCCATATACTAATATCAATCGAGCTTCAGTACCGACATAAATGCTTCCTGTGGCACCTCTACGCTGCCCACCTGGCGCATTCGTTTTTTTCCTTCTTTTTGTTTTTCAAGCAATTTTTTCTTTCGTGTTATATCACCGCCGTAGCACTTTGCAAGAACGTCCTTGCGCATTGCCTTAACAGTTTCGCGCGCGATAATTTTCGAGCCTATTGCAGCCTGAATCGGAACTTCAAACAGCTGACGAGGAATTGCTTCCTTAAGCTTTTCTGCCATTCGTCTGCCGCGGCTGTACGCGCTGTCTTTATGCACTATAAAAGACAGCGCATCAACCGTTTCACCGTTTAGCAGTATATCAAGCTTTACTAGATCAGAACGCATATACTCTTTAAGCTCATAGTCAAAGGAGGCATATCCCTTTGTTCTTGACTTCAGCGCATCGAAAAAGTCATAAATAATTTCATTAAGCGGCAGCTCATAATGAATCTGTGCACGTGTCTCTTCCATATATGTCATATTTTTAAAAATTCCGCGGCGTTCCTGGCAAAGCTCCATAACGTTGCCTACAAAATCCACCGGCACCATAATATCCGCATTTACCATAGGCTCTTCCATATATTCAATCTCCGCAGGTGACGGGAGATTGGTCGGATTGTCAACCATAATTGTTTCGCCGTTTGTTTTATGCACCTTATAAATTACACTCGGTGCAGTTGTTATCAAATCAAGATTGTATTCACGCTCAAGACGCTCCTGAATGATTTCCATATGAAGAAGTCCCAAAAATCCGCATCTGAAACCAAAGCCGAGCGCGATTGACGTTTCCGGCTCAAACTTTAGTGAAGCATCGTTAAGTTGCAGCTTTGCTAAAGCCTCTTTTAAATCCTCGTACTGCGCACCGTCAGCCGGATATATTCCGCAATAAACCATAGGATTGACTTTTTTGTAACCCGGCAGCGGCTTGTCTGCCGGATTTGAGCATTTTGTAACCGTGTCGCCAACACACGTATCCTGAATAGATTTTATGCTTGCCGCAATATATCCAACATCACCTGCCGACAGTTCATCAGTCGGTCTTAAGCCGCTCGGATGCATGTAGCCAACCTCAACCACCTCAAATTCAGCTCCTGTTGCCATCATGCGGATTTTTTCTCCGGCTTTCAGTGTTCCGTCCTTAACGCGTACATATACTATTACGCCTTTATAGCTGTCGTAATATGAATCAAAAATAAGACATTTAAGCGGCGCATTTTGATCCCCTTTAGGCGCCGGAATTTTCTCAACAATTGCGTCCAATACCTGTTCTACATTAAGTCCAGTTTTAGCTGAAACACATGGTGCATCCTCGGCAGGAATACCAATTATGTCCTCAATTTCCCGGATTGCATTTTCGGGGTTTGCGCTCGGAAGATCGATTTTGTTTATTACCGGTACAACCTCAAGGTCATGCTCTATTGCAAGATATGTGTTTGCAAGCGTCTGCGCCTCAATTCCCTGTGAGGCGTCAACTATCATAATCGCGCCTTCGCACGCCGCAAGACTCCTAGACACCTCATAGTTGAAATCGACATGTCCCGGCGTATCTATAAGATTCAAAATATACTCATTGTTATCCTTTGCCTTGTATTTAATCCGCACGGCATGAGCTTTAATCGTTATTCCTCGCTCACGTTCAAGATCCATATCATCAAGCAGCTGTTCCTCCATATCGCGCTTTTCAACCTCGCCTGTGAGCTCAAGCAGTCTGTCCGCCAGAGTGGATTTTCCGTGGTCTATATGCGCAATTATACAAAAATTTCTGATTTTATCCTGCATATTTTATCTCCGTTTAATTCTATATGATACATTGTTTTTATTATAACACATTTTCGTCAAAATGCAAATATATCAAAAAAACTTCTCTTTTTTGAGAAGCTTTTTATCATGTAAGCGGCAAATTTGGCACGGCGTTTAAATCAAGACCGGCAAATTCCCCTTCCCTATAGCTGTAGTATCCGCTGCATGCTATCATAACCGCGTTGTCGGTACACAAAACCGAAGGCGGATATACAACGCTTATGCCGTGTTTTGCGCACATATCTGTCATTTTTTTGCGAAGCTGAGAATTTGCGGCTACTCCGCCTGCAATAGCCACAGTTTTATGACCGGTACGCAGTGCACCCTCTATGGTATGTTCACACAAAGCATCGGTAACGGCATTCTGAAAGCTTGCCGCAATATCGGCCTTGTTCACCGTTTCTCCCTTTTGATCTGCCTTGTGAAGAAAGTTTATAACCGCGGTTTTTACTCCTGAAAAGCTGAAATCAAGTGAATCTTTATCCATTTTAACTCGCGGGAATTCAACCGCTGTCGGATTTCCCTCTTTTGCAAGCTTATCTATAAGCGGACCACCGGGATATCCGAGTCCCAAAACACGCGCAATTTTATCAAAAGCCTCACCTGCTGCATCGTCACGAGTTCTGCCGAGCACTTTAAAATCGGTATAGCTGCACACTTCAACTATGTGGCTGTGCCCGCCCGAAGCAACAAGGCAGACAAACGGTGGTTCGAGCTCTTTGTGAGAAATAAAGTTCGCGGATATATGTCCGCGGATATGATGAACCGGAATAAGCGGCTTGTCCGAGGCATATGCTATGGCCTTTGCCTCCGAAACTCCTACAAGCAGCGCACCGACAAGACCTGGTCCGTATGTAACCGCCACAGCATCAATATCGGCAAGGGTGACACCGGCATTTTCCAGCGCCTCGTCAATCACTGAATCTATATTTTCTATATGCTTCCGTGATGCGATTTCCGGTACTACTCCTCCATATTTTTTATGAAAATCTATCTGTGTATTTATCACGTTTGATAAAACCTCTCTGCCGTTTTTTACCACGCCGGCAGCTGTTTCGTCGCACGAGCTTTCAATTCCAAGTATAAGTGTATCCATTACAATTCTCCCCGCGTCATAATAAGTGCATTTTCCCTCGGCAAACGGTAAAAATTTTTGCGCACTCCCATTCTTTTAAAACTAAATCTTTCATAAAGTCTTATTGCAGGCTCGTTGCTTTCGCGCACCTCAAGGGTAATGGTTTCAGCATCTTTTGCCTCTTCAATAATTTTTTTAACAAGTGTGGATGCAATTCCCTTCCGCCGAAATTCCGGCAGAACAGCCACATTTGTTATTTGCAGCTGACCGCATACGCGCCAAAATCCGCTGTAAGCGACAATCATTTTGCCGTCACGGGCGACAAAATATACTGCAAGCGAGTTTTCTGCCTCTTCTTCAAATGATTTTTTTGACCAAGGAACCGAAAAGCAACGCCTGTCGAGCTCTGCAAGTTCCTCAGCATCTGCTTTTGTCATTTTATTTATCCGAATCATAAGCGATCCTGTCCGCAACCTTAAGCAGCGCCGAATATATCTGCTCTGCACAACGTTCGTACTCCTCAACATCACCGCCGTACGGATCCTGAATATCTTCGTCCATTCCGGCATATTCGTTCAAAGTAAAAGTCTTTCCTTGAGCCGATGGCTCTATCAGCATCTTATGTGCAGTCGTCATGGTAAGTATCAGGTCGCATTTTTCCAAAAGCTCGGTGTTTATGCTCTGTGAATGATGCCCCAGCAAATCTATTCCGTATTTTTTCATAGCAACGACCGCCTCGGTTGAAGCAGGCTCGCCTTCGTTTGCGAAAATACCTGCCGATTCAATACGCACATCAAGATTGCGCTTTACCGCAATTTTATTGAACAGTGCCGCTGCCATAGGTGAACGGCAGGTGTTCCCTGTACACACAAAAAGTATATTCATTTTCAATCTCCCGTATAAATAATCTTGTTCCCGGCGGATTTGTACAAGCGGTTTTTAACAGCCAAACCGTATCCGTCCTGAATGCAAAACTGTGCATACACAACGCTGATTTTCTGATTATCAAACTCGCGCAGAGCATCAAAAAGCCTGTTTGCAAACTCTTTGTTATTCTTTCCCGAAGAAAGTTTTAAATCCGCGCCGAAATCGATATCCGACATTGCAAGCACACCGACCTTTTTTCCGTCAGCTTTTGCTTTCGCAACAAGCTCACTAATTTTTTTTTCGGTAGATTCACGGCTGCCCTCAACAACTGTGACGTCCGCGTCCGGCGCATAGTGCTTATATTTCATTCCGGGACATTTCGGCTGTTCTCCCTCCGCAACAGACTGCAAGATATGACTGTCCGCCGCAACATCTGGGCAAACAGTGCGCAGGTCTTCAAGAGTAATTCCGCCCGGTCTTAAAACCGTAGGTCTTTCGGCAGTCATATCTACAATCGTCGATTCCACTCCGATGTTCGATTCTCCGCCGCATATAATTGCATCGATTCTTCCGTTCATATCATGAATAACGTGCTCGGCTTTTGTAGGGCTCGGCTTCCCTGAAAGATTTGAACTCGGTGCCGCTATCGGCACTCCTGCGGCACGTATTAGCGCACGCGCAATCGGGTGCGACGGAATCCTTATCGCAACAGTATCAAGACCTGCCGTCACAGTATTGCTGATATAGGGCTGTTTTTTCAGAATTACCGTAATCGGTCCCGGAGCAAATTTTTCAAGAATTTTTTTTGCATTTTCCGGCACTTCACGCGCAACGGTGCCTATGTCCGCCACATCTGCAATATGCACAATCAACGGATTATCGGACGGACGTCCTTTGGCGGCATAAATGCTCTGTACCGCCGTGTCGTCACAGGCATTTGCGCCCAGTCCGTATACCGTTTCAGTCGGAAAGGACACAAGTCCGCCGTTTCGGATAATTCTTCCCATTTCCGCCATTGTTTCGTTATTGATTTCCCTCAGTATAACAGTATTCATTATTGCAGCTTCTCCAAAAGCTCATACTTCATTTTCCACAGCGCCGCCGACAAATCAACATAGTATTCATGCGGATTTTCAAAGCGCTTCACTTCTTCCCACAGCTTTTCAACTTCCAGCTTGCAGTACTCCCGCAAAACATTAATATCCGGGGTTTCGTACACACATTCTCCGTTTTTAAAAATTTGTTTAAGAAGCGGACGAACATAAAAATCGGTCACCGTCTTTTTCTTCCATGTATGTTCCGGATCAAACAGCTCATACGGCTTTGTATCATCAATAACCTCATCATTCAGTGTTATCACATCGGCTATTGCCGCGCCGTTTTCATGTGAATAGAGTCTATACACCTGCTTAAAGCCAGGTGTTGTAATCTTCTGCACATTTTCTGATATCTTTATTTTCGGTATAATTTTCCCATTTTCGTCCTCAACCGCCGCAAGCTTATAAACGCCGCCGAAAACAGGCGAAGCCTTTGAAGTAATCATTCGCTCACCCACGCCGAAAGAATCGATTTTTGCCCCTTGCATAAGTGTATCTCGAATAATGTATTCGTCAAGCGAATTGGACGCAACTATACCGCAGTCCGGATATCCTGCATCGTCCAAAATTTTTCTGCATTTTTTTGAAAGATAGGTTATGTCACCCGAATCTATCCTTACACCCTTCGGTCTGTAACCCATAGGCTTTAGTACATTATCAAAGACCTTTATTGCATTAGGCAGTCCGGATTTTAATACATTGTAGGTATCAATAAGCAAAGTACAGCCGTTGGGGTACTGTCTTGCATATGCAGCAAATGCCTCATATTCGCTGTCAAACAGTTGAACCCAACTGTGAGCCATGGTTCCGAGAGCCGGCACTTTATAGTCTCTGTCGGCAATTGCGCACGCCGTTCCGACGCAGCCTCCGATATAGGTTGCACGTGCGCCCAAAATTGCCGCATCCGGCCCTTGTGCACGTCTTGAGCCGAACTCCATTACCGGTCTTCCGTCTGCCGCGCGTACAATTCTGTTTGCCTTAGTAGCGATAAGGCTCTGATGATTTATGGTAAGTAGCAACATAGTTTCGACAAACTGTGCCTGCACCACAGGCCCCCGCACAATTACTATCGGTTCATGAGGAAAAATAGGCGTTCCCTCAGGAATTGCCCAAACATCGCACTTGAATTTAAAGTTTTTTAAATAATCGAGGTATTCTTCGCTGAAAATGTCCTTGCTTCTCAGATATTCAATATCTGCGTCTTCAAATTTAAGGTTTTTCAGATAGTCTATAAGCTGTTCAACGCCTGCCATAATTGCGAATCCGCCGTCATCCGGAATTTCACGGAAGAACATATCAAAGTATGCAATTTTATTACCGTATCCTTCATTAAAAAATCCGTTTGACATTGTAAATTCATAAAAATCCGTCAGCAAGGTCAAGTTATTTTTAATATCCATGTTTAATATTAGCTCCTTTCGGAAAACCCGAACAGCAAAAAAATATATTTTGGCTTGTCCGTTTTTTCAATCCTCCAATTACAACAAAAAGGGGGTCTTAAAAAGTCCCCCCTACTTAAAGTCAATATGTACCTCCGCCCCTGCGGTATCCGCCGGAACGCTTTGAATCGTTAGAACGCTTTAATGCAAGCATTTTCGCGTCGGAATCTTTTTTGAATTTGGACAGCTTATCTTCAAAAGACAAATCCGCCTCATCGTTTGCGCTCCAGTCAATGTCGGCAGGTCTTATGGGACCGCTCGGTTCGGTAGGCTTCGGTCTTTCCGGTTTTGTTTCAGCTTTCTTTATTGAAAGTCCGATTTTTCCCGAACTGTCGATAGATACTACTTTAACTTTTACAATATCTCCCTGTTTTATGTAGTTGTTTATATCTTTTATAAAAGCGTTGGTAATTTCCGAAATGTGCACAAGCCCCGATTTGTTTTCCGGAAGAGCGACAAACGCACCGAACGGCATAACGTTTATAACCTTTCCTTCAACTATACTTCCGATTTCCAAATTCATATTTAAGAAATTCCTCCCGTAAGTATTACTGACCGGAGATGTCTACAAAGACAATCTCATCGGATTTTATCATACCCAATTTTTCTCTTGCAACTTTTTCTATGTATTCATCGGAATCAGATTTTGCCATAAGCGAATCAATCTCCTTGATACGCTGATTTTCATAACCGATTTCCTTGTTTATCTGCTGTAATTTAGCATTATTCGCGGATATCTGAGGCTGAATCATTATTCCCTTTACTATCATGCCTACCGATGCAACAACCGTAATAGCAACAATGCAGGTCATAAAATTCAATCTGGATTTAGGCTTTTTCATCATTATTTACCTTCTTACGTTCAAAAAATTTATTACGAATTTTGCAAACATATACATATGTTATTTTACCCAAAAAAAGAGCAGGTGTCAAGAGAAATTTAAAAATAATCATAAAAAAGGATAAAATTTTTTCCGTAATAACAAAAAACAGTCGAAAGACATATTCGCTCAAGGCAATAAAGTAGACAATAAGCATCATTCCCGTTCCCACAGCCGCATACCATGGGAAACCCCCTCCGAATAAGACCATCACCGCATATGCTGCTGTAGCCGCCGCAAAGCACCAAAACAGTGAGTCGGACATCCAGCGTTTTTTTCGGCAAACCGGAAGAGCGCGTATCAGGTCGTAGCCAATTCCGGTCACAAATCCCAGAGCAAGCGACAACAAAAAGTATTTGATTTCACACGAAAACGGCACAATCACACTGCATCACCTATCTAAAAAGTCTCTGAAAAAAGCTGTGTTTTTCTTTGATTTCCACAAAATCCATTTTGTCAATTTTTCCCGATACGACAATGTTGCCGTTCTGAACCGACAAATCCTCAATCTTCAGTGAACTGCCCTTAATCGTCATGCCTCCGAGAGCGGTTTTAAGCACTACCTCTTCATCCGAAAAGCTTTCTACATTTTCGACAAGCGTAAGTGTCAGCCTTTTTCGGCTGTCCAGAGTAAGCATCTGATTCTTTTCTGTTTCCATAAAAAAGCACTCTCCTTTTTATAATGATATGGAAAGTGCCTTTTTTATATTACAAAACTTTGTACATAAGAGATGCGTCATCCTTTAAAACATGCTCCAGAACCTGCAAAACCTCAACTTTTACTGTTTTTTCGCCCATTCGCATTTCTATCACGTCACCGACCTTAACATCGTACGATGCCTTTACCACTCTTCCGTTTACCTGAATGCGCTGCGCGTCGCAGGCCTCGTTTGCGACCGTTCTGCGTTTTATAAGTCTGGATACCTTCAAATATTTGTCAAGTCTCATACTTCCTCCGATTACAAAAAAAGCTTCCCAAAACGAGAAGCTTCCGGCTTTTCTTGATTATTTGTTTACTTCGTCCTTCAAAGCCTTGCCTGCCTTGAATGCAGGAACCTTTGATGCGGCAATCTTTATAGCTTCGCCGGTACGAGGATTTTTTCCTGTTCTTGCTCCTCTTGCTCTTACTTCAAATGTACCGAAGCCAACCAGCTGTACTTTATCTCCGTCCTTTAATGCTGATGCTATAGCTTCTATTGTTGCGTTTACAGCTTTTTCTGAATCCTTCTTTGACAGAGCTGCCTTTTCTGCAACTGCTGCAATCAATTCGGTTTTGTTCATATTGATTTCCTCCTAAAATAATATAATAACCGGGAAACAAATTCCCCTTACGAATACACATTTTATTATAAATATCAGATAATGTCAATAGATACTGTGAATTTTTAGCATATTTATCGATTTTTTTTAATAAAATTTGTAAAGTTTTATGTTTTTTCGGTTCAAACACAGATAAATATTGTATTTTTTACCTGTTTTCGTTGGTTTAAGGGCATAATTTTTTCATCTGTTTAATATGCGCGGCACATATCCAAAGGTGATTATTAATAGTATAGTACAAACAACTTGAAAGGAAAATGTGCATGAAACAAGAATCTTTTCTTAAAGGAACAGTCATACTGATTGCCGCCAACACCATTTCAAAAATTCTCGGAGCAATCCTGAAAATACCACTCACATACATTCTCGGCGAAGAAGGAATGGCAATTTATCAGACCGCGTTCTCGGTTTACATAATGCTACTGTCTTTCATAATTTCGGGTATGCCGTTTGCAATTTCAAAGCTCATTGCAGAGCTGATCGCAAAAGAAAAATATGCCGACATACACCTCGTCATGCGCATTTCAACCGCAATAATGTGTATTCTGGGATTTTCGGGAAGCGTCATCATGTATTTTGCCGCAGATTTTTTTGCATATGCAATGAAGGATCCCAAGGCAGTAACTGCGATACAGGCAATATCTCCGGCAATATTTTTCGTTGCGCTCGGCGCGGCATACAAGAGCTGCTTTCAAGGGTATTCGCATATGACGCCGACAGCCGTTTCGCAGGTAATCGAGGCATTTATAAAGCTTATAGTCGGCTATTCTCTCGCAAAATGGTTCTCATCATTTGCTGTAAGATATAGCTCTGCCGCCGCCATATTCGGTGTCACCATAGGAGAAATTTTTGCAACGCTTATACTTTTTTTGCTTTATATTCCCTACAAAAAGGATTTTCGTTCGTTTCATGGGAATCGAAGTTCCGCACACGATATTCTTTCTGCCATACTTGTCATCGCAGTGCCGATGACTCTCACCTCCACTGTATCGGGCAGTCTTTCGCTGCTTGAAACCTCAATAATACGAAATCGCCTTACAAACATTGTATTTTCTGAGGAATCAGCACGCAGCTTTTTGCTGCGCTATTCCGGCTATACAAATATTTTTGACAATCTGCTCGCAGACAAACAGCTAGGCTTTGACGGTGCAAGATGGCTTTACGGCGCATATTCCGGATATGCCATGACAGTTTTCAATCTGCCTGTCGGAATACTTGCGGCATTCGGGGTTTCTGTACTGCCCATTGTGACCCGCGCACTGGCTCTTGAAGATTACAAACTTCTCGACACCACTGTGCAGTCCGCACTCAAAATCGTACTTATTATTGCAATTCCATGCTCTTTTATGCTTATGATGTTTTCCGGTCAAATTTTAGACATACTTTTCAGCAATACCGCCTCGGCGTATATGCTCTCATGCATGGCACCTATGCTTGTGCTGATTGCCACCGAACAGCTGATTTCCTCGCTACTGTATTCCTCAGGAAAAATATTTACCCCGTTTCTTTTCGGCATAATCGCTCTTACGGTGAAAATAATTCTCTCATATATACTCATTCACTGTCCTCAGCTCAACATAATCGGAGTAATTATAAGCAGCTTTGCCGCAATAACAATTCAGCTCATTTTGAATATTGCATCGCTTAAAAAGCATTTTCATATTCGCTTAATTTCAATAGGTATTCTGGTAAAAATCATTGTATCGTCACTTCTCATGACCGTCACTGCACACTTTTTTTACAACCCGATGTGCATACTTCTCCGCAGCGATATGCTCGGCTTTTTTGCAGCGGCAGCCGCGGCGCTTATCACATATGTTCTTTCAGTTTTTCTTTGTGGACTAATATCAAAAAAAGAGATTATGCGGCTTTAAATCAAGCTGCTAATCTCTTTTTCTTTTCATCTGAATTGCCCTTTTTATCAGATATTCGCGGCTGTTAAGCGACGGATCAATCAAAACCTCGTCCAAAAGTCCTTTTAAGGTGTCGCCGACTTCCCTACCTGTCTTGAATCCAAGCTTTATCAGGTCACGACCGTTTATTTTAAGATGCTGCATGGTATACGGCTGTCCTTCGGCTATGATGCGCTGATATTTGTTATACACACTATCAAGCCGCGCAAGCTTTTCCGGCAAAAAGGACGGATTTTTCGCCCGGTTGTCCGCCTCCTGCAAAATCAGCAGCTTCAAAAACAGCTGTTCTCCGGTGCGTGCCATCATTCGCTTTACCGCAACATCTCCAGAATCGATTCGGACATCATGGTTTTCTATAAGAATCAAAATATCGTGGATTGAGTCATTGTCCATACGCAAGCGGTGCAAAATACTGTCAGCCATTTTCACGCTTTCGCGGTGGTGACCGTAAAAATGATATATGCCGTTTGCGTCCTTGCTTTTTGATTCAGGCTTGCCGATATCGTGAAGCAGTGCCGCCCATCTCAGTATAAGGTCGTTCGGTGTATTTTCCACTGCTTTAATGATATGGTCGCCGACATTATAGATATGATATTTATTATTCTGTTCAGTTTCAAAACAAACACACAAATCCGAAATTATATACCGCAGCAGACCGGTATCGTACAAAAGCCGTATTTTTCCTGGATAATCGGAAAGAAGAATTTTGTTCATTTCCCCCAGAATCCGCTCTGCGCTTATATTTTTAATTAGAACAGAGCATTTTTTTATCGCCTTATAGGTTTCTGGCTCAATTTCAAAATTTAGGCAAGCGGCAAACCGTACCGCGCGGAGCATTCTAAGCGCGTCTTCCTTAAAGCGTTCCTCGGGAACACCGACAGTTCTGATTATTCCGTTTTTCAAATCCTCAGTCCCGCCGAAGTCATCGATAAGCTCCTCGCCCGGGCGATATGCCATCGCGTTTATCGTGAAGTCGCGGCGCTTTAAATCAGTATGAATGTCGGTTATGTACGCGACATGTTCCGGTCTGCGCGAGTCACGATAATCCGATTCGCACCGAAATGTTGTAACCTCATATCCGGTTTTGTTCTCAATTACGGTAACCGTACCGTGCTTTATTCCGGTATCTATTGTATGTCCGAACAGTGCCTTTACCTGCTGCGGCCTTGCGCTTGTGGCGATATCTGTATCGGACGGAACAGCTCCCATAAGGCTGTCGCGCACCGCGCCGCCTACAACATATGCCGAAAATCCGGCGGCTTCAAGTATTTTAAGTATCCTTTTCGCACCATTATTAAGAAATATTTCCAACAATATCGCCGCCTTTCTTTTGTCATTATAACATATTACACAAATTTTCACAACAGCTTATTCAATATATTTACTTATTAAATATTTAATGATATAATAACAGAAAAAAGATAACGGAGATATACCATGACAGGAACAATAGTAAATATGCTTGCCGTACTTTCGGGCGGTGCAATCGGGCTTTTGATAAGCTCAAAATTTCCGAAAAAACTATCTGACGCGCTTTTTAAAGCAATGGGGCTATGTGTTTTGTACATAGGCATTTCCGGAGTTCTAAAGGGCAAAAACCATCTAATTGCGATAATTTCAATGGCAATAGGAACAATAATCGGCGAACTTGCCAATCTTGACGGCAATCTCAACTCTCTCGGCAATAAGCTTCAGTCCTATTTTAAAAACGGCAGTCAAAAAAACTCTGTTGCCGAAGGCTTTGTAAGCGCAAGCCTTTTGTTCTGTGTGGGAGCAATGGCTATAGTCGGATCCCTCCGGTCGGGTCTCACGGGCGACAATAGCATGATTTATACAAAATCACTTATAGACTTTATTTCAGCAATTATTTTTGCCTCATCCTTTGGCATAGGAGTTCTGTTTTCCTCGCTTTTTGTATTGATTTATCAAGGTTCAATTGTTTTGCTTGCACAGTGGATTTCGCCCTATTTAAGTGATGCCGCTGTTGCCGAAATGACCTGTGTCGGCTCATTGATAATAATTGCGCTTGCGCTTAACATGCTGTCTGTTGGCAAATTCAAGGTGATGAATTTCGTACCGGCAATGTTTCTGCCGATACTGCTTTGTATGTTTATATAAGCTCTTCCATTGCGCTTAGGATAAGTCGTGAATTTTTTTCGTAAATGTCCTCCATCTGATTCAGCTCAAGTGGGTTTCTGCCGTGTCCTATCTCTACGGTGAATCCCGCTTTTCCAAACTCTTTTATAAACCAATCTTTACAACCGCCGAAGCTTGCGCTTCCCTCAGGCACACACATAGGATATCCGCTGCTTTCCGACATTTTTTCCCCTATTCTTCGTGAATTTTCTGCTGCCATTCCATCAAAATCGTAATATATTTCGCCGCCTTGCGAATGAAAGGCAATCAACATATCAAAATTATTCTTCCTCACAAAGTCAACTACTGCCTTTGTCTCCGGCTCACTTTCTGCGTATGGACCACTGAATTTCGTCGGTGATGGACGGGTTTTTACAACACGCCACCCAGCATCATAATTGTGATTTATGTCAACGCCTGCCGCATTAGCCTGCCACACTCTGTTAAAGCTGTGTATGCCTACCATGCTTATAAGTTTCTGATGATACGGATTAGTGATATCCACACCGTTTACCGCAATGTCAACCCCGTCCGGATTTACCATAGGCACAACATACATACTTACCAAATCATAAAATTCCCACACATTATATCCTAACATGGTCTTATTTTCCTGTATACATCCGGCATATTCGTACAAAAACTTCATTATAAACGCCGAGGTTATATATTCCAAACCATGATGTGCACAGTTTATAAAAATTTTCAGCTTTCCTCTTCCTGCCCTAAGGCACTGGATAGGCTTTTTCATTACACTGTATCCTATTACCGCCTGCTCAACAAACGGATAACGGCAGGTTATATCCGAAATATCCTCTGTACATTTTTTGTAATCGTATCCCATTTGGCACCATCCTTTCATTTATTTATATGACGGCATTATGTAAATAAGCACCGCATTTTCTCCAAAAGCCTGCACTATATGCCATGCTGCGGAATACTATATAATAACAAGCGGTTTCCATACATATGAGGAGGTGAATTATATGTGTTGCTTTTTCAGAAGACACTGCTGCTGCAGAAGACGTTGCTGCAGAAGATGTTGCTGCAGATGTTGCTGCTGTGGAGACCGTTTCTAATACGAAACAAACGAAGGGTGCGCGGATTTTTTCCGCACACCCTTTTTACATATTTTTTCTGTTTTTCTGTAATTTATATTGA
The DNA here is from genome assembly GCA_029007725.1 of Bacillota bacterium. GTDB lineage: Bacteria > Bacillota > Clostridia > UBA1381 > UBA1381 > UBA1738. The sequence continues at coordinate 39,284 of JAQXIJ010000047.1, read as the reverse complement.
CAAAATAAAAAAATAAATATATAATATAAATATGAATAATTGTTCATATTTTCATGAATTCATTTGGAGGTATTTTCTATGAGCTGCCATTGCCACGAACATTCATGTAGCGGGCATTCATGTTGTCATCGTGAGGAAGAATCTGGAAACCGCATGATGCTTATCCGCCTGATATCAGGCTCAGTACTATTCCTTATTGCCTTTCTTATCAAGTCTGACTATTTATTTATTGCCGCATATATGATTCTCGGGTACGATATCCTGATTAATGCTGTAAAGAGTATCAAAGACATTTTTAACGAAAGCTTTCTTATGACTATCGCTACAATCGGCGCAATTATTATAGGCGAATTCCCCGAAGCCGCAGCTGTTATGCTGTTTTATCAAATAGGTGAATTTTTATCTGACATTGCTGTTGACAATTCAAAAAAATCAATTTCCGCAATTATGGATTTGCGTGCCGACACTTCTCACAAGCTTATTGACGGAAAATTTGTAACCGTTCCGTCCGAAATCGTTACCGTCGGGGATATAATTCTTGTGTCCGCAGGAGAAAAAGTCCCGCTTGACGGTGAAATTATCGAAGGTGAAGCCTACATGGACACCTCAGCCCTGACCGGCGAGTCGAATTTTGTATCGGCAAGTGTCGGCGACAACGTTTTGAGTGGTTCCATAAATACCGATTCCACGCTAAAAATAAAGGTAACAAAGACGTTTACAGAATCTACAGCCTCGAAAATACTTGAGCTTGTGGAAACAGAGAAAAAATCAAATTCCGAAAAATTCATAACTAAATTTGCTAAGGTATATACACCTATCGTGGTAACTCTTGCAGTAATAATCGCCATTCTCCCCCCGATTTTTGGCGGAGATTTCAAACACTGGTTCTATGTTGCAATGCTGTTTTTGGTAGTTTCATGCCCATGTGCACTGGTAGTATCAATTCCCCTTTCCTTCTTTTCCGGTATTGGCTGCTGCTCAAAAAATGGTATTTTGGTAAAGGGCTCAAACGCACTTGAATCGCTCGCAAATGTCGGCAGCATAGCATTTGACAAAACAGGAACGATTACCGAGGGTAAATTTAAGGTGTGTGCGCTCCGCGTTACAGGAATAAAGGCCGAAGCTCTTATGTATGCGGCATATGCCGAATACAGCTCATCTCACCCCATAGCAAAGGCTATTGTAGAAGCTTACGGAAAAGAAATAGATGTTAGTAAAATTAAGTCATGCAAGGAAATTGCCGGAAACGGGATAAAAGCTGTAATAGACGGTAAAGATGTTCTTATAGGCACAAAAAAATTCCTTGATAAAGAAGGAATACAAAATACACAGGTATTTGACAGCAATGCTGTTTATCTTGCCGTGAACGGCGAATTTGTCGGCTATATTGTAATTGAGGATATAATAAAGCCGGAAGCAGAAAAAGCCATAAGAGATCTTTCGGCTCTCTCTGTTGGTGCGTTTATGCTGACCGGTGACTCAAAAACAAATGCCGAAACCGTTGCAAAAAAGCTGAATCTTAAATATTTTGCTGAGCTTTTACCACAGGATAAAGTTTCAAAAATCAAAAGTATGAAAAAAAACACCTTAACTGCCTTTGTCGGTGACGGAATAAACGACGCACCCGCGCTCGCTGCATCCGACGTAGGTATCGCAATGGGAGGAGTAGGATCCGATGCAGCTATCGAGGCAAGCGACATTGTTCTTATGAGCGATGAGCTTGGGAAAGTTCCGCTTTCAATTTCAATTTCGCGCAAAACACTGCGAATTGTTAACGAAAACATTGCCCTTGCCATAAGCATAAAGTTGGCTGTTATGATTCTCGGCGTCTGCGGCATTGCAACCATGTGGATGGCTATTTTCTCCGATGTCGGCGTATGCCTTTTGGCAATCATCAACGCACTGCGTGCTTTCCGCATAAAGGATTGACATAATTGCCGCAATAGTGTATAATGCAGATATTAAATTCTAAGGAGATTTTGCTATGATTCTGGCATTAGATGTGGGAAATACCAATATTGTTATCGGCTGTATCGAGAACGGAAAAATCATTTTTGACGGCAGACTTACTACCAATTCCTCAAAAACCGATATGGAATTTGCGGTAATGCTAAAAAACATCCTTCTAATAAACAATATTGACCTCAATCTGTTTGAGGGCGCAATAATTTCCTCAGTTGTGCCGCCGATTAACAGCGCCATAAAATCCGCCGTACGCCTTGTCATAGGAAAAGAACCTATGATGGTTTCAGGAAGCGAGGGCCTCAAAACAGAGCTTGATGATCCGTCACAGCTTGGGAACGACCTTGTTGTAGGTGCCATCACCACTCTCAGCGAATTTAAGCCGCCCATTATTCTTATAGATATGGGTACCGCAACTACGCTGTTTGTTATCGACAAGCGCGGAGTATATATCGGCGGAGCTATCGTTCCTGGCGTGAAAATTTCGCAGCAGGCACTCACCTCTGCCACTTCGCTTCTTCCATCAATCAGCCTTGAAGCTCCGGACAGCGTTATCGGCAAAAACACAATCGATGCCATGAAGAGCGGCGCTATCTTCGGCTCTGCAGCAATGCTTGACGGCATTATCGACAGAATTGAAGATGATATCGGAGAAAATCTAACAATCGTTGCTACCGGTGGACTTTCCAAATGTATTATCAAGCATTGCAGGCATAAAATTATATATGATGACAAACTGCTTTTAAAGGGGCTATGGATAATATATAACAATCACAAAAAATAACACCTTTCAGAGGTGTTATTTTTTTAGGACAGTCGTTCATGCACATATGTGCATAATACCGCATATTATTTTTTGAGGTGATTTATATGCTTGAAATGTTTTGCGAGCTTATTAATAACATACTCTTTCTTTTGGGTTTTGTCGGAGGCGGTAATGCTTTCCCAAAACCCCTTACGCCGAAAGAAGAGCAACACTATCTAGAGCTTTGGTCAGGTGGCGACGAAAATGCAAAAAACATTCTTATCGAGCACAATCTGCGCCTTGTCGCACACATTGCAAAAAAATATGCAACCGAGAGCAACTTTGACGACCTTGTTTCGACAGGAACAATCGGACTTATCAAGGGCATAAACACGTTTGACCAAACAAAGACATCGAAGCTGACAACATACATAGCCCGCTGTATCGAAAACGAAGTTCTTATGATGCTGCGTATGAACAAAAAAAGCATCAATGATGTATCTCTTGAAGACAGCATAGGAACTGACAAAGAGGGCAACAACATGACTATATCCGACATTTTTCCTGCCGACAACGACGATATTTTTGATGAGATTGCATTAAAAATCAACATAAAAAAGCTCTATGAGGCAATGGGGACCGTTCTCACCCCCGATGAGCAAAAAATTCTATGCTGGCGCTATGGTCTAAACAATACGCGCAGAAAAACGCAAAAAGAAATTTCTCAAATTTTGGGCATTTCAAGGTCATATGTATTGAAACTTTCTTAATGTAAAAGGAGGATCAAAATGGGTAAAAAATTAACAGCCGCCGATATAACAGTCACAGTTATAGACTCAAACCATGACTTTCAGAAAGTTATCGAAGACTGTTTTAAAATATATCTTGAAAACGAGCTTGCAAAACTTGCCGGTTATAACATAAACTGCAGTACTATTCCGGAAACAGCGCCAATAAAATAAATCAGTGCAAGAATTGTCATGTTCTGTTTTAAGCTTTTGTTTAGCTTAAACAGCACCACTAATCCTACTCCGGCACCGGTGCACAGTCCACCTACCAGTGCGCCGAGGGTTATTTTTCCGGCAATGTACAGTTCGGTAAGCACAACTGATGCCGCACAGTTTGGTATCAGTCCAAACAGAGCCGTAACAAATGCCTGCAACACTTTGTGATGAGTCACAAATTCCATCGCTGGCGAAATATATTCGGCAGCAAGACCTAGTAAAATGTTAACAGTGAATATAAAAATGAAAATTCTAACCGCATGAACAACAGCAGATTTTAAAACACCGTCATCGCAGCTTTCGCAATTGCCGTGAAAATGGTGATCGGATTCATTATGTGACTCAGTTTTCGACTCATACACAAGGTCAACCGCAAAGCCTGCCGCAACCGCTATCACAAATTTTAGCACAATCAGCTTCAGCATGTCGCCAAACATTTCGGGATGCGCAAGCAGCAGCGGAATTGCCTCATCGGATGTGGAAACGAAAATCGCAATCAGTGTTCCCAAGGTTATAGCGTGCTTTGCAAAAAGCTCCGATGCAATTACCGAAAATCCGCACTGTGGGATGATTCCGAAAACTCCGCCCAAAAGAGGTCCTATATTTTTTGATTTATTAAATATGCCATGTACCGCTCCGTTATTTTTATGCTCCAGATACTCGACTATCAGATAGATGGCAAACAAAAGCGGCAAAAGTTTCATTGAATCAAAAAATGAATCCTTTATTACATCAATCATAAAATCCATCATATAACTCCTTCATCTTTAAGTGACTGCACCGACATGATGATTCCGAGCTTTGCAGACTCATAGGTGAGTCCTCCCTGCATATATATCGTATACGGCGGCTTAATCGGTCCGTCCGCACTGAGTTCAATAGAAGAACCCTGATTGAATGCCCCTGCCGCCATAATAACTTTTTCCTGATATCCCGGCATATCGCTCGGCTCAGGCTTAACATATGCATCAACTGGAGAACCAAGCTGGATTCCGCGGCAAAAGGCAATCATTGCCTTCTCCGAACCCAGTTTTATTCTCTGAATTATATCATGGCGCACATCGTCTGACCTCGGCTCAACCTCAAAACCGAGCTTTTCATAAATTGCGGCGCACAGCACAGCGCTTTTAAGTGCCTGCGAAACAACGTGCGGTGCAAAAAACAAGCCTTGATAAAGGCACTTGTTTATACCAAGTGTTGCGCCGTTTTCGCGTCCAATTCCTACTGTGGAAAGCCTATAGGCACACAGATTTATATATTTCTCCTTTCCGGCAATGTATCCTCCGGTCGGCGCAATTCCGCCTCCCGCATTTTTTATCAGCGAGCCACCGCATAGATCAGCACCGTAATATGTAGGCTCCTTGTCATCGGTAAATTCACCGTAACAGTTATCCACAAGCGCAAGCGTATCTGGAGAAATTTCCTTTACAAACTTTATCATTTTACCTATTTCTTTTGCGGAAAAAGTCTTTCGTTCGCCATAGCCCTTTGAACGCTGAATCCATACAGCTTTTATTTTATTTTCGGTAAGCTCCTTGTTTATCGCGTTATAGTCCGGTTCACTGTCGGACTTTAGGTCTATCTGCTTATAATTAATACCGAAATCCTTTAATGAACCGTTGCCCGGCTTTCCGACAATTCCGATAACCTCTTCCAAAGTATCATACGGCTTTCCAGTTATTGCAACAACTGTATCACCCGGCCGTAAAACTCCGAACAGCATGGTTGACAGGGTATGCGTTCCCGAAATAAAGTTATATCTTACCAGCGCATCTTCAGATTCAAAGACCTGCGCATAAATTTTATCAAGCATATCACGTCCGATATCATCGCTGCCGTAACCGCTTGAAGCCATAAAATATTCTGCGCTCAGACGGTTATCGGCAAATGCCTTCATGACCTTCATCTCATTGATCTCAGCCATATCCTCAATATGCCGAAAAGCCTTTGCCGCTGTCGTCTCTGCTTCTTCGACAATATTCAAAACAGCTTCAGAAAGTCCAAAATTTTCTTTCAGAAATTTATTCTTTGACATCACTATACCTCTTTTCGTACAATTAATTATTATATACCAAAAACCGATATTTTGCAATCTTTTTATAAAAGAATTGTATTGGAGCCATTTTTGTGCTAAAATTATAGCGAAAACGAGGTACAAATTATGAATTACGATATACTGAAAAACTGTCGATTGTGTCCACGCAACTGCGGTGTTAACCGTCAAAGCGGTAAAATCGGTTTCTGCGGTAGTAACAGCCGTATAAAAATCGCCCGTGCCGCACTTCATTTTTGGGAAGAGCCATGCATTTCCGGAAAAAGCGGCTCTGGTGCCATATTTTTTTCTCACTGCACTCTAAAATGTGTATTCTGCCAAAACTATGGCATAAGCACGCAAAATCATGGGAAGTATATAAGTGAAAGTGATCTTTCGGATATTTTTCTACATCTTCAGGATCAGGGTGCAAACAATATTAATCTTGTCACACCTACGCATTATGTTCCGCAGATAATCAATGCGCTCTGCACCGCACGCAAAAACGGACTGCAAATTCCAATCGTATACAACACAAGCGGTTTCGAGAAACCTGAAACAATAAGACTGCTTTCAAATTATATTGACGTCTATCTTCCAGATCTCAAATATTTTGATGATAGATATGCGGTCAAGTATTCAAATGCAGCGGATTATTTCAAAACAGCTTCCGCGGCCATAGCAGAAATGTACCGACAAACTGGCCCTTGCGTTTTTGACGAAAGCGGCATTATTCAAAAAGGTGTAATCGTCCGTCATCTTATGTTACCCGGTCTTTTGTTTGATACAAAAAAAATCATAGACTATCTTCACTCGGAATATGGAAACAATATTTTTATGAGCATAATGAGCCAATACACTCCGCTTGACACCGTTCCGAACAAATTTCCAGAGCTGAAACGCAAGCTCAGCAAAAAACATTATGCCGCAATTCTTGACTATGCCGCCGGATTAGGTATTGAAAATGCATTTATTCAAGAAGGTGACCCGGCATCAGAAAGCTTTATTCCTGATTTTTATGAAGACGACAATTAAGCAAAAAAATGGTAATGTAAAACATTGCCATTTTTGCTACTGCATTTTTGCAATCATTGTAACCGCTTCGGCACGGGTTACGCTGCTTTGCGGTCTTAATGTATTATCCTCATATCCGCTTACATATCCATTTAACACCATTGTGCCGATATACTGCTCTGCCCATGACGGAATTTTGTCGCTGTCAGCAAAAATCAAACTGCCTTCGCTCTGCTCTGAAAGTGTTCTTCCTAAAATGGTCATAGCCTCGGCGCGTGTCAGCGTATCCGATGGTGCAAAATAAATTTTATCTCCTTTTGCCTTTCCGGTAATTATACCCTTTTCATACAAAGCAAAAGCCGCGCTCTTTGCCCACGACGATATTTCCGCTTCATCCGCAAAATCAACTGCGGTATTTTTGTAGGCATCCGCATCAACTCCCATATATCTGCACATTATAACTGCAAATTCCTCTCTTGTTATATTGTTATCCGGCATAAAATACAACCCGTTATCGGTTTCATAACCACTTATAATGTGCTTTTCATAAATATTTTGTATGTTATCTCTTGCCCAATGCTCCGAAATATCCTTAAACGGCGTTTCAAAGTTAACCGAAACCGGAATTTCCTTGCTATAACCACCTGCCGAAACCCTCATCACTCCGCTGCCGCTGTTAGCCGTGATTACCAGCTCACCGTTTTCGTCCACATAACCGAGATTGTTCGTAACCTCATAATTAAAGCAGTCTTTGTTCACCTTAAGATTTATATAATAGTGCTGAGCTGTAATACTCAGCTTTACCCTATCTCCTTTACGCAGTGAAAGCCGCTTTATTTCTGCATTTGTCTCGCCATTATACACGTTTATGTTAGTCGGCGTTTCATAGGTATGATATACGGCGCTTCCCGACGCGCCGCCTCCGGACAGATTTACCGTAAATTTGCCGTCTCCTTTAGCCGTCAGTATTCCCGACGCGTCCACCGTGCTTTCGGTGCCACTTACTGTCATTGCAAGATCATCTGGATTATTCATTTTATAATATGCCGTGTCCACTGTCACAGGATATATCTCCTCAGAATATCCCGACAGGTAGTGCTGTTCAAACGGATATGCATACAGGTGTCCCGGGGTCCCGGTCGGCTGCTGCACGTTTTTAAGGAAAATATAGCTCGAACAGGTGCGCAGTTTTCCCTCAGACGGAGAGTTTAAAATCGCCGAGCTGTCGCTGCCCGGATATACTCCCAAAATTGCGCTTGAGCCGCCGCCGTCAAGATTAATTGCATCTACGCAGCCAAGCTCTTTCAGTCTATTTGCAAGGGTCTGAATCTGCACACCGTAGCTGTAAGGCTGCTGGCGTCCGTCGATAACATAGAAAATCACGTTTCCGCTTTCTGTTATTCCGACCGCTGTACGAGGTGCCGCCCCTTTTTGAAATCCACTCTGAACCTCACCGTTTTTAATCAAAGTGTCGCCGACGCTCCCGAGTCCGCTCACAGCGATTTTCCAGCGTTCATCATCCAACGCACTGCTCGAAATCGTCACCCTGTCGCCGACATTAAGCGAATTAAGTGCCTCATATAGCTCCGGTCTTGCTGTTTCATTCACTGTCAAAACAATTTTCCCAGCAGGGATTTTTACCGATCCGGTATAATTGAATTTTTCCTCAACTGTTGCGGTTACAGTTTTTCCAACTCCAAGTGTTCCCTCAACATTGTTCAAAATTAAATCCAGTGCTGCAGATTCGGTATGGTTATTATCAGCAAAGTCCTCTGTGTAAAGATTTACGACATCAGTAACTGTCTGATTATATTTATTTATATGTGCAACATCAACGCTCATATCTCCCGAAGTCAGCGTTGTCTTTATGGAAAGCGGAGCAATAAACGCCTTTCCGTCCTCCAAAAATCCGACCGATTGATACGTTTCGGTATCCTTGGACATAATCTTTCCGTCACTAAGGATATGTCCCATTGGCACACCTGTTTTCCATGAGAAAAAGGACGCGTTTATGCCGATAAGCGGAACCATGCCGTTATCGCGCATATACTTTTCGGCAGACGTAATCGTCCGCAGCCCCCAGATGCTCTCAGCCGTGACGACAGCAGGCACAACCTTGTCATTGGGAGTATATTCGGCGTAATATTCTGCCTGCATTCCTACTCCGGACTGCTGTGACAAAAATGTGTTTTTGTAAAAATACGTACCGTTTGCAATATCATGCGACCAGCTTTCAGACACACTGCCCAAAATCGATGCATAAGCCGGCTGAGCCGCCGCCATGATTACCAACAGCAGCGCAATTATTCTTTTTTTCATTTACCCTATACCTCTTTTCTTGATAACCATTATATTATAACTCACATATCCGCAAAAGTAAATAGCTATCCGTGCAACAAAAAAATAGTAATTTCTTACACGAAATTACTATTTTTTTCTATTCAACAACCTGAACCTTTATCATATTTGTAGTTCCGGACATTCCCATAGGTACGCCGGACGTAATTACCGCAATATCTCCTGCTTTAAGCAAGTTTTCGTGCTTTGCGCTATCTATCGCATGGTCAAAAAGCTCAAACACATCATTTTTTTCTTCAAGCAGAATAGGTGTAACGCCCCATGACATATTAAGCTGTCTGCTAACCTTTTCTTTAATCGTGCAGCCAATTATATCACAGTACGGGCGATAGCGTGAAATCATTCTTGCCGTTCTTCCGGACTTTGAAACCGTGATTATTGCGCTGGCATTAAGGTCATGTGCGGTCGTGCAGGTAGCATGGCATATAGCATCGGTAACATCTGGATTTGCGCGGCGGTCGTGGTTGAAAAAGCGTTTTCTGTAGTCTATATCATGTTCTGTTCTGTCCGCAATCCTGACCATTGTTTTAAGCGATTCGACCGGGAATTTTCCCGCAGCTGTTTCACCTGAAAGCATAATTGCGCTTGTTCCGTCATAAATAGCGTTTGCAACATCGGCTGTTTCAGCACGTGTCGGGCGCGGATGCTGCATCATGGAATCTAACATCTGCGTTGCAGTTATAACTTGCTTTCCGGCTTCATATACCTTCTTTATAATCATTTTCTGCACCACCGGGACCTCCTCACCCGGAAGCTCAACACCCATATCGCCCCTGGCTATCATAATTCCGTCGGATTCTCTGATAATTTCGTCTATATTTTCTACACCTTCATGATTTTCAATTTTGGCAATTATATTTATATCGTTTCCTCCGTTTTTTAATAAAAGGTGCCTTATCTTCCGTATATCATCGGCGCAACGCACAAATGATGCCGCTATAAAATCAATATCATTCTCTATCCCGAAAAGTATGTCCGAAATATCCTTTTCGCTCATATACGGAAGATTTGCATGAACTCCCGGAATATTAACACCCTTATGATTTAAAATTACGCCACTGTTCTGCACACGGCACTTGATTCTTTTTCCCTCAATTGACTCAACAAACATCTCGATCAGTCCGTCGTCAATCAAAATCCTTGTTCCAGGCTCAATGTCCTTATAAAGCTCTTTATAGGTTACGCTCACCGAATTCTGATTTCCAAGGATATCCTCACAGCAAAGATAAAATTCATCCCCGGCTTTCAGTTCAATTCTGCCGTTTTCAAAGTTACCTATACGAATTTCCGGTCCTTTTGTATCAAGGAGTATTGCAACGTGTTTATTATATTTTCTTCGCACATCACGCACCATCTGCATTCTTTTGCCCTGTTCTTCGTGAGTGCCGTGTGAAAAATTTATTCGTGCTACATTCATACCGCTTTCGACCAGTTGCTCCATTATCTTCATATCGTCGGTCGCAGGTCCAAGAGTGCAAATTATTTTCGTTTTTCTCATTTATCAACATCCTCTCTTATAGCACATCTTCTAAATATTATTCGCTTTAAATTTAATTTTACCACATATTTAAAAAATAGACAATAGGAAAAACTCCCAGTTTTGTTAAAAAAACTGCGAGTTTTTTCTGTATTAATTGTAAAATTATTCCTTATATTCGTAGCCATTTTTAAGTGCTTTCAGATTGATCTCAAGCATATCGGCTTTTCTAGGGGGAATAACATTTTTCAGTCCCTCTTCTATCGTGTCAAAATCAACGGCGCTTGTTTCCTTTATGAGCTTGCCGATGATTATCATATTTGCAAGTGTTGGAGCTCCGATATCGGAAGCCATCTTGGTTGCAGGAATATAAAACGCGTCTACGTCGGTTCTTTTTACATTCCTGCTTATAAGCGTTGAATCAACAAAAACCTTAGCTCCCGAAACAGCCGCGTCTTCGTATTTGTCAAGTGACGGAAGATTCATTGCAACAAGCACGTTTGGGTTTGAAACAATAGGCGAACCGACAGGGGTATCGCTCAAAATTACACTGCAGTTTGCCGTTCCGCCGCGCATTTCAGGACCATAGGACGGAAGCCAGCTGACCTGCTTATTCTCTATCAGACCTTTATATGCAAGACATTTTCCGGCAAAAAGAACTCCCTGACCGCCGAAGCCTGCGATTAAAATATTTAATGTACCCATTATTTCTCCTCCTCATTGCTTCTGTCCTTATAAACGCCTAAAGGATAGTAAGGAATCATGTTGTCATCAATCCACTTAAGTGCTTCCTGTGGAGTCATTCCCCAATTTGTCGGGCATGAAGAAATAACCTCAACAAGCGAAAAGCCCTTGTTGTTTATCTGATTTTCAAAAGCCTTTTTAATTGCAGCCTGTGCTTTTTTGATATTTTTAACATTATTTACGGCAACTCGTTCAAGATATTCGGGGCCCTCAAGCTGTGCAAGCATTTCACAAACCTTTACCGGATAACCGCAAAGCTTTGGATCTCTGCCGTAAGGTGAGGTTTGGGTTACCTGTCCCGGAAGGGATGTCGGTGCCATCTGACCGCCTGTCATTCCGTAAATTGCGTTGTTTATAAAAATTACCGTTATATTTTCGTTTCTTGTTGCAGAGTGAACCGTTTCGGCAGTACCGATTGAAGCAAGGTCACCGTCACCTTGATATGTAAATACAATCTTGGATGGGTCAGCCCTTTTTATACCGGTTGCAACAGCAGGTGCACGTCCGTGTGATGCCTCCACCATATCGCATGCAAAGTAGTCATATGCCATAACAGAGCAGCCTACGGGAGCTATACCGATTGTTCTGCCTTCGATGCCAAGCTCGTCTATCGCCTGTGCGACCAGTCTGTGTACAATACCGTGGGTACAGCCCGGGCAATAGTGCAGTGGAGCGTCTGTTAATGATTTCGGTTTTTCAAATACTATCATCAGTTATTACCTCCGTTTGCTTCCTTAATTTTTGCAAGAACTTCTTCTGGTGACGGGATCATGCCTCCGGTTCTGTTGCAAAGCTCAACCGGCTTTTTACAGCGAATGGCAAGCTCAATGTCTTCAATCATCTGTCCCATTGACAGCTCGACGGAAATAAACTTTTTAACTCTGTCAGCAGCTGCCAAAAGAGGCTTTTTCGGAAATGGCCAGAGTGTAATCGGTCTTATCATTCCTGCCTTAATTCCCTGTTCTCTTGCCTCAACGATGGCATTTTGTGAAACTCGCGCCGCAATTCCGAAAGCAACTACGCAAATCTCAGCATCGTCCATCATAAATTCTTCGTACATAGTTTCGTTTTCTTCGACCTTTTTGTATTTTTCAAATCGTTCAAAGTTGCCTTTTTCCAGTTCATCAGGCTTCAGATAAAGCGAATTGATAATATTATGTTCTCGCTTGCATCCTGTTCCTGTTACCGCCCACGGCTTGTCAACGGTCTTTATTTCTGTGTTGTCCTTAATTTCAACAGGCTCCATCATCTGACCCATTGTACCGTCTGCAAGAATCATTGACGTCATTCTGTATTTATCGGCAAGCTCAAATCCTTTTATTGTAAGATCAGCCATTTCCTGTACAGATGCCGGAGCAAGAACAATCATTCTGAAATCACCGTGACCTCCGGCTTTTGTCGCCTGAAAATAGTCGGACTGTGACGGCTGAATACCCCCCAGTCCCGGGCCTCCTCTTTGAACATTTACGACAAATGCAGGCAGATCAGCGCCGGCAAGATACGAAAGTCCTTCACTCTTCAGAGCAATTCCTGGACTTGAAGAAGAAGTCATAACCCTTTTTCCTGTTGAAGAAACGCCGTAAACCATGTTTATTGCGGCAAGCTCACTCTCTGCCTGCAAGAATGTTCCTCCGATTTTAGGCATTCTTTTCGCCATATATGCCGCGATTTCGGTCTGAGGTGTGATAGGGTATCCGAAATAGTGACGGCAGCCTGCCTTTATGGCGGCTTCTGCAATTGCTTCGTTACCTTTCATCAATACTTTATCTGTCATTTTTTCTTCCTACCTTTCTACCGTAATTATGCAGTCGGGGCACATGGTTGCGCAGAAAGCACATCCGATGCACTGTGATTGGTCGGTAATTTCTACCGGCGAGTGCCCTTTTTGATTAATTTTGTCTTTTGCGATTACAAGAAGATGCTTCGGACAGGCGTCAACACACAGCCCGCAGCCCTTGCAAAGGTCTGTTTTAAAAGTCAGTTTTGCCATTTTGTTCTCTCCTTTACTTAATACTGTAATATTTTTTTTGCAGTTCTATTTCAAACACATCCAACGCTTTTTTTTTCAGTTCCTCGCATATTTTTTTAGTAGCGGTCGTCATTTTAACCGGCAAACCGCTCAGCTTCGATAACTTTTCTATATATTCAAACGATGCAATAACGTCGGCAGCTGTGGTTTCCTCGCCGATGTTTGAGTTATTAACAATCGCCGTAAACGGAATTTGGCATGCAGCTTCAATTTCGCGCATTACTTCAAATGCTTCTTCCGGAGTTGTTGTAAGCGGTCTGTAGCAATTTGCCACAAACATCATATCATAGTCGTTTTCTTCAAGAATTGACGGTGTATAGCGTCCGAGAGCAACAGCTCCGCGGTCATCACCGCCGATATCCATGATAATTTTTACATTTTCATCGGTCAGCACGCTATAAATTTCCTTTGGCAAAGCGGGGGCATCAAGATTTGTATTAGCATATTCCGAACACACAAACTGAATCCCAAGCTTTTTAAATTCATCCTCACTGTCCTTGGTGCGAAAATACGGATTTACAATATCGAGATCTACTACAGCCGTATCAAAACCCTGCTTTTTCAAATACTTTGCCACACTTACGGCAATGTTAGTCTTTCCGCTTCCATAATGCCCAGCAAAAAGTGTAATATGTTTCATTGCTGCTCCTTTAGAGCTTCGCCCTTATAATCTTTTCGCGGGTTGTTTTGGGCAGTTCGTCCTTGAATACGACAATGCGCTGATATTTATAAGGAGCGGTATGCTCTTTTACATAATTCTGAATTTCCTTTTTAAGTTCTTCTGTTCCTTCTGTTCCCTTTGTAAGCACGATGCTTGCCTTTACCACCTGACCGCGCACCTCGTCCGGTGCCGCAGAAACTCCGCATTCCAGAACATACGGAAGCTCCATAATGACATTTTCGATTTCAAAGGGTCCGATTCTGTATCCCGATGACTTGATAACGTCGTCGATCCTGCCTACATACCAGTAAAATCCGTCCTCATCGCGCATTGCAACGTCACCTGTTTGATACAGTCCGTCGTGCCATGCCTCTTTTGTCTTTCCTCATCACGGTAATAGCCCTTAAAGAGACCGCACGGCGTTTTTTTCAGAGGTTCTGATAACAATCTCGCCGCTTTTTCCGATGCCGACGCTCTTTCCGTTAGGATCGACAATATCAACGTCATAGGTCGGAACCGGCTTGCCAATTGAGCCGATTTTATGCGTTCCGCCGACAAGAATCTTTGTCGCTAATGTTTCGGAATCTTTCTCGGCAAGCCCAACTTGATGATCCACATCTCCGTCTGCCGTACAAACGATTGCGCTCACGCCGGCAGCATTAAATCTGTAGGTATAGTCATGCTCCTGATGCTGATTTGTCGCAGGAATCGCTATTGCGCCCAGCTTATGCAACGCAAAAATCGAGAACCAGAACTGATAGTGGCGCTTCAGAACAAGCATTACCCTGGCGCCCTTTTTAATGCCTAGCAACTTAAAATAGTTTGCCGTCCTTTTTGATTCGTGTTTCATATCCATAAATGTAAAGCGACGCTAGTTTTTGTTTATATTAAGGTGAAGCATCGCGAGCTTATCCGGTCTTTTATCCGCCAGTGCGTCAACAACGTCAAAGGCAAAATTGAACTTATCCTCATTTTCAAAGTCAACCGCTATAAGCGCACCGTTTTCATCCTCTTTAGGATGAATGAAGTTGCGATATATTCTCCTGTACGGCTGATGCGGCTTGTTTTCGGTCGGATTTTCCAGATCCGGTGTTGCGTTTGTATCCGGCTTTTCACCCTCCGCCGAAAGAACTATTGCATAAAATTCGCAGTCCTTACCGTAAAGTGCAATCATGCCATGCGGCGTTGAGCTGTCATAATATACCGCATCTCCCTCGTGCAGGATTTCTTTATGAGATCCAATCTGAACCTTGAGCGTTCCGCTTATTACGATATCAAATTCCTGGCCGGCATGCGTTGTCAGCTCAATATCTTTATGCTCAGCATCGCTACTGTATGCACATTTTACATAAAGCGGCTCGGAAACATCAGTAAGCTGCGCCATTTTTTCGGTTGACATACCTTCAATTTCGGACAGTTCTCGTATTCTTGTAGCTACCTCTTTGATCTTTAAATCAAGACCTGTTAATGAATTTCCCAAAATAATACCTTCAAACTGTATTGGGGTAAACAAAAAGCCCGTCGCAAAGATATAGTAAAATCCTTGTGACGAGCAATAATTACAAATTATAACCCGCGGTACCACTCAAATTGTATTACAAAAGCAATACCACTTCAGACTCCATCAAGCCCTATACATTAACGCAGCAATCACGAGAAGGCTCTACTTGCACAAAAGTGCTTTCTTCCTTCCAGCTCGGGAGCTACAGACAACCGCATCAGCTTTAATTGGCTCGCACCGACCGCCAACTCTCTCCGAAAGCCTACCCCGGAAGCACTCTCCTTCATCGCCTTTAAATATTTTTATTGATTTTACCATATATTTGTATATATGTCAAACATTTTTTTGAAATTTATAGCTTATTACGCATAATTTTTCCGCTTATAGTCTTTGGCAACTCTGTTCTGAACTCAACAATTCTCGGATATTTGTATGGTGCAGTCTTATGCTTAACATAATCCTGAATTTCCTTTTTAAGCTCATCGGACGGCTGTTTGTCCTTTGTCAGAACGATGCTTGCTTTTACAACCTGACCTCTGATTTCGTCAGGCTCTGCCGAAACTCCGCATTCCAGGACATATGGCAGTTCCATGATAACATTTTCGATTTCAAAAGGTCCGATACGGTAGCCTGAGGATTTGATTACATCATCGGTTCTACCAACATACCAAAAGTAGCCATCTTCATCGCGCCATGCAACATCGCCCGTGTGATAAAGTCCGTCGTGCATAACCTCTTTTGTCTTTTCTTCGTTAAGGTAATATCCCATGAACAAACCGCATGGAATTTCTTTATCCACTCTTACTACAATTTCGCCTGATTCACCGATATCACACGATTTTCCTTCCGCGTCCACAATATCTATATCATATGACGGAACCGGCTTACCCATTGAGCCAGGCTTCGGTGTCATACCGACAAGGTTCGCAATGGTAAGTGTAGTTTCGGTCTGACCGAAACCCTCCATCAGAGAAAGTCCCGTTGCTTTTTTAAACTGCTTGAACACTTCCGGATTAAGTGCCTCACCTGCAATTGTAACATGCTTTAATGAGCTTAAATCATAGTTTGACAAATCCTCTTTTATCAGCATACGGTACATTGTTGGAGGCGCACAAAAGGTTGTGATATTGTACTTTTTGAACATAGGCAGAATATCCGAAGCATGGAATCTGTCAAAGTCATATACAAACACAGCAGCCTCGCACATCCACTGACCGTAGAGTTTTCCCCAGAGAGCTTTTCCCCAGCCGGTATCGGCGATTGTGAAGTGGATACCGGTCGGGTCAACGCAGTGCCAGTATTTTGCGGTAATAAAGTGTCCGAGAGGATATTTGTAGTTATGCTCTGCAATTTTCGGGTATCCTGTTGTACCAGAGGTAAAAAACATAAGCATCGGGTCACTTCCGCACGGTGCGTCCTCTTCCCTTACAAACTTTCTACTGAACAGTCCGTATTCTGCATTAAAGTCATGCCAGCCCTCGCGCGAGCCGTTTGCAACAACCTTTATTTTAAGCGTCGGAGAATCCTTTTCTGCCAGCTCAACCTGGTGTGTTACATCGCCGTCTGCAGTACAGACGATTGCCTTTACGCCGGCAGCGTTAAATCTGTAGGTATAGTCATGCTCCTGAAGCATATTGGTTGCAGGAATTGCAATTGCGCCAAGCTTATGCAGTGCAAGGATTGAAAACCAGAACTGGTAGTTTCGCTTTAGAACAAGCATAACCCTGTCGCCGCGCTGTATTCCGAGCGACTTGAAGTAATTTGCCGTTTGGCTTGACGCATCTTTCATATCCTTAAATGTGAAGCGTTTTTCGTTTTTGTTGTTGTCAACGTGAACCATTGCAAGCTTATCAGGATACTTTCTTGCGATTTCATCAACAACATCAAATGCAAAGTTGAATTTTTCTTCATTTTCATACGATACTGCCTGCAGCGCGCCTGTGTCGTCTTCCTTTGTCTTGATAAACTTGTTGATGAGCAGTTTTCCCGGCTGACGTGCCGAAACTATTGTATCCTTTATCTCTTTTTCGTCAGCCTTGCCTTCACCCGGAAGCACAACTGCACAGAACACACATTTTTCGCCACCGACCGCAATCATTCCGTGCGGTGTTGAACTGTTGTAGTAAATACTGTCTCCCTCATTCAGCACTACCGCATGCTCTCCTATCTGAATCTTGAGTTTTCCGCTTAAAATTATATCAAATTCCTGACCCTTATGCGTAGTCAAATGAATCGGCTGATTCTGCAATTTTTCGGAGTAATCGTAAGTAACGTAATATGGCTCTGCAATTTTATGTTTGAACATCGGTGCAAGATTTGCAATGCTTATGCCGTCTTCTTTTGCCGTTTCCTGTCCTCTTCCTTTTCGTGTAAGATTATATGACGACAAATTTGCACTTATACCCTCAAGGATATCAGTAATTTCAAGATTGAGCGCAAGTGCACACTTATGGATAAATGTAAACGGAAAGTCTACCGTGCCGCTTTCAAGCTTTTTATACTCTTCAACGGAAACCTCTGTACTCTTTGCCATATCCTCCACTGTATAACCGAGAATTTCGCGCATTTCCTTGATTCTTTCTGCAATTTCAAATAATTTTTCTTCGGTTGTATTCATTTTGCATCACTCCTTTTTATCAAAAAACCCGTCTCAAAGAAAACCTTTGAGACGGGTTAGATTACTAATCCGCGGTACCACTCAAATTGTGCTGTAGCAAAATACAACACCACTTCAGACTCTATCAAGCCCTATGCACTAACGTAGCAATCACGAAAGACATTACTGTAATTTTCACATCTTCAGCTCAGAAGGGATAAGTCATTGAAACACATTGTTATTGACTCGCAGCAACCGTCAACTCTCTAAAAACGCAATGTTTCGACCGTCTTCATCATAGCTTTTATGAATTCAATTTTTATTATGATATCACACAATATGTCATATGTCAACACTTTTTTTAAATTTATTTTGGAGTTTTATTTTGGAGTAGTATAATCAAAGCAGAAATCTCAAACATCCAAAAATCTGATATAATAATAGAATTAAAGTGAAATATGTTTGAAAATAGCAAAGTGCAGCAAGAAATGTAAAGTAGAATCATTAAATTTTATCTGTTGAAATTATAGTAAAAAGTCAGCAGAGCAATTGGGACTTCAATATTATATAATTGCGGATTGGCTAAATCTACGTAAATTGAAGAAATCCCTTAAAACAAGTCTAATGTATTATGCTTCAGCAAAGCGCATATTGTAGTTAGAACGTGAGAATCGAAAACTTAAATAAGCAAATGATATTTTAAAATCCTTTCATATGTATGGAATATCAGTAAGACTATTAACCGTGTATTGTGCAATGAAATATAATGGATTACTTCATCAAATATTTATACTATAACAGAATAGGTATACGGGTTATATCACGTCTTAGATTTAGAGACACCCCCGGATTCTATGCTATAGGGAAAACAGGCTGAGAGTCAACAAATATATAAAATTTTTCCAGATAAGAAAATGTTTGATTTTTTTTAATATATGACTGCAAAAAACAATCATACCGCATTTGCGGTATGATTGTTTTTTAATGTATGTTATCTATATCATATGGTGTTGTCTGATATACAAAGTAGTTTAGCCAATTTGAATATAACAGGTTTGCATGGCTGCGCCAAGAAACAATCGGCTTTTTTGTATCATTGTCATTGGGAAAATAATTTTTTGGCACATCAATATCAAGTCCGTTGTTTTTATCACGGAAATATTCATCTTTAAGCGTATCAGCGTCATATTCAGGATGACCGGTGACAAAAATCTGTCTGCCCCTGTTCGTCATTACTACATATACACCAGCTTCCTTTGAAGAAGCCATAATTTTAAGCTCCGGAACATTTTCTATATCCTCTCTCAAAACCGTTGTATAACGCGAATGCGGAGCCATGAAAACATCATCAAAACCTCGGAAGAGTATTGATTTTTTATATTCTACCTTATGCTCAAAAATGCCGAACAGCTTTTTGTCCATTGCATGCTTTTTTATGCCGTAGTGATAGTAAAGACCCGCCTGTGCTGCCCAACATATATGAAAGGTGCTCGTCACATGTGTTTTGCTCCATTCCATAATTTCGCAAAGTTCCTGCCAATAGTTGACTTCTTCAAACTCCATCTGCTCTACTGGTGCGCCGGTTATAACCATACCGTCATACTTATTATTTTTTATTTCATCAAAGGTTTTATAAAACGATATCATGTGCTGTTCATCCGTATGTGTTGCCTTATGCGTTGCTGTCTGCAAAAATTCGAGTTCTACCTGAAGCGGAGTGTTTCCTAAAAGACGCGAAAACTGTGTTTCTGTGCGGATTTTTGTAGGCATAAGATTCAGAAGCAGAATTTTAAGCGGTCTTATATCCTGCGTCAATGCGCGCTTTTCTGTTATGACAAAAATGTTTTCCTTGTGCAGCGTTTTCGTTGCAGGCAGGTCGTTAGGAATTTTAATAGGCATTATTCCACCTCATTTAGCGCTTGTTTTATATCGCTTATAATATCATCTGCATTTTCGATGCCAACCGACATTCTGATTAAGTCTGCGCTTATTCCAGCGTCAACAAGCTGCTCGTCCGTCAGTTGCCGATGTGTTGTGCTTGCAGGGTGCAGCACGCTCGTTCTTGCATCGGCAACATGAACTACAATTGCCGCAAGCTTTAAGCTGTCCATAAATTTAACCGCAGCGCTTCTGCCGCCCTTAATACCAAATGATATAACGCCGCAGCAACCCCCGGGCATATATTTTTCCGCAAGCTTGCGCTCCGCGCTCGATTCAAGCATTGGATAGTTTACCCATGTAATTTTGTCACTTGATTCAAGAAATTTTGCGACCTTTAAAGCATTTTCACAGTGCCTTTCCATTCTGACATGAAGAGTTTCTAGTCCCAAATTCAGCAAAAAAGCATTAATTGCGCTTGGTGCAACTCCAAAGTCACGGATAAGCTGTACTCTGACCTTTGTGATATATGCGGCATTTTTGAAGCTTTCGGTATAAGAAATTCCGTGATATGATTCATCAGGCTCTGTCATTTCAGGAAATTTACCTTTTGTCCAGTCAAATTTTCCGCTGTCGACTATCACTCCTCCGACAACCGCCGCATGACCGTCCATATATTTTGTTGTAGAATGAATGACAATATCTGCTCCGAACTCAATCGGTCTGCATAAAATTGGTGTGGCAAAAGTATTGTCTACCAAAAGCGGAACACCGTGTCTGTGCGCAAGCTTTGCATATCTTTCAATATCAAGTACCTTTAGAGCCGGGTTTGCTATGGTTTCGCCGAACATCAGTCGCGTGTTTTCATCAAACAGTGCATCAACTTCCTCATCGGTCATTTCTGGGGTGGCAAACCTTACCTCTATGCCCATGCGCTTTAAGGTTACAGCAAACAGATTTATCGTTCCTCCGTAAATTGATGAAAGGCTGACGAAATTCTGTCCGCATGAGGTTATGTTTAAAATTGCAAGTAAATTTGCCGCCTGTCCCGATGTCGTAAGCGTTGCTCCGACACCGCCCTCAAGCTGTGCAATTTTATTCTCAACACATTCCAGTGTCGGGTTGGAAATCCTCGAATACATATGTCCCGGCACCTTCAGGTCAAAAAGATCGCCCAGATGCTCCGACGAATCATATTTATATGTAGTGCTCTGATATATAGGCAGGATTCTGGGCTCGCCGTTTTTCGGCTTATATCCTCCTTGAACACAATTTGTTTCTATACTGTAATTTCCCATTTCAGACAGCTCCCTTCAAAAAAATCAAGACAAAATTTACTATTTTGCCTTTGTTTCGCAATAAATACAGCGATAGACGCGGTTTTCTATGTCGGTCAGCTTGAAAATATGATCTATTCCCTGCTCTGTTGTCGTTATGCATCTCGGATTTTTGCAGAAGATTACATTTGTAAGCTTTTCCGGCAAATCAATCTTGTTTTTTTCAGCAATTTTTCCGTTTTTAATTGTGCTGATTGTCGCACCCGGGTCAACGTAACCTAGAATATCCATATCCACGTCGAAATCCGAGTCGATTTTTATTATATCCTTTTTTCCGGTCTTTTTGCTCGGAGCATTTTTTATAATCGCAACCGAGCAGTCAAGCGCATCAAGGTTTAAAAGCTGATACAGCTTCATGCCGTTTCCGGCGGAAATGTGATCGATAACAATGCCATTTGTTATAGAATCTATCTTCATCACTGCACCTCCAAAAGCTTTAATATAAGCGCCATACGCATGAATTTTCCGTTTTTGACCTGTTTAAAATAACACGCGCGGCTGTCATTATCGATGGACGGTGCAATTTCATTCACACGCGGCAGCGGATGCATAATACACAAATCCACCTTTGCGTTTTTCAGCTTTTCCGGGGTTAAAATATAGCTGTCCTTAAGCCGCAAATAATCCTCTTCGTTAAAAAATCTTTCCTGCTGCACTCGAGTCATGTACAGAATATCAAGCTCCGGCATTACTGCTTCCAAATCGGTAGTTTGCACATATTCGATATTGTTCTTTTGCAAAATATCCTTTTTTACATAGCTTGGAAGCTTCAGTTCCTCCGGCGAAATTAACACAATTTTGATTCCGGTATAGCGTGACAGCGCCGTTATCAGAGAATGCACTGTTCTGCCAAACTTTAAATCTCCGCAAAAGCCGATGGTAAAGTTATTCAGTCTGCCCTTTTCTCGATAAATTGTAAGCAAATCTGCAAGTGTCTGCGTCGGATGGTTATGTCCTCCGTCACCGGCATTGATTACCGGAATACCGGCATTCATTTTAGCGACCTGCGGCGCACCCTCTTTTGGGTGCCGCATTGCGATTATGTCGGCATAACATGAAACGGTTTTGACAGTATCAGCAACGCTCTCTCCCTTTGAAACCGACGAGCTGCTCGCTTGTGAAAAACCAAGCACGCTTCCGCCCAACTCCAGCATGGCTGCCTCAAAGCTCAAACGCGTTCTGGTTGACGGTTCATAAAACAGCGTCGCAATTTTTTTATATCTGCATTTTTCTCGGTATTTTTTGGGGTTATCTATGATGTCGTTCGCAACCGCAATAAGCTCTTCGATTTCTTCGACCGACAAATCGGTTATATTAATCAGACTTCGCATCAGTTTTTACCTCCGATCCAGCTTTCGTCGCTCGGATTGTTTCTGAACGCGATAAGACGCGCGATATCGGTTTTTTTAATATAGCCATCTTCGGCGGCAACTTCAATTACCGCATCAAAATTTGAAAGACTGATATTTTTTACGTTTGCAGCAGAAAGGCGCTCAATTCCCTTTTTCATACCATATGTGAAAATTGACGCAATGCCCAGAACCTCTGCGCCAGCCTTCCTCAAAACGTCCACAACTTCCAGCACGCTTCCGCCGGTCGAAATGAGATCCTCAATAACAACAACCTTTTGTCCCCTTTCAAGCCTTCCCTCAATCTGGTTTTGTCTGCCGTGATCCTTTGCACCGGATCGGACGTAGCCCATAGGCATACCCAAAATGTGCGCAGTTATAGCCGCATGAGCAATTCCTGCTGTCGATGTTCCCATCAGAACATCTGCGTCTGGATAGTACTTTTTAATTACTTCAGCAAGTCCGTTTTCAACATCGTTTCTTACATTAGGCGCTGTCAGCGTCAGCCTGTTGTCACAGTAAATGGGGCTTTTTATACCGCTTGCCCAAGTAAATGGATCCTCCGGCTTTAAAAACACTGCGCCTATTGATAATAAATCCTTTGCAATAAGTTTTTCCATGGCAATAGCAATCTCCGTTTCTCCGCCAACGGCGGTACAAATTAAGAACAAAACAATGCGCAATTTTGTTATGATAAGGCTTTTCATCCCGCACAAAAGGACTATGCGGTCTGTTTTGCCTATTATCTCCGTTTACGTTTTAATCAACAAATTCTCTTATACATCTTTCATATGCGGCAACCGGGTCAGCCGCCTGAGTTATCGGACGTCCAACAACTATATAGTCCGAACCGAGTTCCTTTGCTTTTGCAGGGGTTGTTATGCGTACCTGGTCACCAACATCATCATCTGCAAAGCGCACTCCCGGCGTTACCGTCATGAATCCTTCACCGCATACTACTTTGACATTTCTTGCCTCAAGCGGCGAGCATACCACTCCGTCAAGACCGCACTGTGCGGCGCACTTTGCATAGTGCATTACCACTTTTTCGAGTGGTTCGTTTATAAGCAAATCACTTTTCATACGTTCTTCGCTGGTAGAGGTCAGCTGAGTTACGGCAATAAGCATCGGCCTTGTACCGTCCTCACGCGTAAGTCCCTCCATAGCCGCATCCATCATCGCTTTTGTTCCGAAAGCGTGAAGATTACACATATCCACATCCAATCCCGAAAGCACGTGCATTGACTTTTTGACAGTGTTTGGAATATCGCATAATTTCAAGTCAAGAAATATTTTGTGACCCCGCGCTTTGATTTCGCGCACAATTTCTGCACCCTCGGCATAAAACAGCTCCATACCAATTTTTACAAACGGTTTTCTGCTGCTAAATCTGTCCAAAAATGCCATAACATCGGCTTTACTGCTGAAGTCACAGGCTACAATTACATCTTTACCCATCAGTGTGCACCTCCGATAATTTCTTTTAGACTGGAAATGCCGTATTTTTTCATAACCACCGGAAGATTTTCTATAATATCCTTGCATACATACGGATTTACAAGGTTTGCCGCTCCGACAGAAACTCCCGTCGCTCCAGCCAGCATCAGCTCAATAACGTCCTCTGCTGTTTCAACTCCGCCCATTCCGATAATGGGAATGTTCACCGCGTCATACACCTGATATATCATTCGCACTGCAACCGGCTTTATGGCAGCACCCGAAAAGCCGCCCATTTTATTTGCTATTACGGGCTTTTTCGTCTTTAAATCTATTTTCATTCCTAGAAGTGTATTTATCATGCTAATGCCGTCGGCACCCGCATTCTCACACGCTCTTGCAATCTCCGCAATATCAGTGACATTCGGTGAAAGCTTTATATATACAGGTTTTTTCGTAACAGCTTTGACAGCCTTTGTTACATCAGCAGCATTTTTTGCATCTGCTCCGAAACTCATACCGCCGTTATGCACATTTGGGCAGCTTATGTTGACCTCAATCAGCCCCACCTGCTCTTCCGTGTCGAGTTTTTCGCAGGTATAGGCATAGTCCTCTATCGAAAATCCGCTGATATTTGCTATAACCTTTTTTTTGAAAAAGGTCTTCATCTTGGGCAGTTCTTCGCTTATAACCTTGTCGACCCCTGGATTTTGCACCCCCACCGAATTAATCATTCCGGATGTACATTCCGCAATTCTTGGTGTAGGATTGCCGAACCGCGGTTCTTTTGTAGTTCCTTTAAAAGAAAAAGAACCCAGAATATTTATATCGTAAAGCCGTGAAAATTCATAACCGTAGCCGAATGTTCCGCTGGCGGGAATAATCGGATTGTCAAGTTCAAGTCCGCTTAAATTAACCCTTGTATCTACCATATTATTTCCTCCTTAGTCAAAACGGGGCCATCGGCGCAAATACGCTTGTTTCCGTATTTTGTTTTGCAGCTGCAGCCCATACAGACACCGAAGCCACAACCCATTTTTTCTTCAAAGCTAAAGCTGCCGCTTGTTTTTGACGTGTCATAAACCGCCTTAAGCATTGGGTACGGACCGCAGGTATAAAAATATGAATATTCAAGATTTTTCATAACATCTGTCACAAATCCTTTTGTACCTACGCTCCCGTCTACGGTCGTCACATACACTCTGTCGCAGATTTCTTCAAATTTTTCTTTATAAAATACCTCGTCCTTTGCATTAAAGCCGAGTATTGCTGTAACATTTGCACCGGTTTTTGAAAGCTCCTTTGCAAGATTGTACATAGGCGGAACACCCACTCCGCCGCCGATTACAAGCGGTGCTTTTCCGCTGTCAGTAATGTTAAAGCCGTTTCCAAGTCCGACAAGCAAATCGAGCCATGCGCCTTCGCTCATGGTAGACATGGTGCTTGTGCCCTTTCCAACAACCTTATATATGATTGTAAGAGAATTTTCGTCATAGTCGCAGATTGAAATTGGGCGGCGCAGAAACAGACCGTCAATTTTTATATTAACAAACTGCCCTGGTAAAATTATGCCGCTCGTATCGCCCAAAAGTTTCATTTCATATACACTTTTTGCAATGCATCTGTTCGACAGAAGCTTGAAATAAGACTGTTTCATATATCACTGTTCCTTTCCTTTTTACAACATTTATTCCTCGTCAATCGTTGAAATAGTGAAGGTCATTTCCTCCAGCACGTCCAGAAGAACACGCACTGTATCGAGTGAAGTAAACATGGTCACGTTATTTTCAACCGCACACCGTCTTATACGGTAACCGTCGGTTTCTTCACTGATTGAGTTAAGCTCACGAGTGTTTATGACGTAGTTTACATAACCCTTTCGTATAGCTGTCAGAATTTCTTCGTTTCCCTCACTTATTTTAGCCATAGCATGCGTTTTTATGCCGTTCGCTTTCAAAAACGCCGCCGTTCCCTCAGTCGCCTCAATATTAAAGCCAAGATTATAAAATCTTCTGACAAGCGGAAGCGCTTCTTCCTTATCCTTGTCCGCAACGGTCACAAACACCGTTCCGTAATTTACAACATTCATTCCCGAAGCCTTTAATGCCTTATAAAGCGCACGGTTAAGCTTATTATCGTAGCCAATAGTCTCGCCTGTCGACTTCATTTCCGGTGACAGATAGGCGTCTAAACCCCTTATTTTTGAGAAAGAAAACGCGGGAACCTTGACGTACCATCTCTTGCGCTCCTCGGGATACAGTATTCCGTGGCCCTGTTCTTTAAGAGAATGACCGAGCATAACCAGCGTTGCGATATCCGCGATCTGATATCCAGTAGATTTCGACAAAAACGGCACCGTTCTTGAAGAACGTGGGTTTACCTCAATTACATACACATTTTCCTCTTTGTCGACTATAAACTGTATATTAAACAGTCCGACAATACCTATTCCGAGTCCGAGTTTTTTGGTATAATCAAGAATTGTGTCTTTCGCTTTCTGCGAAACGCTGAATGTCGGATACACACTGATGCTGTCGCCCGAGTGAATACCTGTTCGCTCGACATGCTCCATAATTCCCGGCACAAACACGTCCGTTCCGTCGCACACGGCGTCAACTTCAAGCTCTTTTCCGACGATATACTTATCTACCAGAACCGGGCGTTCCTCGTCAATTTCAACCGCCGTTTTAAGATACATCCTCAATCCCTCTTCGTTTGCCACAATTTGCATCGCACGTCCGCCGAGAACATAGCTCGGACGCACAAGAACAGGGTAGCCTATTTCTTTTGCCGCCGAAACTCCGTCCTCTATATTCGTTACTGCTTTTCCCTTAGGCTGCGGAATTTTCAGTTGTTCCATAATTTTTTCAAAGTAATCACGGTTTTCTGCCCTGTCTATCGCGTCACAGTCGGTGCCGATTATTTTAACGCCTCTTGCAGCCAACGGCTCGGCAAGATTAATTGCGGTCTGACCTCCGAGCGATGCAATAACACCGATCGGCTTTTCAAGCTCGATGATATTCATAACGTCCTCAACTGTAAGCGGTTCAAAATACAGCTTATCGCTGGTTGTATAGTCAGTCGAAACCGTTTCGGGGTTATTGTTTACTATAATTGCCTCATATCCCGAATTTTTTATTGTTTTTACCGCATGGACTGTTGAATAGTCAAATTCCACACCCTGTCCGATTCTGATAGGTCCGGAACCGAGAACAAGAATTTTCTTTTTTTTACTTATGACAGACTCGTTTTCCTCTTCATAGGTTGAGTAAAAATACGGAATGTAGCTTTCAAATTCGCTTGCACATGTATCAATCATCTTATATACCGGAAACATTTTGTGCGATTTTCGTATTTCAAAAACATCGTCTTCTTTCATTTTCCAGAGGTGTGCAATGTACTTGTCGCAAAAACCCATTTTCTTTGCCTTATAAAGAATATCAGCATCACCGACGTTTGCTTCGAGAACCTTTTCAAAATCAACAATTTTTTTTATTTTGTCAAGGAAGAACATATCTATTTGCGTAACGTTGCATATTCTAGAATGGTCAACACCAAGCCACATAAGTTGCGCTATCGCATATATCCTGTCATCGGTTCCCTCTTTGATATAATCAAACAAATCGTCGACACTCATTTTGTCCTTATCGAACTTTGACTTATACAAATGGCATATTCCGATTTCAAGTGAGCGTATTGCTTTGAGCAGACTTTCTTCAAGAGTTCTGCCTATTGCCATAACCTCTCCGGTTGCCTTCATCTGAGTTGAAAGCTTGTTTGATGCCGATGCAAATTTATCGAATGGGAAACGCGGCATTTTTGTTACCACATAGTCAAGTGTCGGCTCAAAAGATGCCGGAGTATTTGCAATCCGAATTTCGTCAAGCGTCATGCCAACCGCAATTTTTGCCGAAACCCTGGCGATTGGATATCCGCTCGCCTTTGATGCAAGAGCGGAAGATCTAGACACTCTTGGGTTTACTTCTATTACATAGTACTGAAAGGACTGCGGGTCAAGCGCGAATTGAACATTGCATCCGCCCTCAATTTTCAGTGCTCTGATAAGCTTTAGTGCGCTGTCACGCAGCATCTGATATTCTTTGTTTGTAAGTGTCTGGCTCGGGCAGACAACAATCGAGTCACCGGTGTGTATACCGACCGGATCAAGATTTTCCATGTTGCAAATGGTGATTGCAGTGTCATTACTGTCGCGCATTACCTCATATTCTATTTCCTTATATCCCTTTATGCTCTTTTCGACAAGTACCTGTGAAACCGGTGAAAGCTGAAGGGCATTTTTCATGATTTCGCACAGTTCTTCTTCATTATCGGCAAAACCGCCGCCCGTTCCTCCGAGCGTGAATGCCGGGCGCAGAACAACCGGATATCCTATTTCGTCAGCCGCCCTTTTTCCTTCTTCCATGTTATGCGTAATTTTTGATGGCAGAACAGGCTCACCAAGCTCTTCACAAAGCTCCTTAAACAGTTCTCTGTCCTCAGCTCTTTCTATGCTTTCGACGCTTGTACCCAAAAGTTCCACATGACATTCATGTAAGACTCCTTTTTTGGCAAGCTGCATTGCAATGTTAAGTCCGGTTTGACCTCCTATTCCCGGAACAATCGCGTCGGGACGCTCATAACGCAGAATTTTTGCAACATATTCAAGATTCAAAGGCTCCATATATACCTTGTCCGCTATGGTTGTATCTGTCATAATCGTTGCCGGATTTGAGTTTGCCAAAACAACCTCATAGCCCTCTTCTTTAAGCGCCAGGCACGCCTGAGTTCCGGCATAGTCAAATTCCGCCGCCTGACCTATTACTATAGGTCCTGAGCCGATAACAAGGATTTTTTTCAAATCAGTTCTTTTAGGCATTTCTCTGAGCCTCCTTTATGTTTTTAAGGAATTTATCAAACAAATATCCGCTGTCCTGAGGCCCCGGTGCACTTTCCGGATGGTACTGAACCGAAAATACATTGTCCTTTTTATATTCCACGCCTTCGACAGTGTTGTCAAGTATGTTCATATGCGTAATTCCAAGTGGTGTGTTTTTTACCGACTCCGCATCGACCGCATAGCTGTGGTTTTGACTTGTTATTTCTATTTTGCCGGTCAAAAGATTCTTTACAGGATGGTTTCCTCCGCGATGACCAAATTTAAGCTTATACGTTTTTGCCCCATATGCAAGCGAAATTATCTGATGACCCAGACATATCCCAAAAATCGGAAATTTTCCTTTCAGCTTTTTGACCGTTTCTATAACCTCGGTCACGTCCTCCGGGTTTCCGGGGCCGTTCGACAAAAAGACTCCGTCCGGTTTCATAAACTCAATTTCCTCCGCTGTAGTGTTGTACGGCACAACAGTAACGTTGCAGCCGCGCTTATTAAGGCTTCTTATGATATTAAGTTTTATTCCGCAGTCAATTGCAACTATGTTATATTTATGGTTTGATGTTCTGGAATACCATTTCTTTTTGCAACTAACGCGCGCAACGGCATTGTTCGGTATTTCGGTGGTTTTGATAAGCTCCATTGCATCGTCTATACTAGTGTCAGCTGCAGTTATGAGTACTTTTCTGCTGCCTAGATCGCGTATGCTGCGCGTAATTTTTCGAGTATCGACACCGTAAATCCCCGGAATATTATTTTCGCTCATAAGCTCCGAAAGTGTTTTTGTATATCTAAAATTGCTCGGCATATCGTTATAGTCACGTACAACCAGTCCGCCTATTGTAGGCAGTTTGGTTTCAAAATCATCATCAGTTATACCGTAATTGCCTATAAGCGGATATGTCATCACAACCATCTGATAAGTATATGACGGATCGGAAACTATCTCTTGATAACCAACCATTGAGGTATTAAATACAATTTCGCATATTCTTTCGCTGTTGCTTCCGAATCCGTAGCCATAGTACTGGCTGCCATCCTCTAGAACAATTTTTCTGTCATAGTTCATTCCCATACCGTTTCCCCCTTGTACATCGTCATCTTACATTCTGCAAATAGCTCCATCCCATCAAACGGCGTACTTTTACCCTTTGATACAAAGCTTTTCGGATTTACAGTATATTTTTTTTCAAGGTCGAACAATGTTATGTTTGCCTCGTTTCCGACTGAAATATTGTTTCCTATTCCAAATCTCCGCATAGGATTGTCATGCATAAGTGCAATCAGCTTTTCAAGTGATATAATTCCGGTTTTTACAAGATAGGTATATGCCGCAGAAAAAGCTGTTTCAATTCCAACTACACCCATTAAGCTACCGCTCAAGCCACGCGATTTTTCCTCTTCTGAATGCGGAGCGTGGTCGGTTGAAATCATGTCAATCGTTCCGTCCTTTATCCCCTCAATAAGCGCCTGCCTGTCCTCTCTTGCGCGAATTGGCGGATTCATCTTGAATCTGCCGTCTTCCTTTAAATCCATATCTGAAAAAGCCAGATAGTGTGGTCCTGTTTCGCAGGTTACATCAATACCTTGCTTTTTTGCATTTCTTATCAGTTCCACGCTTTCCTTTGCCGAAATGTGACACACATGGTATTTACAGCCGGTTTTTTCTGCAAGTTCAAGATCGCGTTTTATCGGTCTCCATTCGCTTTCAGAACATATTCCCTTGTGATTATGCTGTCTTGCGTATTCGCCCATATGAATATAGCCGCCATTAAGTAGGGTATTATCCTCACAATGTGCGGCTATGATTTTATCGTATTTTTTTGCAAGAGCCATTGCAGACAGCATGACAGACTCCGACTGCACACCGTGTCCGTCGTCCGAAAATGCAACCGCTTTTTTTGACAGAGCCGATATATCGGTAAGCTTTTCACCATTTTCTCCCACAGTAATTGCGGCATACGGAAAAACACCTATCTTCGCCGTTTTTGATATAGCATCAAGTTCACGTTTGATGTGTTCCTCGGAATCCGGAACGGGATTAAGATTAGGCATTGCACAAATGGCGGTAAAACCTCCCTTTGCGGCAGCCAATGTTCCGGTTTCAATCGTTTCTTTATATTCAAATCCAGGTTCACGCAAATGCACGTGAACGTCAATAAGCCCTGGGAAAGCATAAAGTCCCGTGCAGTCTATTTTATGGAATCCGTTTATATTTTTTTTGCCGACAGCCGCTATTTTTCCGTCCGAAACTGTTATATCGGCTTTTACAAAAGCATTGTTTATCCACGCGCAGGCGCCGCTCAAAAAACAGTTCATCAGTGTTTCCTTTCACATTGTGTTCTTACAAACTAATATTGTTATATAATAATAATTTATACATATTTTTCCGCAAAAAATTACAACAAAAAAATCTCTCGCCACGACAAGAGATTTGCATATAGCAATAGCCCGTCTTTCAGGCCATATCCTATTAAATACAATATCTTGTCGGCATCTCAGTACCAATCTTAAAGACTGTATTTATAGTATCACACACAAAGATATTTGTCAAGTGCTTTTCTAAAATATTTATATTTTTGTGTATTTTTATAAATATATAATGTATATTTATGCATTTTTATTGTTTTTTTATAACTGTTTTAATATCGCAATTGCCTCTGTAGGAACAAAATCGATCACCACGGCATAGATCTTGCCTCATTATTGCTGCATTTATGCAAAATAAAAATACGCAAAAAGCGTATTTTTATTTGAAACAGTGCATTTTTAATACACCGCATAATATTTATCTGTCGCGATAGAATGCCATATAAGTCTTATATGCCATATAGATATCTCCTTTTGCTGTCACTTCAAATGGCGAGTGCATCGAAAGCACCGGCACACCGCAGTCAATAACGTCAATATTCAAGTTTGCAATATACATCGCTATTGTTCCGCCGCCGCCTTGGTCAACCTTTCCAAGCTCGCAGGTCTGCCAGATAACGTTATCGTTATTCAAAATTGTTGTAATTTCATGCACAAATTCACTCGAAGCGTCCGAAGCACCCGATTTCCCTCTTGAACCGGTATACTTCATAAGCGCCATGCCGTGACCGGCATATGAAGAGTTCTGTTTTTCAAATACTTCAATATAATTAGGGTCAACAGCCGCACTTACATCGCTGGACATACAAGCAGAATTTCTTATAACCCTGTTAAACATCAGCATATCACATTTTCCTGTCAGTTTTTCAATAAGCTCTGCTATTGCCATATCAATGAATCTTGACAGCATTCCTGTGTTTCCGGTCGAACCTATTTCTTCTTTATCTACAAGCAGGCAAAGAGCAGTTTTGTGCGGTGCCTCTATGTCAAATATGCTTTTTAGAGATGTAAACGCGCACACTCTGTCATCCTGACCGTAAGCTCCGACAAAGCTGTTGTCGAGTCCCACGTTTCTCGCCTTAAATGCTGGAACTACCTCAAGCTCCGCGCTTATGAAGTCTTCTTCTTTGATTCCGTAAGCAATGTTTAATATGTTCAGAATATTTAGCTTTACCTTGTCGTCTATATCGCTGCCGTTTATTCCCATTCCACCGATAAGAATATTCAGTGCCTCGCCCTCAATAGCCTCGGAAAGCTTCTTTTCCATCTGAGTTTTTGCCAAATGAGGCAAAAGATCCGTTACGCAGAAAACCGGATCGTCATCCTTTTCACCAATACAAACCTCTACCTGGTTTCCGTCCTTTGTATATATAACTCCGTGAAGTGCAAGAGGCAGTGCCGTCCACTGGTATTTTTTCATTCCGCCGTAATAGTGGGTTTTCAACAGTGCCATTTCGGTAGACTGATACAGCGGATTCTGCTTTAAATCGAGTCTTGGCGAGTCAATATGCGCACCGACAATATTGATTCCTTCTGTAATATCTCCATCTCCTATTACCGCAAGCAGAATGTTTTTCTTTCTGTTTATCATATATACCTTATCTCCCGGCTTCAACGAGTCCACACTGTCAAACGGTACAAATCCATGTTCATTAGCCATTTTCTCAGCAGTTTTAACACATTCACGCTCGGTCTTTCCGGCGTCAAGAAATTTTCTGTATTCTTCACACATATCCATCATTTCGCGGCGTTGCTCCGGTGTCATGCAGTCATACACATTTTTCGGCTTATATGCAAGCTGTTCATACATTTTTTTATCTATCATTTCTATCTTCCTTTCCGATATAAAGCTGTAAAACTTTTAAATGCCTGTTACGATTTTCTGCATACTATTATACCACATTTTAAAAATATGTCTATTATTTCCCGTATTATTTTCTACATTTTTTTTTAATTTTATTGATAATGCAATAAAATTATGTTATAATAAATGGGTTATGAGGATTATTGAAGATAATGATAACTTAATAGTTAAAAATGTAAGGGATTTTAAGCTTGAGCATATCTTTGACTGCGGACAGTGCTTTCGCTGGAACAAATGCAACGACGGATACATAGGTGTTGCATACGGCAAAGCGCTTAAAATTGCCCAAAACGGCGATACTCTTACTCTTTTTGGCACATCAAAGGAGGACTGGAACCGTGTCTGGTGTGATTATTTTGATATGCACCGTGATTACGGCAGAATAAAATCCGCACTTTCGTCCGATGAAATTATGGAAAGTGCCGTGAATTTCGGCAGCGGCATAAGAATCCTTAATCAAGATCCGTTTGAATGTCTGATTTCATTTATAATTTCAGCAAGCAACAATATTCCGCGCATAAAAAAAATTATCGATTCCTTGTGCACAAACTTCGGAGAAGAAATACACTATATGGGGAACATTTACCACTCTTTCCCGTCACCCGAACGCCTGTCGCAGCTTTCCGCAGAGGACATTTCGGTTATAAGGGCAGGTTTCCGCGACAAGTATATTTTAAATTCCGCAAAGGCCGTCAGCAGCGGGATTATCGACCTTGAGTGTTTAAAAAAATCCTCTTTTGAATATGCTAAGAGAGAGCTTTTGAAATTAAACGGAGTTGGCAGCAAGGTTGCCGAATGCGTGCTTTTGTTCAGCCTTGGAAAAAGTGACAGTTTTCCGGTTGATGTTTGGATAAAGCGGATTGTCGAGCACTGCTATTTTTCGGAAGAGCAGACAAAAGAAGCTATTTCTGCATTTGCCAAGGAAAAATTCGGTGCACTCGGTGGATTTGCCCAGCAATATCTTTTCTTCTGGGCACGTGAAAATAAGATTGGAATTTGAGTTATGATAAAAGAATTTAAAAAAACACTTGCATACATTTGTCCTTTCTGCTCAATAATCAATTACAAAGATGTATCACTTTTTGATTTCTCGGACAGTAAGCCTGCCGTTTTTGCCTGCAAAGGTGTTTCATGCCGTGACGACTGTATTACCGTTGCACAAAAAAAAGACAAGTATTCCATAACAGTCACATGCCCTGTATGTGACGGCTACCACACATTTAATATAAGCAAAATACATTTTTGGCAGTCGCCTTTTTTAGCACTGCACTGCCCCGAAACAGGCATAGGTATTTTTTTTGCAGGTGATAAGGCGCGCGTACAGCATGAAATAGAGCAGCAAGAGGAGCTTTTTGCACAGTTTCAGGACGAATACACCATCGGTGATGAGCTTAACACAATTTTTGAAATAGTTGAAAGAATAAATACTCTAGCAAATGAGGGGAACGTTACGTGCAGCTGCGGCAGCAAAATGATTTCCATAGAGATTGACAACGAAAAAATCACGCTCCGTTGCCGAACTTGCGATAAAACAAAAGAAATCCCAGCAAACGCAGACAGTCTGGATATGTTATTAAACACAAGTGCCATTGTACTTGATTAATATATACTATAAAACAAGGAGGAAACTTTATTATGTTAGTTTCAGCAACAGAAATGTTGAACAAGGCTGTATCAGGCAAATATGCTGTAGGTCAGTTTAACATCAACAATTTGGAATGGACAAAGGCAATTCTTGCAACAGCACAAGAAAACAACTCACCTGTAATTTTGGGTGTATCAGAGGGTGCAGGCAAGTATATGACCGGTTTTAAGACAGTATCTGCCATGGTATCTGCCATGGTTGAAGAAATGGGAATAACTGTTCCGGTAGCTCTTCATCTTGACCACGGCACATATGAGGGTGCTTACAAATGTATTGAAGCCGGCTTTTCTTCAATAATGTTCGACGGTTCACACTATCCCATCGAAGAAAACATTGCAAAAACAAAAGAGCTTGTTAAGGTTTGCCACGAAAAGGGTATTTCACTAGAAGCCGAAGTCGGTTCAATCGGCGGTGAAGAAGATGGCATAATCGGTGCCGGCGAAGTTGCAGATCCGAAGGAATGTAAAATGATTGCTGACCTAGGCGTTGACTTCCTTGCAGCAGGTATCGGCAATATTCATGGCAAATATCCGGCAAACTGGAAAGGTCTTGATTTTGACGCACTTGCAAACACAAAGTCTCTCGTTGGTGACCTTCCGCTTGTTCTTCACGGCGGCACAGGCATTCCGGCTGATATGATCAGAAAGGCTATCTCTCTAGGTGTTGCAAAAATCAACGTAAACACAGAGTGCCAGCTATACTTCCAGGAAGCTACAAGAAAGTACATCGAAGAAGGCAAAGACCTTGTAGGCAAGGGATTTGACCCGAGAAAGCTTCTTGCTCCGGGATTTGAGGCAATTAAGGTTATCGTTAAAGAAAAAATGGAACTTTTTGGTTCTGTAGGTAAGGCTTAACGCTTTTAATACGAGCTATTCCATAGTTTTATGGAATAGCTTTTTTTTGTGCTCATATATTATTATCGGGTGATAAAATGAATTATAAACGCAGAATATTTGTAAGTCTGATTTTTTTTGCAATATTTTTTTTCGCTGTTTCGGTCATCGGCAACTTTGAAGCGGTGACAACCTTTGAGGAAGACACACCCTTTGATTTGCCGATATTAATGTACCATAGCGTAAATCCCGACAAAACAAGAACAGGAAAATACGTAATAACACCTGAAAATTTTGAATCCGATCTCGAATATCTTGAAAATTGCGGTTATACAAGTATTTCAGCAAAGCAGTTAATTAAATACGTATATAATAAAGAGCCACTACCCGATAAACCGGTGCTTTTAACCTTTGACGACGGAATGTACAACAACTTCAAGTATGTTGTCCCGATTTTAAAAAAGCATAATGCTCATGCGATTTTTTCGGTAGTCGGTGCTTACACCGATGAATATTCGGAAAATAATATTACAAATGACAATTACAGTTATATGCGTTGGTGCGACATCGGCAGTCTTGTAGATTCAGAAAATGTCGAATTCGGCAATCATTCATATAATTTCCATTCAATATCTGCTCTGCGCCACGGTTCGAGAAAGAATAAATATGAAGCTACACTTGATTATATAAAGATTTTTGATGAAGATATGCAACAAATGCAGACGCAATTTTACTCTAATTGCAGCTTCAGACTTATAATTTACACCTATCCTTATGGTGCGTATAGCAAAGAAAGCGAACGTGTTTTGCAAAAAAACGGATTTATTATAACTCTATCATGCATAGAGGGAATGAACAAAATTTCCCATAACAAAAATTGCCTGTATCTTATGAAACGCTTTAACCGTCACGGGAATATGACATCTGACGAATTTTTTACCAGAAAAAAACTGTAACAAAAAATAAATCTACATATACTCTCATTGAACAGAATCATATAGTATTAGCGACTGTTTCAACGTATTCAGAATAGGTCTGCTGCATATAAATTTCTTCATTACACAAAAAAGCGGAGTGAAAATCACTCCGCTTAAAACTACTTATCTGAAACCTTAACAACCTCTTTGCCCTTGTAATAGCCGCAAGCCTTACAAACCTTATGAGGCAGCTTATATTCATGGCACTGAGGACACTCTACCATGCCAGGAACTTCAAGTTTCCAGTTAGCTCTTCTTTTATCTCTTCTTGATTTAGATACTTTACCCTTAGGTACTGCCATCTTAATCGCACCTCCTATTCAGTATCAGACATTTTTTTCATAATCTCGGCTAATTTTTCCCACCGTGGGTCAATAATATCATTATTGCAGCTGCATTCATGTTCATTAAGATTAGTTCCGCAATGCGGACAAATCCCCTTGCAATCCTCACTGCAAAGATATTTTCCCGATACATTCATTAAAAAGCTGTTGGTAATTACTTCATTTAAATCAACTTCTGTACCGGAATATAGAACAACATCTTCATCCAGAGCCATTTCACCGTCATCACGTACAAGTATCTCGGAAACAGGAAACGATATATCAACTGTCATGGGCTTATTGCACCGTGCACAATGCACGGACATCTTGCCGGCAACCGTTGCTTCAAGCTCCAGTGACTTGGTATTGTTGACAATATATCCGTTAATGTTAAGAGGTTCGTTAAAAACAAACTCTTCACCCAGAAATCTTGCAGATTCCATGTGAACCTGCTGCGAAATGATTAATTTACCGCTAAAATCCTTAATAATGCCGGACAGGTCGATTAACATAATTACTTAAGTTCTACCTTTGCGCCTGCTTCTTCAAGCTTAGCCTTCATGCTTTCAGCTTCATCCTTAGAAACACCCGTCTTCAAAGACTTAGGAGCTTCGTCAACCAATGCCTTTGCATCCTTAAGGCCAAGACCTGTAAGTTCTCTTACAACCTTGATTACACCTAGCTTTGAAGCGCCTGCTTCAGCAAGAACAACTTCAAATTCTGTCTGTTCAGCAGCTGCTGCACCGCCTTCAGCTACTGCGCCTGCTACCATTACAGGTGCTGCTGCAGAAACGCCGAATTCTTCTTCCATAAGCTTAACAAGCTCAGCTACTTCCAATAATTTTAATTCTTTGATATCATCTAAGATTTTCTGAATGTCTGCCATTTTAATTTCCTCCTAAAAATCAATTAATCATTCTGCATCTGCAGGTTTTTCTTCGGTTGCCTCAGCAGGCTGTTCTTCAGTTGCCGGAGCCGCTTCAGCATTTTTCTTTGCGATAAGGTCAGAGATTTCTTCTCCTCCTTCAGCAATTGTGTTAAGCAATCTTACAAGGTTTGATACAGGGGCGTTTAAGCTGCCCATAATCTTTGCAATAAGAGTTTCCTTTGAAGGAGTCTTTGCAAGAGTCGTAAGCTCATCCATGGAAATTACTTTTCCGTCCATGAAACCTGTCTTAATTTCAACCTTGTCGTTATCCTTAGCAAAATCAAAAAGAATCTTAGCCGGGGCTACCGGATCCTCTGATACTGCCAAAGCTGTCGGACCGTGAAGCATATCATCCAATTCTTCAAGGCCAACCTGATTTGCTGCTAAACGAAGTAATGTATTTTTTACAACAAAATATTTAACACCTGCTGCTCTTAAGTCATTTCTCAGCTTTGTGTCTTCTTCAACGGTAATACCTCTGTAGTCGACCAAAACGCCTGTTGCAGCGCTATTTAAAGCTTCAACAACTTGAGCCACCTGCGCTTTTTTTGCCTCCAAAACTTTTTCGCTTGGCATAATGTCACCTCCTATAAGTTTTATGCCTTTCAAAAAAGAAAGGCTCTTTTTCGTAGACGAAAAGAGCCATTAGTATCAAACTAAATAATACCCTCGGCAGGACTTACCTTTTGCCTGCTGTCTACGGATTTATTTCTAACTATAACAGTATAGCATAGAAAATACAATTTGTCAAGTTTTTTTCTGGCAGTTTAACATCCACATGCCAGAAAAAAACAAATTAACCTAACTTAGAGCCATTAACCTTTATGCCAGGGCCCATTGTTGTTGAAACAACAACACTTCTTAAATATTGACCCTTTGCTGCAGAAGGCTTAGCCTTGATAATAGCGCCCATTATAGCATTAAAGTTTTCTGTAAGCTTTTCTTTACCGAAAGAAGCTTTACCGATAGGGCAGTGAATGATGTTTGTTTTGTCAAGTCTGTACTCGATTTTACCTGCTTTAATTTCATTAACAGCCTTTGTAACATCCATAGTAACTGTTCCCGCCTTTGGTGACGGCATCAAACCCTTAGGGCCAAGAACCTTACCCAAACGACCGACAACTCCCATCATGTCTGGTGTTGCAACAACAACGTCAAAGTCAAACCAGTTTTCACTCTGAATTTTTGTACAAAGCTCCATTTCGCCGACATAATCAGCACCTGCAGCGGTAGCTTCTTCAGCCTTTGCACCCTTGGCAAACACTAAAACCTTTGCGGTTTTACCTGTACCGTGAGGCAATACTATAGCGCCTCTTACCTGCTGATCTG